>NZ_AXCW01000120.1 GCF_000603945.1 Actinotalea ferrariae CF5-4 | reverse complement strand
CAGGCCGGTGGATCAGGGCTCAGGAGTCGTCCTCCAGCGGGAGGCGGACGACGAGCGCGCCCGGCTCGATGCGCGCGTGCAGCTCGAGCGCCTCGCCGATCGTGTCGCCGTCGACCTGGACCGGCTGCGGGTCGCGCGAGCGCACCCGCACCTGCTTCACGTCGTGGTGCTCGATCCGGCCGAGCGCCCCGTCGACCTGACGGGCCCGGATGCCGAACCGCTGGAGCGTGACGTCGCCCGCGACGCGGGCCCAGCCCAGGATCCCGGCCCGCGCGTCGATGGCGCCGACGTGGAGCAGGCCGTCGTCCACCGCGGCGTCGGGGATGAGGGTGATCCCGCCCGGGAGGCGCCCGACGTTGCCGAAGATCAGGCTGCGCAGCCGGACCGCGCGCCACGGCCCGTCGTCGTAGGACAGCGCCAGGCGCATCCGGCGGCCGCCGAGGTGGCGCAGACCCGAGAACACGTAGGCGACCCAGCCGACGCGGGCCTTGAGGTCCTCGTCGGTGTCGCCCATGACGGCCGCGTCGAACCCGACGCCCGCCATGACGAGGAAGATGTGGTCGCGCGCCGGCTCCACCGCGTCCGGCGGCGTCTCCGCGGGGTCGACGGCGGCTGGGTCGGCCTCGGCCACGACGTCCTCGACCTGCGACTCGTCGCGGACGATCGTCAGCCAGCCGACGTCCAGGCTCCGGTCCGTCCCCGTCAGCGCGATCCGGAGCAGCGCGTCGACGTCCCCGATGGGGAGGTCCAGGTTGCGCGCGAGGAGGTTGCCGGTGCCCTGGGGGATGAGCCCCATCGCCGCCCCCGTGCCGACGAGCCCCTCGGCCACGGCCCGCACGGTCCCGTCCCCGCCGATCGCGACGACGAGCTGTGCGCCCTGCTCCAGGGCCTGCCGGGTCTGCCCGATCCCGGGGTCCTCGGCGGTCGTGTCGAACCACAGCGGTTCGGGCAGATAGCGGGCCGCGCACGCCTGCACGGCGGCGTCCCGCAGCTCCGGCACCCCGGGCTTGGTGGGGTTGGCGACGAACGCGACGCGGACGTGCGCCGCGTCGGTGTCCGCGGTGGCCGCGGTGCCCTCGGCGCCCGGGCCCGCCGCGGACGGGCTGAGGTCGAGGCCGTGCCCGCGCAGCGCGTGGCGCGTCCGGACGACGAGCACGAGGGCGACGGTCGCCAGGGCGATCGCGAGGCCGGTGACGAGCCATCCCACCCAGGTCATGACCGAACGGTACGGGCGGGCGGGTCACGCCGCGCCCTGGTCGGCTGTGCCGTGCCTAACACCCGCTGAGCCGCAGTCGAGGGGCCGGGGCCCGGTCGATACCCTCCAGGGGTGATCGACCTGCGCCTCCTGAGGGAGAACCCCGACGCCGTCCGTGCGAGCCAGCGCCTCCGGGGCGACGACCCCGCGCTCGTCGACCAGGTGCTGGAGCTCGAGGCCCGGCGCCGCTCCGGCCTCACGCGGTTCGAGGAGCTCCGGGCGGAGCAGAAGGGGCTCGGCAAGCAGGTCGCGCAGGCCCAGGGCGACGAGAAGCAGGCGCTCCTGGCGCGCGGCAAGGAGCTCGCCGAGGCGGTCAAGGCCGCCCAGGCCGACGCCGACGCCGCCGGCGCGCAGCTCGACGAGGTCGCGATGCGCATCGCGAACGTCGTCGTCGACGGCGTCCCGGGCGGTGGCGAGGACGACTACGAGGTCCTGCGGCACGTCGGCACCCCCCGCGACCTCGCCGCGGAGTACGGGCCGGACTTCGCGGTCCGGGACCACCTCGAGCTGGGCGAGCGCCTCGCCGCGATCGACACCGAGCGCGGCGCCAAGGTCTCCGGGGCGCGCTTCTACTTCCTCACCGGCGTCGGGGCGCGGCTGGAGCTGGCGCTGCTCATGGCCGCCATGGACAAGGCGGTCGCGGCCGGCTTCACGCCGATGATCACCCCGACCCTCGTCCGGCCGGAGGTCATGCGCGGGACCGGCTTCCTCGGTGCGCACGCCGACGAGGTGTACCGGCTGGAGGCCGACGACCTCTATCTCGTCGGCACCTCGGAGGTCGCGCTCGCCGGCTACCACGCGGACGAGATCCTCGACCTGTCCGGCGGGCCGCGCCGGTATGCCGGCTGGTCGGCGTGCTACCGCCGCGAGGCAGGCTCCCACGGGCGGGACACCCGCGGCATCATCCGGGTGCACCAGTTCCACAAGGTCGAGATGTTCAGCTGGACGACGGTCGAGGACTCCGAGGCCGAGCACGCCCGGCTGCTCGCCTTCGAGGAGGAGATGCTCGCGCTGGCGGAGCTGCCGTACCGGGTCATCGACGTCGCCGCGGGGGACCTGGGGTCCAGCGCGGCCCGCAAGTTCGACTGCGAGGCCTGGCTGCCCAGCCAGCAGCGCTGGCTCGAGCTCACCTCGACGTCCAACTGCACGACGTTCCAGGCGCGCCGCCTGGGCGTGCGGGAGCGCACGGGCGGCGGGACGCGCGCGGTCGCGACGCTCAACGGCACGCTCGCGACCACGCGCTGGATCGTGGCGCTCCTGGAGAACCACCAGCAGAAGGACGGGTCGGTGCACGTCCCGGCCGGGCTGCGGCCCTACCTCGGCGGCCTCGAGGTCCTGCGCCCGGTGGGCGCGTGACCGGGGCGGGCCGGCCGGCCGCGCCGCGCCTCGTCGCGCTGGACCTGGACGGCACCCTGCTGGACTGGTCGGGGCGGCTCATGGACGGGATCGTCGACGCGGTGACGGCCCTGCGCGCCGGTGGTGACCACGTCGTCGTCGCGACCGGGCGCTCGGTGCACTCGGCCCTGCCCTACGCCCGCGAGCTGGGGATCGACGTCGGGCCCGTCGTCACCTCGAACGGCGCCGTCACGGTCGAGGTCCACGACGAGGAGCCCGGCTACCGGATCTCCGACCTGGTGACGTTCGACGCCGGGCCGGCGCTGCGGCTCGTCCGCGAGGAGCTGCCCGACGCGCTCTTCGCCGTCGAGGACGTCGGCCGCGGCTTCTTCGTCCACGGGGCCTTCCCGGACGGGGAGATGGACGGGCACGTGACGCCCGTCGGTTTCGACGACCTGTGCGCCGTGCCGGCGACCCGCGTCGTCATCCGCAGCCCCGAGCACACCGACGAGGACTTCCACGCGATGGTCGAGCGGATCGGCCTGCACGAGGTGTCCTACGCCGTGGGCTGGACCGCGTGGCTGGACCTGAGCCCGAAGGGTGTGTCCAAGGCGACGGCGCTGGAGGTGGTGCGCGAGCAGCTCGGCGTCGACCCGTCGCGCACGGTCGCCGTGGGGGACGGGCGCAACGACGTGGAGATGCTGCGCTGGGCCGCCCGCGGCGTGGCGATGGGCCACGCCGACGACGTCACGCGCGCCGCCGCGGACGAGGTCACCGGCGCGTGGGACGACGACGGCGCGCTGGCCGTCCTGCGGGACCTGCTCGAGGGCTGACCTGCCCGTTCGGGCAGCTCGCCGAGCAGTCCTCGAGCAGTCCTCGAGCAGCCCTCGAGCAGGGTCTCCGAGCAGCGCCTCCGCGGCGCGCAGGGGGCCGCACGGGTGACCCGGGCGCCTCCGGCGTGCCCGGGGGCGACCGACGTGGTGGACCCTCGGTGGCCCGAGGAGGACAATCCGGCTCATGGCGGCAGGCATCGACGACGTCGCCCGCGCCGCCGGCGTGTCGACGGCAACGGTGTCGCGGGCGCTGCGAGGGCTGCCCAACGTCAACGCCGCGACCCGGGACCGCGTCCGGCTCGTCGCCGAGCAGCTCGGGTACGTCGCGTCGCCGTCGGCCGCGAGCCTCGCCTCCGGCCGGACGCGGACGATCGGCCTCATCAGCCCCTTCATCAACCGCTGGTTCTTCTCCAACGTCATCGAGGGCGCCGAGCGGGCGCTGCGGGCCCAGGGCTTCGACGTCCTGCTCTACACGTTCGAGATCGACCGCTCGGCCGGGCGCGCCTACCGGGTGGACCCGGCCGTGCTGCGCCGCCGGGTCGACGGCATCCTCGTCGTCGGGCTGCCGCTGGAGGAGGACGAGGTCCGCGCCCTCCAGGGGCTCGGCTACCCCATCGTGTGCGTCGGGTGGGGCGGGTACGGCATCACCACGGTCCGGCTCGACGACCGGGGGACGGCCATGGCCGCCACCCGGCACCTCCTCGGCCTCGGGCACCGGCGCATCGGCCACATCTCGGGGGCGCCCGACGACGTCTCGCCGTGGTCGCCGCCCGTGGACCGGGCGGAGGGGTGGCGGGAGGCGATGCGTGAGGCCGGGATCGAGCCCGGGCCGGAGCTCGAGGTGCACGGTCACTTCGACACCGCCGGCGGCCGGGAGTCGGTGCACGAGCTGCTCGCGCACGCCCCCGACGTCACGGCCGTGTTCGCGTCCTCGGACGAGATGGCGATGGGGGCGATCCTCGGGTTGCGCGACCTCAACCTGCGTGTCCCGGAGGACGTCTCGGTGATCGGCGTCGACGGGCACGACATGGGGGAGCTGGTCGGCCTCACGACGATGGCGCAGGCGGCCGACGAGCAGGGCGCGGCCGCGGCCCGGCTCGTCCTGGACATGATCGCGGGGTTCTCCCCGCCGAAGGAGATCGTGTACCCGACGGAGCTGGTGCGCCGCACGTCGACCGGGCCGCCGCCGCCGCTCGCGCCGGGAGCGCGCCGGGCACGTCCGGTGCGCCGCGCCGGCTGAGCGCTCAGGGACGGCCCGAGCGCCTCGGCGTCCGCGGCCCGGCATGTCCGAATCGTTCCGAGACCGCCGTGATCTGCTGCATCGCGCCCCTCGACGGTCCGTCCCGTGTCACCCGGTCGGCCCCGTGTGACGGAATCGTTACCACTTCGTCGCCCGGATGTGGCCGCAACTGCTTGCAGAGCCCCGATGAAAGCGCTTGCATTGCCAGCGTGCCCGGGGAAGTGCACGTCACTGAACCCCAGGCGGAACCGGGGCGGTCCGCCGCCCTACGACGACGTGGAGGTTCGTTGATGAAAAGCACGACGCGAGGCCGCGGCACTGCTGCCGTGGTCGGCGGTCTCGGCCTGGCGCTGGTCCTGGCCGCCTGCACCGCTCCCCCGGAGGAGGAGGGCGGCAACGCCGGCGGCGGCGGTGACAACGGCGGAGAGGTGGCCGAGGGCTGCGAGGAGTACGCGGACTACGGCGACCTGAGCGGCACCGAGGTCACGGTCTACACCTCGATCACCGCCCCTGAGGACGAGGCCCACATCGCCTCCTGGGTCCCGTTCGAGGAGTGCACGGGCGCCGACGTGATCTACGAGGGCTCGCGCGAGTTCGAGGCGCAGCTCCCCGTGCGTGTCCAGGCCGGCAACGCCCCGGACATCGCCTACGTCCCGCAGCCGGGTCTGCTCCAGACCCTCGTGAACGACTTCCCCGACGCGGTGCAGCCGGTCGGCGAGCTCGCCGAGGCCAACGTCGACGAGTTCTACTCGGAGGCCTGGAAGGGCTACGGCACGGTCGACGGCACGTTCTACGGCACCCCGCTGGGCGCCAACGTGAAGTCGTTCGTCTGGTACTCCCCGAGCATGTTCGAGGAGGCCGGCTACGAGATCCCCGAGACCTGGGACGACATGATCGCCCTCTCGGACGAGATCGTCGCCGCGGGCGGCACCCCCTGGTGCGCGGGCATCGGCTCCGGTGACGCCACCGGCTGGCCGGCCACCGACTGGGTCGAGGACGTCCTGCTCCGCTCCGCGGGCCCGGACGTGTACGACCAGTGGGTCAACCACGAGATCCCCTTCAACGACCCGGCGGTCGTCGAGGCCATGGACTACGTCGCCTCGATCCTGAAGAACCCGGAGTACGTCAACGCGGGCTTCGGTGACGTCAGCTCGATCGCGACGACCGAGTTCACCGACGCGGGCTACCCGATCCTCGACGGTGAGTGCTGGATGCAACGTCAGGCGTCCTTCTACCAGGCGCAGTGGCCGGTCTACCAGGAGGACGCGGTCGTGGCCGAGGACGGCGACGTCTTCGCCTTCTACCTGCCCCCGATCGACCCGGAGAACCAGCCGGTGCTCGGCGGCGGCGAGTTCGTGGTCGCCTTCTCCGACCGTCCCGAGGTCGCTGCGTTCCAGGCGTACCTGGCCAGCCCCGAGTGGACGAACGCCAAGCTCGAGTCCTCGGGCCCGGGCTGGGTGTCGGCCAACAACTCGCAGGACACCTCGCTCTACGAGTCGCCGATCGACGCCCTGTCGGCCGAGCTGCTCGCGGACGAGACCCGCACCTTCCGCTTCGACGGCTCGGACCTCATGCCGGGTGCCGTGGGCGCTGGCTCCTTCTGGAGCGAGATGACCGCGTGGCTCGCGACCGACAAGCCGACGCAGGACGTGCTGGACACCATCGAGGCCTCCTGGCCGTGATGCTGGCGTGAACCGGCCGGGGCCTGCTCCACTAGGGGCAGGCCCCGGTCGGCACGTCGACGGCGACGCACCGCGCCTCACCGGCTCGTGAGGCGCCGCACACGGAGGTGGCAATGGACTTCTTCAGCAACATCGGCGCGTGGCTCGAGTACCTGACTCGCGGCCTGCGCTCCTGGCTCACGGACGCCTCGGACCCGGGGCACAAGCTCGCCCTCATGGTCGTCGCCGTCCTCATGTTCGTCGTCGTCATGGGCGTGATCCTGCTGGCGGTGGACCGCATCAAGCGGATGCCCGCCTGGGCGGTCACGGCCGCGTTCCTCGCGCCGACGCTCCTGTTCCTGACCTTCGGCCTGCTGTACCCCGGCGTGCGGACGATGTACGCCTCCTTCTTCAACCGCAACGGCTCGGAGTTCGTCGGCCTGGACAACTACGTCACGGCCTTCACGCAGACCGAGTTCCAGATCGTCCTGCGCAACACCGCGCTGTGGGTGATCCTCGTGCCGCTGCTGTCGACGCTCTTCGGCCTCGTCTACGCCGTGCTGGTCGACCGCACCCGCTTCGAGCGCTTCGCGAAGACCCTCATGTTCCTGCCGATGTCGATCTCCCTCGTGGGTGCGTCGGTCATCTGGCGGTTCATGTACGAGTACCGGGCGCTCCTGCCGGACGCCGAGGGCAACCCGACGAACGAGCAGACAGGTCTGCTGAACCAGATCCTCGTGTGGTTCGGCGGCGAGCCCCAGCAGTTCCTGCTCAACGCCCCGATCAACAACTTCTTCCTCATCGCGGTCATGGTCTGGATCCAGTCCGGCTTCGCGATGACGATCCTCTCCGCCGCCATCAAGGCCATCCCGGACGACATCGTCGAGGCCGCGCGCCTCGACGGCCTCACCGGCGTCAAGATGTTCCGCTACATCACCGTGCCGAGCATCCGGCCGGCCCTGGTGGTCGTGCTCACCACGATCGCCATGGCGACCCTGAAGGTCTTCGACATCGTCCGGACCATGACCGGGGGCAACTTCAACACCTCCGTCGTGGCGAACGAGTTCTACACGCAGAGCTTCCGGGCCGGGAACGCGGGTCTGGGCGCCGCGCTGGCGACGGTCCTCTTCATCCTCGTCATCCCGCTGGTCGTCTACAACGTCCGGCAGATGCGACTCGCGGAGGAGATCCGATGACCACCACGCCCCCGCCCCCGCAGGCGTTCCAGAAGTCCGAAGAGGGGGAGATCGACGGCGGCAAGGCACCTGGGCTCGCCCGGCCGAAGGAGCGGAAGCTCACGCGCGCCGAGCAGCGTGCGATCGCGGTCAAGGGCAAGATCAGCTCGCCCTGGGCCTCCGGGATCGCCCTGGCCATCGCCCTCCTGTGGACCGTCCCGACGTTCGGCCTGCTCGTCACGTCGTTCCGTCCGGCGAGCGACGTCCGGCAGACCGGGTGGTGGACCGCCTTCGGGAACCCGAACTTCACGCTGGAGAACTACTCCGAGGTGCTGTTCGGCGGCGCGAGCTTCTCGAACTACATCATCAACTCCCTGGTCGTGACGATCCCCGCCGTGCTCATCCCGATCAGCCTCGCGCTGCTCGCGGCCTACGCCTTCGCATGGATCGACTTCCGGGGCCGGGACGTGCTGTTCGTCGCGGTGTTCGCCCTCCAGATCGTCCCCATCCAGATCACCCTCATCCCCCTGCTGACGCAGTACGTGGACTGGGGTCTGGCCGGGTCGTACTGGGTCGTGTGGCTGTCGCACACGATCTTCGCCCTGCCGCTCGCGGTGTTCCTCCTGCACAACTTCATGAAGGACATCCCCCCGTCCCTCATCGAGGCTGCGCGTGTGGACGGCGCGGGACACGTGAAGATCTTCTTCCAGGTGCTCCTGCCTCTGCTGGTGCCGGCGATCGCCGCCTTCGCGATCTTCCAGTTCCTCTGGGTCTGGAACGACCTCCTCGTGGCCCTCGTGTTCAGCGGCGGCACGGCGGACGTCGCGCCGCTGACGGTCCGGCTCGGCGAGCTCGCCGGCAACCGTGGCGAGACCTGGCACCTGCTCTCCTCGGGCGCCTTCGTCACGATCATCGTCCCGCTCGTGGTGTTCCTCGCGCTGCAGCGGTACTTCGTCCGCGGCCTGCTCGCAGGGTCCGTCAAGGGCTGAGCCCCGGTCGGCCACCACGCACGCACGGCGCCCCCGGCTCCCTCACGGGACCGGGGGCGCGGTGCGTCCTCGACCGGACGGTGCGCCGGGGGAGGGGCTCCCGGCCCGCGGTGGCTAGCCTGACGCGGTGACCCCCGAGCCCCCGACGACGCCGCCCGCGGCTCCCGGGAGGTCACTCGGCCGGGTGCCCGCGCCGGCGATCTTCGTCGCGTCGGGCCTGACCCAGTACCTGGGCGCCGCCCTCGCCGTCGGCCTGTTCGACCGCATCCCGGCGGCCGGCGTGGCCTGGCTCCGCGTCGTGGTGTCCGCCGTGGTCCTCGTGGCCCTGACGCGGCCCTGGCGTGCGGGCTGGACCCGGCGCCGGCTCGCGGCCGCGACGGCGTTCGGCGTCTGCCTGGCCGCGATGAACATCACCTTCTACGTCGCGATCGACGACCTGCCGTTGGGCACCGCGGTCGCCATCGAGTTCCTGGGGCCCGTCGCGGTCGCCGCCGTGACCGGCTCGGGCTGGCGCGAGCGGTGGGGGATCGTGCTGGCGTTCGCCGGCGTCGTCCTGCTGGCGGGCGTGACCCTCGAGGTCGGGGGACCGGGCGTCGTCGTCGGGCTCGTGGCCATCGGGCTGGCCGCGGCGTTCTGGGCCGGCTACATCGTCCTCGGGCGGCGCGTGGCCCTCGGCGGGTCGGGCGTGTCGGGTCTGGCCGTCGCGATGACGGCCGGCGCCCTCGTCACGGCGCCCTTCCTCGTCGGGACGGCGGCCCCGGTCCTCACCTCGTGGTGGCTGGCGGGCGCCGTCGTGGGCGTCGCGGTGCTGTCCTCGGTGATCCCCTACGGCCTCGAGCAGGTCGTCATGCGCCGCGTGGGGGCTGCGGTGTTCGCGATCCTCCTGGCGCTCCTGCCCGCGACGGCGACCGTCGTCGGCGCGCTCGTGCTGGGCCAGGTCCCGGGCCCGCTCGAGGTCGTCGGTCTCGTGCTCGTCTCCGGAGCGATCGCCCTGACGTCCGCCCGACGGCGCATCCCGGCAGCGCCGGCGGAGGTCCTCCCGGACCCGACGCCCTGAGGCGGACCCTGAGCCACAGCCCCTGAGGCACCGCGACGAGCCGGCAGCCTGCGCCGCCCTCAGCCGGTCACCCGGCCGCCCCTCAGAGGTACTGGCCGGGGTGCCGCTGCTCCTGCCCGGGCGGGGTCTCGTCCTCCGGGCCGGGCGACATCCCGGGCGGCATCGAGCCGGGCGGCAGGGCCCGGCGCATCTGCGCCAGCTGCGCCTGCGTGGAGACCTGCTGCGCGACCAGCGCCGTCTGGAGGCCGTGGAAGAGCCCCTCGAGCCACCCGACGAGCTGGGCCTGGGCGACGCGCAGCTCGGCGTCCGACGGGCTCTCGTCGTCGGAGAACGGCAGCGTGATGCGGCGCAGCTCGGCGACGAGGTCCTCGGAGAGGCCGTCCTCCAGCTCGCGCAGGGAGCGGTCGTGGACCTCGGCGAGCCGGGTGCGGGCGGCCTCGTCGAGCGGGGCGTTGCGCACCTCCTCCAGGAGCTGCTTCACCATCGTGCCGATCCGCATGACCTTCGCGGGCGAGCCCGTGAACATGGAGTCCGGCCGGGTCGGCGACCGGCCCTCGGTGCGGGCCGCCGCGCCGGCCTCGTCGTCGGGCGCGGTGCCCTCGGGCTCCCCGTCCTCCGACACGGTGTCATCCGGCTCGGCGTCCTCCGGCGCCTCGACGACGACGTCGTCGGCCTCCCCGCCGCTGCCCGCGTCCCCGGGGTCCACGGTCGGATCGGTGGGGGCAGGGGCATCGT
>NZ_AXCW01000119.1 GCF_000603945.1 Actinotalea ferrariae CF5-4 | reverse complement strand
CCGGCGGGGCCGGCGGGGCCGGCGGGGCCGGCGGGAATGGTCGTCATCCGGCCATTCTGGCCATCCCGGAGCCGGACGTGCGAGGTGCACCGCCCACGGACGCTCAGGGGACGAGGACGACCTTGCCGAACACCTGCCCGGACCGCAGGAGGTCGTGCGCGCGGCCCGCCTCGGCGAGCGGCATCCGCGCGGCGACGACGGGACGCACGGCCCCGGCCGCGACGAGCGGCCACAGGTCGCGCGCGACGCCCGCGACGACGGCGGCCTTCTCCCCGGCCGGGCGCGACCGCAGCGTCGTCCCCAGCACCCGGGCGCGCTTGGTCAGGAGCGTCCCGAGGTCCAGCTCCGCCCGGCGCCCCCGCTGCAGGCCGATGACGGCGAGCCGGCCGCCGGTGCCGAGCGCCTCGAGGTTGCGCGCGAGGTAGGCGGCGCCGACCACGTCCAGGACGACGTCGACGCCGCGTCCGCCGGTCGCCTCGCGCACCACGGCCACGAAGTCCTCGCTCCGGTGGTCCACGACGACGTCGGCCCCGAGCTCCCGGCACCGGGCGGCGCGGTCGGCGCCGCCCGCCGTCGTCACGACGTGGACGCCGAGCGCGTGCGCGGCCTGCACCGCGAAGGACCCCACACCGCCCGATCCGCCGTGCACCAGCAGCCACTCCCCGGGGCGCAGGCCCGCCCCGAGCTCCGTCGACCACAGCGTGGACCAGACCGTGCACGCGGCCTCCGGCAGCGCCGCCGCGTCGAGGAGATCCACACCCGCGGGGACGGGCAGCAGCTGCGCGGCCGGGACGGCGACCCGCTCGGCGTAGCCGCCGCCGGACAGGAGCGCAGCGACGCGGTCCCCGACGCCCACGCCGACCACCCCGGCCCCGACGCCGGCCACGGTGCCCGCGACCTCCAGGCCGGGCCAGTCCGGGGCGTCGGGCGGGGCCGGGTACCGGCCGGCCACCTGGAGCAGGTCCGCGTTGTTCACGCCCGCCCCGGCCACGTCGAGGAGGACCTCGCCGGTGCCCGGCACGGGTGCCTCGCGGTCGTCCAGGACGAGGCCGTGACCCGCCTCGTCGCCGGTGATCTTGACAAACTTCATGACTCAGAGTCTTGCAGCCTGCCTGAACGTGCCCACTAGGGTCGATCCGGCCGGGGATGGTCCGGTACAAACCCTCATGCCTGGGTGCCCGCGCGCCGATGGGTGACCGGACGGCGATGTCGCGTACCGGGGGCCGCCGTCGGCCGGCACCGCGCGCGGTGGGGCGCACATCGCGCAGTGAAGGAGACACCATGCTTCGCAGGTTGGGCATCCGCGGGAAGTTCCTCGCGGCCCTGTCCGTACCCGTCCTCGTGCTGTTCGCGCTCGCAGGGACGATCTCGATGCAGTCGATCGAGGACGTCCGCGTGGCGCGCACGGTCAACGAGCTGCTGGGCTCCCTGAGGGAGGCCCGTGAGCTCAGCTCCGCCCTCCAGGCGGAGCGGGACGCGACGCTGGCGTACGTCGTGGCGGACGCCGCCACAGCCGAGCCGCTGCGGGGCGAGGTGGACGGGACGCGCCGCACGGTGGACGCCGCGATCCGCGACGCCCAGGTGGCCGCGACCTCGATCGACCTCGACTCCCTCGACCCCGTGGTCGAGCGCGCCGTGACCGGTCTGGAGGACCAGCTCGGCGCCCTGCAGAACCTGCGCGCGACGGTCGACGCCGGCGGTGTCACGATGCGCGGCGTCTTCAACGGCTACTCCACCGTCGTCGAGCGGGTCACCGCCTTCCCCTCCGTCGTCGCCAACGCCCTCGACGACCGCCGTCTCGCGTCGATCGTCAACGCGCAGACCCAGACCATGCAGCTGGTCGAGGACTACCGCCAGGAGCAGGTCCTCGGCCGGGCCGTCCTGGACGGCGCGCAGTCCAACGCCGACGTCCAGGAGCTCGTGCGGACCATCCCCGCCACCAACGTCCAGCAGGAGTCGACGACCCTCACCGTCGCCCAGCTCCAGCTCCCCGGCGAGATCACGGTGCCGCCGGTCCGCGTCGGCCTGCAGAGCTACGGCAGCATCCGGAGCATCCCGCTCGGTGGTGAGTCGACCTTCATCACGTTCATCACGTCCGAGCAGTGGTACGAGCTCGCGGGCGAGCAGTCGCGTGAGTACGACCGGCTGCTCGCGCAGCTCGCCGACGCCGCCCAGACCCGCGCCGACTCCGTGGAGGGCGCCGCCTTCCGCACCGCCTTCCTGACCATCAGCCTCACCGTCCTCGCCGTCGTCATCTCGATCGCCACCGCGCTCACCATCGCGCGCCAGATCGTCGAGCCGCTGCGTCGCCTGACCCTCGCGGCCGGCCAGGTCCGCGACGAGCTGCCCCGCCTGGTGGAGCAGGTCTCCGTCCCCGGCCAGGGCCCGGACCTGGCGCTGGCCCGCATCCCGGTCACCTCCCGGGACGAGGTCGGGCGTCTCGCCGAGGCGTTCAACGAGGTCAACTCGACGACGATCCAGGTCGCCCAGGAGCAGGCCGCCCTGCGTGGCTCGATCGCGGAGATGTTCGTCAACGTCGCCCGGCGCGACCAGGTGCTCCTCAACCGGCAGCTCTCCTTCATCGACGCCCTCGAGCGCTCCGAGGAGGACCCGGCGACGCTCGCCGACCTCTTCCGGCTCGACCACCTCGCCACCCGGATGCGCCGCAACGCCGAGTCGCTCCTCGTGCTCGCCGGCATCGACACCGGGCGCCGCCTGCGCGAGCCGCTGCCCCTGTCCGACGTGATCCGCACGGCGTCGTCGGAGATCGAGCACTACGAGCGCATCCACCTCGACCTCCCGGTCGACCCGCTGATGCTCGGGCACGTGGCCCTGCCCGCCGCCCACATGCTCGCGGAGCTCCTCGAGAACGCGACCGTCTTCTCCGACCCCGGCACCCCGGTGCAGGTCTCGACCGGCATCGACGAGACGCACGTCATCGTCACGGTGCTCGACCAGGGCCTCGGGATGACCGCCGCGGAGCTCCAGGACGCCAACGCCCGGATCCGCACCACCTCCGCCGGCGACGTGGTCGGCGCCCAGCGCCTCGGCCTGTTCGTGGTCGGCCGCATCGCCGGGCGCCTGGGCGCGGACGTGCAGCTGGGCCTCGGCCCGGACGGCACCGGCACGCTGGCCACGGTCCGGGTGCCCGTCGTCCTCTTCCTCGAGACGGCCTCCATCCCGCTCACGGCCCCCGTCGCGGCCGGTTCGGCCCGCGCCGACCAGACCTTCGCGCCCGTGGAGGAGGCCGCCGTCGTCGTCCACGACACGGCCTTCGCGCCCCCGCCGGAGCACGTGCAGGACGTCAGCCCCGGCAGCCTCGGCTCCGAGGAGAACCCGGCCGAGGCGGTCGACCTGACCGCCCTCACGGACGGGGAGACCGGTCACGGCCTGCCGCGTCGCCGGTCGCGCGGCGCCGACGTCGCCGCCCCGGCCCCGAGCACGGGCTACCGGGACCAGGACGA
The DNA here is from genome assembly GCF_000603945.1 of Actinotalea ferrariae CF5-4. Classification (GTDB taxonomy): domain Bacteria; phylum Actinomycetota; class Actinomycetes; order Actinomycetales; family Cellulomonadaceae; genus Actinotalea; species Actinotalea ferrariae. Next base: position 92 of record NZ_AXCW01000119.1, on the reverse strand, counting down.
CGCGGCCGCCGCGCCGTCGATCCCCCTCGCACCCCGGGCGGAGGCCCTCGCGGGCGCCGCCACGCTCCCGTCCGACGACGCCTGGGCGCCGG
>NZ_AXCW01000118.1 GCF_000603945.1 Actinotalea ferrariae CF5-4 | reverse complement strand
CGCCGCGGCCGGCGGCCTGCTGCCCTGGGCGCTCGTCCTGGCCGGCCTGGTGGCGTGGGCCAACGCGGACTCCTCGGCGCGGCTCGCCGCCGAGCTGCCGACGTCCGGCGGGGCGTACGCCTACGGGCGCGCCCGCCTCGGGACCCCGTGGGGGGTGCTCGCCGGGACCGCCTTCCTCGTCGGCAAGACCCTCAGCGCCGGGGCCGTGGCCTGGGCCGTGGGCACCTACCTGTGGCCGGAGGCCGCCCGGGCGGTCGCCGTCACCGCGGTGGTGGCGCTCACGGCGCTGGCGGTCGGCGGGCTCCAGCGCGGCGTGGCCGCGACACGGGCCGTGGTGGTGGTCGTGCTCGGCACCCTCCTGGCGGTCGTGGTCGGCGCCGGGATCGCCGTCGTGGACGGGCGGGTGGCGGCGTCGACGTCCGCTGGGACCCCGTTCGACGGCGCCCTCGCGGACCCGGCGGGCGTTGCCGGGCTGCTCCAGGGCGCGGGCGTCCTCTTCTTCGCGTTCGCCGGCTACGCCCGGGTCGCCACGCTCGGCGAGGAGGTCAGGGACCCCCGCCGCACCCTGCCCCGGGCCATCGCGGCGGCCCTCGCCACGGTCCTCGTCGTCTACGCGGCGGTGGGCGCGGCGCTCCTCGCGGTGCTCGGCCCCGCCACCTTGGCCGCGTCGCAGCGCCCCGTGGCCGACCTCGTCGAGGTCCTCGCCGGACCGGGCTGGGCGTCGGTCGTGGTGGCCGTGGCGGCGCTCGCCGCCCTCGCCTCCGCCCTCGGCGTGCTGCTCGGGCTGAGCCGGACGACGCTCGCGATGGCCCGGGACGGCGTGCTGCCCCGTGGGCTCGCCCACCTCACGACCACCCGCAGGCTCGCCCACCCGACGGCGACCCGCCGGTCCGCCCGCGCGCACGACGGCGACCCCCGGCCGGTGCGGGCGCAGCTGGCGGTGGGCGGCGCCGTCGTCGTCGGTCTGCTGCTGCTGGACCTCCCGCGCGCGATCGCGGCGTCGTCGGTCGCGGTGCTCGTCTACTACGCGGTCGCGCACGCGGCCGCGCTCACCCTCCCGGGCCGCACCCGGCGGGTCGTGCCGGTGCTGGGGCTCGTGGGCTGCCTGACCGTCGCCGCGGCGCTGGCGTTGGGGCTGGCCGACGGCTGACCGGCGGCGAGCCCGTCGCGGACCGGCCGCAGACCGGCTGCCGGCACAGGACCGGCTGCAGGCTCAGGACCGGCGGGTCTCAGCCCGCGACGTGCAGGTGCCGGTGGTGCTCGGCGTGGAGCTCCTGCGCGATGCCGCCGGCCCAGTCGATGATCTCGGGCCAGTTGCGGAAGTCGCCCTCCGGCGCCTGCAGCAGGGCCACGACGGCGCGCTCGGCCAGCGCCAGCCGGCTCTTGTCCAGGGCGCCGCCGAAGGTACGGTGCCCGCGAGCGCCGAGCCGCGTGAGCAGGGAGGGGACCTCGTCCGGGTCGCCCGCGGGTGCGGGCGGGTCACCCAGCGGGCCCGAGGAGAAGAGCCACACCGGCCGCGCCGCCAGCTCGCCGGCCAGGCGGTCGACCATGGACCGCGCCGACGCGGCCCACCGGCCGACGTAGACGGAGGAGCCGAGGACGACGGCGTCGTAGGGCTCGAGCGACTCGACGTCGTCGGGCTCGGCGAGGGTGACGGTGAGCCCGTCGGACGCGAGCGCGTGGGCGATGACCTCGGCGATCTCCCGCGTCGAGCCGTGTCGGGACGCGACTGCCACGAGGACGTCCATGGGGAGCACCACCTCTCGCTCTGGCGGACCGGCTGAGGTCCACTGTCAGCATCCGGCCCGGCGGGGCAGGTCTCGTGGGCCGGAGGTCCCTCGGGGTGGGACGTCACCGGCCGTGACGTCCTCCGACGCGCGTCCACCGTGCGGGGGCGTGACACCCCGCTCGCCGTGCACGCCGGCGCGGGACCTGCGCAGACTGGCGCGATGAGCACCCCACCGCAGATCCCCACCGTCGACCTGCGCACCCCCACCGGTGACGTCCGGATGCCCCTGCTCGGACTGGGCACGTGGCAGTCCGAGGGCGACGAGGCCGCCCGCGCCGTCCGCCACGCGCTCGAGGTGGGCTACCGGCACGTCGACACCGCCACCGGCTACAGCAACGAGGACCAGGTGGGCCAGGGGCTCGCCGACTCCGGCGTGCCCCGCGACCAGGTCTTCCTCACGACGAAGCTGCCGCCCGACGCGGCGGGCCGCGAGCGCGAGACCCTCGAGGAGAGCCTTCGGCTCCTCGGCACCGACCACGTAGACCTGTGGCTCGTGCACTGGCCGCCGAACGGCGAGGCGACGCCGTCGACGTGGCAGGCGTTCCGCGACCTGCGCGACGAGGGCCTGGTGCGCGCGATCGGCGTCAGCAACTACTCGATCGCCCAGATCGACGAGCTCCTCGAGGCGACGGGCGAGGCACCCGCCGTCAACCAGATCCCCTGGAGCCCGACCGACTACGACCTGGGGCTGGTGACGGACCACGCCCAGCGCGGCGTCGTCATCGAGGGCTACAGCCCGTTCAAGCGGACGGACACGGACGCCCCCGTCCTGCGCGAGCTGGCCGAGGCCAAGGGCGTCAGCGTCGAGCAGGTCGTCCTGGCCTGGCACCTGCGCCACCGCGTCGTCGTCATCCCGAAGTCCGTGACGCCCGAGCGGATCGAGCGCAACCTGGACGTGCTGGACGTCCACCTGTCCGACGAGGACGTCGCCCGCATCGACGCCCTCGGCTCCCCCGCCTGACCCCCCTGCCGCTCGCCACGCCGGCCCCGCCGCCCCGCCGCCCGCCCTCCTGCCCGCCCCGCCGGCACCCGCCTCCGGCGCCACCCCCTCCCCGGGGCAGATCTCTCCCTTCCCGCCCACAGCAGGGCAGAAAGCGCCGAATCTGCCCCGGTGCGGGCGCTGATGGGCCAGGCGGTCGCGGGGTGGGGGGCCGTGGGGGCGTCAAGAACTGCGGTTCTGCGCTCGTGGCGCGTCGTGCCCCGGCCCGTCGGGGGTGCCACACTCCATGGTGGGGACGACGACGACCTCGCCGGCCCCTGCCTGCACCCACACCCAGGAGGCCCGCGCGATGACCACCACCGAGGACTCTCGGACCGACACGACCCCGACGGTCGACGCCGTCCCCGAGATCGCCCCGGACGCCGCCCACCCGTCGCACCCCGGCCCGCTCGAGACCGCCCAGGTCCAGCTGGCGCACGCGGTCCAGCGGCTCGGGCTCGACACCGGCATGCACGCGATGCTCGCCACCCCCCGCCGGGAGATGAACGTGGCCATCCCGCTGCGACGGGACGACGGCAGCACGGAGCTGTTCCACGGCTACCGCGTGCAGCACAACATCACCCGCGGCCCCGGCAAGGGCGGTCTGCGCTACAGCCCGAGCGTCGACATCGACGAGGTGCGCGCCCTGGCGATGTGGATGACGTGGAAGTGCGCCATCGTCGAGCTGCCGTACGGCGGTGCCAAGGGCGGCGTCTCGATCGACCCGCGCCACTACTCCACCGGGGAGCTCGAGCGCGTCACCCGGCGCTACACGAGCGAGATCATGCCGATGATCGGCCCCGAGCGGGACATCATGGCGCCGGACGTCGGCACGGACGACCGCACCATGGCCTGGATCATGGACACCTACTCGGTCAACAAGGGCTACACGATCCCCGCCGTCGTCACCGGCAAGCCGATCGACGTCGGCGGCTCGCTGGGCCGCGCGACGGCGACGTCCCGCGGCGTCGTCCACTCCGCGCGCGCCGCGCTCCGGGAGACGGGCCAGGACCTGGACGACGTCTCGGTCGCGGTGCAGGGCTTCGGCAAGGTGGGCTCGCACGCGGCGGAGTTCTTCGCCGAGGCCGGGGCCCGCGTGGAGGCGGTCAGCGACCAGTACGGCGGCCTCCACCGCAGCGGCGGCCTCGACCTGCCCCGGCTGCTGGACCACGTCCGCCGCACGGGCTCGGTCGTGGACTTCCCCGATGCGGACCCGATCCACAACGACGCGCTCCTGACCCTGGACGTCGACGTGCTGGTGCCGGCCGCCGTCGAGGGCGTGCTCACGGCCGAGAACGCCGAGCACGTGCAGGCGCCGCTCGTCGTCGAGGGCGCCAACGGCCCGACGACGGCCGGTGCGGACGCCATCCTGACCCGGCGCGGGATCACGGTCGTCCCGGACATCCTCGCCAACGCGGGTGGCGTCGTCGTGTCCTACTTCGAGTGGGTGCAGGCGCAGCAGGCGTACTGGTGGACGGAGGCGGAGATCGAGCAGCGTCTGGAGCAGCGGATGCTGTCGTCCTACGGGGCGGTCGCCGAGATGGCGCGCCGCGAGGGCGTCACGCTGCGGGACGCGGCCATGCTCATCGGCGTCAAGCGGGTCGCGACCGCGCACCGGACGCGGGGCCTCTACCCCTGACGGACGCGCGCCACGCGCACGCGGGAGGGTCGGAGCACGACGGTGCGCCGGCCCTCCTGCCGTGCAGGGCGCGGTCGAGCCCTAGGCTCTCCCCGTGAGCACCGACGCCATCAGCGCACCGCGCCGGACGACGTACGTCCTCGTCGACGGCGAGAACATCGACGCGACGCTCGGCGGGTCGATCCTCGGGTCGCGCCCCTCGCCGGAGCAGCGTCCCCGCTGGGAGCGCGTGCTCGACTTCGGCAAGCAGGCGTGGGACGCCGACGACGTCAAGGGCCTGTTCTTCCTCAACGCCTCCAACGGCACGATGCCGATGGGCTTCATCCAGGCGCTGCTGGCGATCGGCTTCCAGCCCATCCCCCTGGCCGGCGAGGCCCACGAGAAGGTCGTGGACATCGGCATCCAGCGCACGCTGGACGCGCTGGTGGACCGTGCCGGGGACGTCCTGCTCGCCAGCCACGACGGGGACTTCGCGCCGCAGCTCGCGCAGCTGCTCGGCCCGGGCCGCAACGTCGGCCTGCTGGCGTTCAAGGAGTTCACCAGCACCCAGCTGCAGCACCTCGGTGACGGCGGCCTGGAGATCTTCGACCTCGAGACCGAGGTCAAGGCCTTCAACGTGCAGCTCCCCCGCCTGCGGATCATCTCCCTCGACGAGTTCGACCCGCTGCGCTACCTCTGAGGTCGGGGGCACCGGCGGGGACGTCGGCCGGTGCCCGTCGGTCGCCCAGCCGCGCGCCGTCGGTCAGCGCCGGCGGGCCGCCTCCCGACGCGCCCGCAGCGCGACCGTCGCCACGACGACGACGGCGGCCGCGACGCCGGCCGCCGCGGCCGTCACCGTGGACCGGGGCTCGTCGGTCGACCGCGCGACGGCGATCCACGCGAGTCCCCAGGCGAGCGCGGCGCCGATGGCGAGCCGTCCCCGGCTGTGCACGGCCAGGCCGACGCCGACCAGCGCCGCGACGGCGAGGACCACGACGGCCCAGGTCTCCCCGCCCAGGCCCAGCTCGGTGAACCCACCGGCCGTCAGGACGGCCGCGGTGTTGGCGACCGTCGCCACGCTGACCCAGCCCAGGTACAGACCGAGCGTGCCGTCCAGGACGACGGCCTCGACGGTCCCCCGGGGGCGCGAGGCCACGAGCCGGACGTGCACGAGCGCCAGGACGACGAGCAGCGCGACGATGACGGGCACGCTGAGCACGAGCAGCTCGAGCTGGACGACCGCCAGCCACAGCGCGTTGAGCAGCATCGACGCCAGGACGAGCCACCCCACGCGCCGCTGCCGGGCGTCGGCGCGGCGGCTGGGCAGGGCCTGCCAGACCGCGTAGGCGAGGAGGCCGGTGTAGATCACGGACCAGATGGCGAACGCCGGCTGTCCCGGGGCGACCAGCGTCGCGTCCGCCGCCAGGGCGCCGTCGTCCACCTCGGTCTGGTCCTCCCCGCCGGTCGCGCCGGAGCCGACGAAGGCGGCGGCGATCGCGACGAGAGACCCGACGAGCACGACCACCTGCCGCACGAGGTCTCCGCCGCGGGCGTCGTCGGCCGGGGCGTTCAGCGGGCGGGAGTCGGTCGGGAGGGCTCGATGAGGGCTCACATGACCATCATGACCACGGTTCGTGACCATGTGCACCCCTGGTCCACGACGGATTCCGTCGTCTCCCGCCGTACCGGTCGCGCGCACACCGGATCCGGTCTACCGTCGGAACCACTCTCCCTGCCACCGCGAGAGCAGTGGCCGGCCTTCTGGGTCGAGGCGAGTCCGTGACGCCCTGTGCAGGCGAGACGGCCGCCACCGCCCCCGCCCGCGAAGTCGCGAGCGGGGGCGCAACCATGTCCGGGGTCGTTAAAGCCCTCACCCGGCGGACCGACGAACGGTGACGCTCGTCACGACGGAATCCGCAGCGGCGTTCCCGAGGCCGAGGCGCGGTGCTCCTTCCACGTGCGGGAGGGCCGATCCCTGCGCGAGACTTCGACCGTCCGGCCGGCACGGTGCCGGTCGGGACGCCGCGGCACCGCTGTCGCGGCCGAGCCGCTGGAGGTCCCGTGACGCCCGACCGCCGCCACGACGAGGTGCCCGTCGGCCCGGACGGCCGCCGAGAGACCGCGACCGAGCGGCTCGACCGGAACTGGAACGAGATCCTGCAGGAGCTGCGCGTCACGCAGACCGGCATCCAGATCCTCACGGGCTTCCTGCTCACGGTGCCGTTCTCCGCCCGGTTCGAGGACCTGGAGGCGAACCACCGGACGATCTACCTCGTCCTGGTGATCCTCGCCGCGACGACGACGGCGCTCCTCGTCGCCCCCGTGAGCCTGCACCGCCAGCTCTTCCGCCGGCACGCCAAGTCGGCCCTCGTCACCGCGGCGGACCGGCTGATGCGGGTGGGACTGGTCTTCCTCGCCCTGACCGTGAGCGGTGTGGTCCTGCTGGTCTTCGACGTCGTCGTCGACCTGCCGTTCGCCTTCGCGGCGGCCGGGGCGATCCTCACTCTCCTCGTGGCCGCGTGGTTCGTGCTGCCGGTCATCATGGGACGGCGGTCGCACGAGGACGCCCCGGTGAGGTGAGGTGAGCCCTTCCGGGGCGTCGGTGGGCCGCACGGGCGTCGCCACGTGCGCCGGCCCGGAATCCACGCCGTTGTGGACCCCGAGCCCGCGTCGGAACCGCCCCCGCCGGGGCGGCGGCACCCGTCAGCCGCGCGCGGCGCGCAGCCTCTCCTGCAGCGTCGCCAGCTCCTGGCGCACCTCGGACGGGACGCGCTCGCCGAACACCTCGAGGAACTCCTCCGTCAGCGCGCACTCCTCGAGCCACGCGTCGGGGTCGATCCGGAAGAGCTCGTCCAGGTCCTCCGCCGGGAGGTCCAGGCCCTCGAGCACGAGCGCACCCGCGGCGGGGATCCGCCCGATCGGGGTGTCGGCCGCCTCGGCCTCGCCCGCGACGCGCCGCAGGACCCACTCCAGGACGCGGGAGTTCTCGCCGAAGCCGGGCCACAGGAAGCGGCCGTCCTCCCCCTTGCGGAACCAGTTGACCTGGAAGAGACGGGGCGCGCCGGCCCCGAGGGTCTCGCCCATCCGCAGCCAGTGGGCCCAGTAGTCGGCCATGTTGTAGCCGCAGAACGGCAGCATCGCGAACGGGTCCCGGCGCAGGGTGCCGACGGCGCCCTCGGCCGCTGCGGTCTGCTCCGACGCGATGGTCGCCCCGAGGAACACCCCGTGCGCCCAGTCCCGCGCCTCGACGACGAGCGGGACGTTGGAGGCGCGGCGTCCCCCGAAGAGGATCGCGTCGATCGGCACCCCTGCCGGGTCCTCCCAGCTGTCGCTGATGCTTGGGCAGCGGTCCGCCCGGACCGTGAAGCGGGAGTTCGGGTGCGCCGCCGGCCGCCCGGCGTCGGGCGTCCAGTCCTGGCCCTGCCAGTCGACGAGGTGCGCCGGGGCCTCGGGCGTCAGCCCCTCCCACCAGACGTCGCCGTCGTCGGTCAGCGCCACGTTGGTGAAGACGGTGTCGGACCGGGTCATCTCCACGGCGGTCGGGTTCGACGCCTCGCCCGTGCCCGGTGCGACGCCGAAGAAGCCGGCCTCGGGGTTGATGGCGCGCAGCCGGCCGTCCGGGCCCGGACGCATCCAGGCGATGTCGTCCCCCACCGTCTCGGCGGTCCACCCCGGGACCGTCGGGCGCACCATCGCGAGGTTCGTCTTGCCGCACGCCGAGGGGAAGGCCGCGGCGACGTGGAACTGCCGGCCCTCGGGCGAGGTGAGGCGCAGGACGAGCATGTGCTCGGCGAGCCAGCCGTCGTCGCGCGCCATCACCGACGCGATGCGCAGCGCGAAGCACTTCTTCCCCAGCAGCGCGTTGCCGCCGTACCCGGAGCCGAAGGACCAGATCTCGCGGCTCTCGGGGAAGTGCACGATGTACTTGGTGTCGTTGCACGGCCACGCCACGTCCTCGCGCCGGCGACCCGCGGCGTCGACGAGCGGCATGCCGACGCTGTGCACGGCGGGGACGAACTCGCCGTCCGTCCCGAGCTGGTCCAGCACGGCCGACCCCACGCGCGTCATGAGGTGCATGCTGACGACGACGTACGGCGAGTCGGTGACCTCGACGCCGTACTCGGCGAGCGGCGACCCGACGGGCCCCATCGCGAAGGGGATGACGTACATGGTGCGGCCGCGCATCGAGCCCGCGAACAGGCTGGTCAGCTCCGTGCGCATCGCGCCGGGCGCCCGCCAGTTGTTCGTCGGCCCGGCGTCCTCGGGTCGCTGGGAGCAGATGAACGTGCGGCTCTCCACGCGCGCCACGTCGTCGGGCGCGGACCGGGCGAGGAAGGAGCGGGGGCGCTTCTGCGGGTTCAGCGGGAGGAACGTGCCGTCCGCGACGAGCTGGTCGCACAGCCGCGCGTACTCCTCCGGCGAGCCGTCGCACCAGACCACCTGGTCCGGCCGGGTCAGCTCGGCGATCGAGGCGACCCACGACCGCAGCGCACGGTGCCGGGTCGGTGCCTGGTCGACCGGGCCGGGGGCACCGGCGGGGCCGGTGGAGCGGAGGCTGGGGGCGGTGGCGGTGGCCGACGGCGCGTGGGGGCGAGCCGCCGGCAGGACGTCGGGGCGGTCCTCGAGCGTGGTCATGGCTTCCCTTCCGATCTGGGTGCGCCCGGTCCGGCGCCTCGTCCCACCATCACGCAGGTTTTCCCCCACTTCCAACCGCTACAGGGGGTAAGAACAGCGATTCTTTCGCTACTGTCATGTCATGGCTGATGAGCACCCCCTGGAGACGCCCTCGCCCGCGGGGAGCAGCCCGCGGCGGCGCCGCCCCGTGATCACCATCGCGGACGACCCGGTGACCGCGCCCTCACCGGCGACCGGCCTGCTGACCCTCGGGCGGCGCATCCGGCACCTGCGCACGGCCCGCGGACTGACGCTGGACCAGCTCGGCGCCGCCGTCGGGACCACCGCCAGCCAGCTCTCGCTCGTGGAGAACGGGCGTCGGGAGCCCCGGATCTCCCTGCTCCAGGCCCTGGCCGACGCGCTCGGCACGACCCCGACCGACCTGCTCGCGCAGGAGCCGCCGTCGCGGCGCGCGGCGCTGGAGATCGAGCTCGAGCGGGCGCAGGCCACGTCGCTCTACCAGGCGCTCGGCCTGCCCACCGTCCGCCCGGGCAAGACCCTGCCGACCGACGCCCTGGAGGCGCTCGTCGGCCTCCAGGCGGAGCTGGCGCGACGCACGGACGCCGCGATCGCCACGCCCGAGGAGGCGCGCCGCGCGATCACGGCGCTGCGACTGTGGATGCGCGAGCGGGACAACTACCTGCCGGAGATCGAGGACGCGGCCGCCGAGTCCCTCCGCCACGGCGGGTACACGTCGGGGGCCCTGACGCACCGGGCGGTCGCCCGCATGGCGCAGCACCTCGGGTTCACCCTCCTGCACGTCGCGGACCTGCCGCACTCCACCCGCACCGTCACGGACCTGGCAAACGGCCGGATCTACCTGCCGCCCGCCTCCATCCCGGGCGGCCACGGGCTGCGGTCCCTCGCGCTCCAGGCGATCGCGCACCGCGTCCTCGGCCACGTCCAGCCGCGCAGCTACGCGGACTTCCTCCGGCAGCGCGTGGAGATCAACTACTTCGCCGCGGCCTGCCTGCTGCCCCGCGAGGCCGCCGTCGCGTTCCTGGGCGAGGCCAAGCGGGCGAAGGACCTGGCGGTGGAGGACTTCCGGGACGCGTTCGGCGTGACGCACGAGACGGCGGCGCAGCGGATGACGAACCTCATGACCTCGCACCTGGACGTGCGCCTGCACTTCCTGCGCGTCGGGGACGACGGCGCGCTCTACAAGGGCTACGAGAACGACGGCGTCCGGTTCCCCACCGATCCGACCGGGGCGATCGAGGGGCAGCTCGTCTGCCGCCAGTGGGCGGCACGGTCGGCGTTCGAGCGCCGCGACCGGACCACCGAGTACTACCAGTACACGGACACCCCGGAGGGCACGTACTGGTGCACCACCCAGACCGGCTCCACCGAACGCGGCCAGTTCTCCATCACCGTCGGCGTGCCGTTCGGCTCGGCCAAGTGGTTCCGGGGTCGCGACACGACCACCCGGAACCGCTCCACCTGCCCGGACCCCGCGTGCTGCCGGCGCCCCGAACCGGGGCTCGCGGACCGCTGGTCGGCGCACGCGTGGCCGAGCGCCGCCCTCCACGCGCAGATCCTGGCGCCGCTGCCGTCCGGCACCTTCCCCGGCGTGGACGACTCGGAGGTCTACGCCTTCCTCGAGCGCCACGCCGGCTCGCGGCCGTCGCGCCCCTGAGCGGAGCCGCCGGAGCCGCCCGCCGGCACCAGGCGCCGAGCGCGCTGGGCGGGGTCCGGCGCGGGCAGGGTCAGGCGGGCAGGGTCAGGTGACGGTGTCGGCCTTCGAGGGCCCCCGCGGGCGCGGGACCCGCGCGTCGACGACGGCCCGGTCCACCGTGACGAGCGTCTCCAGGCGCGGCGCCGGGCGACCGAGGAGGTAGCCCTGCGCGTGACGGCACCCGGCAAGCCGCAGCAGGTCCAGCTGGTCGGCGCGCTCGACGCCCTCGGCGACGACGTCGACGCCCAGCTCGGCCGCGAGCGCGAACACGCCCCCGGACGACCGCGAGCGACGCGCCGTCGTCGGGCAGGCGCCGCACGAAGCTGCGGTCGATCTTGATCTGGTCCACCGGGAGGGCCTGGAGCCACGCGAGGGTGGAGAAGCCGGTGCCGAAGTCGTCCAGCGCGATCCGCAGCCCCATGCGGCGCAGCTCGGCGAGGTGCTCCGCGATGCGCGGGACGTCCGCGAGCGTCCGGCTCTCGACGATCTCCAGGTGCAGGCGCTCCGGGGCGATGTCGTGACGGGTCAGGGCGGCGCGGACGGTCCCGATCAGCCGGTCGTCCACGAGGGTCCCGCTGCCGAGGTTCACGGCGACGTTGAGCGGGGGGCGCCCGTCCGTCGGCACCGGCCAGCCCGCCAGCGCCGCGCAGGCGGCGTCGACGGCCCACAGGTCGAGGTCCGCCACGAGGCCCGACTCCTCCGCCAGCGGCAGGAACGCCCCGGGCGCGAGCAGCCCGAGCCGGGGGTGCGCCCACCGCAGCAGCGCCTCCGCCCCGACGACGACCGTGTCCTCGCCCGCCACGTCCACGACGGGCTGGAAGTACATGCGGAGCTGCCCGCGCTCGACCGCCTGGCCCAGCTCCGCCTCGAGGGACGGGACGACGAGCCGGTCGCGGACCGCGCCCGCGACGGCGACCTGGTTGCGACCCCGCTGCTTCGCCTCGTACATCGCCGCGTCCGCCGCCGCGAGCAGGCGGTCGCCACGCCCGTCCGTGCCCTCGTGCAGGGCGACGCCCACGCTGACGGTGACCCTCTGCTCGCGCCCCTCGACCCGGAACGGCTGGTCCAGCGCCTCGACCACCCGGCCGGCGAGCGCGACGGCGGTGGCCTCGTCGACGTCGGCGAGCACCACGGCGAACTCGTCCCCGCTGAGCCGCCCGACGAGGTCGTCGGGCCGGAAGACGCCGCGCAGCCGCCCGGCCACCTGACGCAGCAGCTCGTCCCCGGCGGCGTGCCCGTGCTCGTCGTTCACCGTCTTGAACCGGTCGAGGTCGCAGAAGAGGACGGCCGTGCCCTGCCCCGGCGGCGCGGCGCGGAGCACCTCGTGCAGCGTCCGGGCGAACAGGACACGGTTGGGCAGCACCGTGAGCGCGTCGTGCAGCGACTGGTGCCGCACGGTCGCGAGGAGGCGGGCCTTGGACAGCGCCGTGGCTCCCTGGGCGCTGACGGCGGTGACCCGCTGGGTCAGGTCCGCGTCGAGGTCCGCCGCCCTCGTCGGGCTCCCCCAGGAGGCGGTGACCATCCCGAGCGACGTCTCGCCGGCGACCAGGGGCGCGATGATCACGGCCGTGGCCTGGACCGAGCGCAGCATCTCCGCGACCGGGGCGCTCGAGGTCTCCACGTCCACGAGCAGCGCGTCCCGGCGGGTGAGCAGCTGACGCAGCTCCGGTGTGGGGTCGCCCGGCATGTAGGTGCCGATCAGGCTCGCGCGTCGCTCCGGTGACTGGCCCGACGCCGCCACGACGCGCAGCCGCCCCTCGTGCCACAGCATCACGCTGGAGGACCGGCAGCCCATGACGACCGGGATGGCGGCCGCGAGGACGTCCGCGACCGCCTGCTCGTCCTCGGCGGCGGCGAGGTCCTGGGCCAGGCGCAGCAGCGCGCTCGCGCGGTCGGACTCCGTGCGCGTCGTCTCCAGCGCGGTCAGCAGGTCCAGCGCCGCGGCCGCGTGCCGGCCGTAGGCCTCCAGGAGGGCGCGCTCCTCCGGCATCGCCGCGTGATCGGGGCCGTGGACCACCGCGAGGCGTCCGTGGCGGCGCCGCTGCGACGCGACGTCCACGACGGTGATGGAGGGGCCGTCGACCTCTCCCGCCAGGAGCAGACGGGCGAGATCGGCCTCCCGCCGGGCGGACAGGCCGCGGGAGCGGACGCGGGCCGGTCGCCCGTCCTCCCCGCCGACGACCAGCAGGTACGCCGGCGCGAGGACGGCGGCGGCGGCGCGGCTGACGATGCGGTCGAGGGCCTCCCCGACGTCGGCGCTGCCGACCAGGTCCGAGGCGGCGAGCTGGAGCTCCTTCATCTGCCCTTCCAGCGCGCGGAGCTCGACGTCCCGCCCGAGCGCCGGGAAGCGGCGGCGCAGCCCCTGCCGGTGCGGCGCCCAGGTGATGCTGTAGCGGCAGGACGGGAAGCCGTCGGCCTGGCACTGCGGGTGCTCCACCTGTGCGGGCGGGAGCCCGAAGATCGTCGGGACCGAGGACAGCAGCCCCTGGGCAAAGTCGCAGTCCAGCCGGGAGGGCTCGTAGCCCTCGTGCAGCCGGTAGTCCAGCTCCGCCGACGTCCGGGTGGTGCGCAGGACCTGCATGGTCGACGTCGTCGTGAACCGGGGGACGGCCCGGGTGACCGCCCGGAAGGCGGCCCGCGGCGAGCCGAGACGCCGCATCACGAGGAGCAGGGAGTTGTGCGCGCCCTGGGTGACGGCCGCCGCGCCCACCTGCTGCATGGTCGTCGGGTCGGCGAGGACCTCGGTGGCGGCGGTGAAGAGCCGGATCCGGGCGTCGTAGTCGATCCAGCAGGACGGGTCGCGCAGCTCGGCGGCCGTCTGGGGCACCTCGGCCCGGCGGACGACCTCCTCGACCGCGGCGGACCCGCCGCGCTCCTTCACGTGGGCGAGCAGCAGCAGCGTGGTGGCGCCCGACGTCTCCCGCCGTTCGTGGCTCATCGGGTCCCTTCATGGTCGCGCGCCCGCCGGCGGTCTGGAATCGTCTGCTCGTCGGACTTATCGACGGCGCAGGACCCTCCCGTGAGACATCGACCCGTCCCGGACCGGGTGATCTGAGCCTTCGGTCCCACGCGCGCCGTCCGGAGCCCGTCGTACGGTCGGCTGGCCCGGGGTCCGCGACACCTCCGGCGGACAGGGGACGGACCATGGGGAGCACTGGGAGCACCCGGCCGAAGGGCGGGGGCCAGGCAGCCGCTCGCCGCGCCACCGCGCCGCGCAGCAGCGCCACCGCGCCGCGCACCAGGGCCACCGCG
>NZ_AXCW01000117.1 GCF_000603945.1 Actinotalea ferrariae CF5-4 | reverse complement strand
CCGCCGGGTCGGCCGCGCGCTGCGGCGGTCCGGCCTCGTCGCGGGCACCGGCGTGGTCGTGCTGCTCGTCGCGGGCCTCGCCCGGCCGGCGAGCACGGAGCCGGTGGTCGGGCGCGACGGCGAGCCGGTCGCCGGTGGTGTCGCCGAGCTGGTCACCCTGCCGATCGGCGGCCACGACCAGGGCGTGATGATCCGTGGCGCCGACGTCGACGCGCCTGTCCTCCTCTTCCTCGAGGGCGGGCCGGGCGGCACGGCGCTGGGGTCGATGCGGTACGCCGGTGAGGCCCTCGAGGAGTCGTTCGTCGTCGTCACCTGGGACCAGCGGGGCACCGGACGGTCCGCGGACCAGCGGGAGCCGGAGGAGACGTTCACCCTCGACCAGATGCTCGCCGACGCGATCGAGCTGACCGAGCACCTGTGCGACCGGTTCGACGAGGACGGCGTCTACGTCGTCGGCAGCTCCTGGGGCAGCACCCTGGGGGTCCTCCTGGCGCAGGAGCGCCCCGACCTCGTCCGGGCCTACGTCGGGGTCGGCCAGATGGTCAGCCAGGCGCGCACCGACGAGATCATGTACGCCGACACCCTGGCCTGGGCCCGCGAGTCCGGCGACGACGGCCTGGTCGACCAGCTCCTCGCGGTGGGGCCGCCGCCGTACGACGACGCGCTGATCTACCCGTCCATGCTGACGGGCAACCCGCAGTGGCAGCAGTACCCGACCGGCGCCGACCACGACGGGCGCTCCGGCTACCCGCTCAACCTGCTCGTCGACGAGTACTCGCTCACCGAGCAGCTCCGCTCCGCGGCCGGCCTCATCGACACGTTCGCGCTGCTGTACCCCCAGCTCGAGGGCATCGACTTCCGCGACCAGGTGCCGCGGCTCGACGTCCCGGTCCACGTGGTCGTCGGGACCTACGAGGCACCCGGGCGCGCCGACCTGGCGCGGGAGTGGCTCGCGGCGCTGGACGCCCCGGTGGTCCAGGTGGAGACGTGGGACCGCTCCGGCCACACGCCGCACCTGGACGAGCCCGGCCGGTTCGCCGCCTTCATGGCGGACGTGCACGCGCGCAGCGTCGGGAGCACCCCCGTCGCCGAGGGACGGTGAGGTCGCCGTGTACGGCCGGATGATCGCCCGGGACGTCCGTCGGCACCGGGTCGTGACGCTCGTCCTCGTCGTCCTCATGGGGCTGTCGGTGCTCCTGGCGACGGCGAGCGCCGGCACCCTCGCCCGCCTCATGGGCGGCTCCACGAGCCTGCTGGCGCAGGCGCGGGCGCCGCACGTCGCGCAGCTGCACGTCGGGCCGTACGACCCGGCGCAGGTGGACGACTGGGTCGCGACGCGACCGGAGGTCGAGCACCATCAGGCCATGCTCCTGCTCGGGATCGACGGGGCCGAGCTCTCCTTCGCCGGCGAGCCGCAGACGACGAGCATCCAGCAGAACTCCCTGGTGGTCCCGAACCAGCAGCGCGACCTGCTCCTCGACCTCGACAACGAGCCGATCACCGAGGTCGCGCCGGGCACGGTCGTGCTGCCGGTGTTCTACGAGGTGGAGCACGGCCTGCGGGTCGGGGACCCGGTCGTCATCACCGCGGCCGACGGCTTCCGCACCGAGCTGACGATCGCCGGCTTCGCGCGGGACTCGATCATGAACGCCGGGATCACGAGCTCCAAGCGCCTGGCGGTCTCGCCGACGGACCTGGAGCAGGTCCGGGCGCACACCGGCGAGGTCGAGCACCTCGTCGAGTTCTGGCTGCACGACCCCGCCGCGCAGTCCGCCGGGTTCCAGACGGCCTACCTGGACGCGGGCATGCCCCAGGCCGGGCAGATGGTGGACTCCGCCACCTTCCAGATGTTCACGATGGTCGGTGACGGCATGGACGCCGCCATCGTCATCCTCGTGGCGGTCCTCCTGCTCGTGGTGGCGCTGCTGTGCCTGCGCTTCTCCTTCCTCACCGCGGCCGAGCAGGACTACCGCGAGATCGGCGTCCTCACGGCGATCGGGGTCCCCCCGCGGGGCGTCCGGCGGATCTACCTCACGAAGTACGCCGCCCTCGCCGGAGCGTCCGCTGTGCTCGGCCTGGCCGGCGGGCTGGAGCTCACCCCGGTCCTGGCCCGCAACATCACCCGCTACATGGGGTCGGTCCCGTCCGTCTGGACCTGGCTGACCCCCGTGCTCGCGGCTGCGCTCGTGCTCACCGCCCTGGTGCTCTTCCTGCTGGTGCTGCTGCGCCGCTTCGGCGGGATCAGCGCGGTGGCGGCGCTGCGCGCGGGTACGACCGGGCAGCAGTCGAGGGCCGCCCGGCTGCGACTGCACCGGTCCCGTCTGCCGGTGCCGCTGCGGCTGGGGGCCATGGACGTCGTCGGCCGGTGGCGCACCTACCTCCTGCTGTTCGGTGTCTTCGCGGTCAGCACCTTCCTCACGATCGTGCCGATCAGCTCGGCGAGCACGGCGAGCGCCCCGGGGTTCATCCACTACATGGGCACGGGCACCGTGGACCTGCGGATCGAGCTGCGTCACGCCGACGACGCCTCGCCGGCCCAGTTCGCCCGGGTCGTCGACACGGTGCGAGCGGACCCGGACGTCGCGACCGTGACCCCCATGGTCACCACCCGCCACGGGTCGGTGGACGTGGACGGCAACCCGGTGAGCCTGTACGTGGAGAACGGCGACCACACCCTCCTGCCACTCACCTACGCCGAGGGCCGTGCCGCCACGGACCCGACCGAGATCGCGCTTCCCTCCTCGCGCTGAGCCAGGCCGGCCGGGACGTCGGCGACACGCTGCCCGTGGAGGTCGGCGGGCAGGTGCGGGACCTGACGATCGTCGGCAGCTACCAGGACATCACCAACGGCGGGAAGACCGCCAAGTCCGTCCTGCCCACGCAGGGGAACGACGTCATGTGGTACGTCGTCGGAGTGGCCCTGGCGCCCGGGACGGACGCCGCGGCGACCGCGCAGGCGTACGGCGACCAGCTCGCCCCCGCGAAGGTCCACGACATCGAGCAGTGGCGGGCCCAGACCCTCCGGCCGATCGCGCGCCAGATGACGGTCACCGCCGCCATCTCCGCGGTGGTGGCGGTCGCCCTGGTCGGCCTCATGACCGCGCTCTTCACCCGGATGATCCTCGCCCGCGACGCCGGCCCGATCGCGGTCCAGCGCGCGCTCGGCGCCGACGACGGCGGCCTGCGCGCGCAGTACGTCACGCGGACGGTGCTGGTGCTCGCCCTGGGCGTCGTCGTCGGCGCGGTCGCCGCGGCCACGCTCGGCGAGGCGATGTTCAACCTCATGTTCGAGGGCCTGTACGGCGGGATGGAGGCGCTGGGCCGGGGGACCAGCCGCATCGACTTCGCCGTCGACCCGCTCCTGACCTACGTCCTCCTGCCTGCCGCACTCCTGGGCTCGGTCTCGCTCGTCACGGCGGCGAGCGCCCGCTCCCTGTCCGACGCCCGCATCAGCGCTCTCACCACCGATTAGGACGGCTCTCATGACCACCTCGACACCGGTCCTCGACGCCCGGGGACTCACCAAGGCCTTCGACGGCACCACCGTGCTGCACGGGGTGGACCTGCAGGTCCACGACGGCGAGCTCGTGGCGGTGATGGGCCCGTCCGGGTCGGGGAAGTCGACCCTGCTGCACACGATCAGCGGGATGGACACGATGACCGGCGGGACGGTGTCCGTCGCCGGCCAGGACCTCGGCTCGCTCAGCCAGAAGCAGCTCGCGCGCCTGCGGCTGACGACGATGGGCTTCGTCTTCCAGCACGGGCACCTGCTCACGAACCTGTGCCTGCTCGACAACGTCGTGCTCCCGGCCTACCTCGCCTGCCTGGCCCCGCGCGAGGAGCTGAACCGGCGGGCCCTGGCGCTCATGGAGCGGATGGGTGTCGCCGGGCTGGCCACCCGGGACGTCTCGGAGGCGTCGGGCGGCCAGCTCCAGCGGATCGGTATCTGCCGGGCGCTCATCAACGAGCCGACGATCGTCCTGGGCGACGAGCCGACCGGCGCGCTGGACTCGACGGCGGCCGCCGAGGTGCTGGACATCCTGGGCGAGATCAACGCCGAGGGGACGACGGTCGTGCTCGTCACCCACGACGCCACGGTCGCCGCCCGCGCCGACCGGGTGCTCTACATGGTCGACGGTCGGATCGTCGCCGACCGGCAGCAGGGTCGGTGCGCGGCGGTCGACCTGGAGCGGCGGCACGGCGGCGTCGCGGCCTGGCTCACCGAGCTCCAGCCGCGCAGCGCCGTCCTCGGGCCGGTCTGAGCCGACCGGCGAGGGCGCGCCGCACGCACGAGGCCCCCGGTCCGGCGCCTCCCCGGGACGGGGAGGGCCGGGCCGGGGGCCCGTCGGGACTGCTCAGCAGTCGAAGTAGAGCTCGAACTCGTGCGGGTGCGGGCGCAGGCGGATCGGGTCGATCTCGTGGGTCCGCTTGAAGTCGATCCACGTCTCGATGAGGTCGGGCGTGAAGACGCCGCCCTCGGTGAGGTAGTCGTGGTCGGCCTCGAGCGCGTCGAGCGCGGCCTCGAGCGACGCGGGCAGCTGCTCGATGGCGGCGTGCTCCTCGGGCGGCAGCTCGTACAGGTCCTTGTCGACCGGCTCCGGCGGCTCGATCTTGTTCTTGATGCCGTCGAGGCCGGCCATGAGCATCGCGGCGAAGGCGAGGTACGGGTTGGACGACGCGTCCGGGACCCGGAACTCGATGCGCTTGGCCTTCGGGCTCGACCCGGTCACCGGGATACGGACGCAGGCGGAGCGGTTGCGGGCCGAGTAGACGAGGTTGACGGGCGCCTCGTAGCCGGGCACCAGACGGTGGTAGCTGTTCACCGTCGGGTTGGTGAACGCGAGCAGCGACGGGGCGTGCTTGAGCAGACCACCGATGTACCAGCGCGCCATGTCGGACAGGCCGCCGTAGCCCTTCTCGTCGTAGAAGAGCGGCTCGCCGTCCTTCCACAGCGACTGGTGGCAGTGCATGCCCGAGCCGTTGTCACCGAAGAGCGGCTTCGGCATGAAGGTCACCGTGCGGCCGTTGCGGTGCACGACGTTCTTGACGATGTACTTGAACTGCATCACCTTGTCCGCGGACTTGGCGAGCGTGTCGAAGCGGTAGTTGATCTCCGCCTGGCCGGCGGTGCCGACCTCGTGGTGGGAGCGCTCGACCTGGAGGCCGGCCTGGTCCAGCACCTCGCAGATCTCGTCGCGCAGGTCGGCGAAGTGGTCGACCGGCGGGACGGGGAAGTAGCCGCCCTTGTACGGGGTCTTGTGGCCGAGGTTCCCGCCGTCCTCCTTGCGGCCCGTGTTCCACGCCGCCTCGATGGAGTCGATGTGGTAGTAGCTCTCGGACTGGCTCGTGTGGAACCGGATGTCGTCGAAGATGTAGAACTCGGCCTCGGGCGCGAAGAACGCGGTGTCCGCGATGCCGGTCGACTTGAGGTACGCCTCGGCCTTCGCGGCGATCTGGCGGGGGTCGCGGCTGTAGGGCTCATCGGTGTACGGGTCGACGATCGACATGTTGATGATGAGCGTCTTGCGGTCGCGGAACGGGTCCAGGTAGGCCGTGGACAGGTCCGCGAGGAGCTTCATGTCGGACTCGTGGATGGCCTGGAAGCCCCGGATCGAGGAGCCGTCGAACATCTGGCCCTCGGTGAAGAAGGACGCGTCGACGGTCGAGGCCGGCACGTTGAAGTGCTGCATCACGCCGGGCAGGTCGCAGAAGCGGACGTCGACGAACTGGACGCCCTCCTCCTTGATGAAGGTCATGAGCTCGTCTGCGGAGCTGAACATGCAGTGCTCTCCTCGTTCTCGGTGCCTGCGCAGGCGAGGCATGCGGGGGGTGGGCGACGGGACGAACCTAGGGCGACGCGGTTTCCCTGCGGTGTACCTCGTGTTTCCGGTGCGTTACCGAGGAGCGGAGCCCGGCACAGGGTCGCCACAGGCCGTGCCGCTAGCCTGCTGCGCGTGGCAGCGCGACGCGAGGACATCGGATCGTGGCTCGAGGGGACGCCCGGTGGTGGCGCCGCCGGCGGCGACGGCACGACCGGCCCGGCACGCCTGGGCCTGCCCGCGACGGGCCAGGGGTCGTTGGCGACCGTGGGGCGACGCGTGCTCGGCCTGCTCGTCGACTGGGGGATCGCCTCACTCATCAGCGCGGCCTTCTTCGGCTTCGACGAGTGGGCGACGCTCGCCGTCTTCGGCGCCTCCACCGTGGTCCTCGTGGCGACGCTGGGCACCACCATCGGGCACCGGGTCGCCGGGATCCAGGTGGTGCGCCTGGGTGACCTGACCACCGTGCTGTTGCGGCAGGGCCGCTCGGGCGCTGCCGCCGGGGCGCAGGCGACAGCGCCGTCGGTGCTCCCGCCCCCGGGCCTCCTGCTGGGCCTGACCCGGACCGCGCTGCTCTGCCTCGTCATCCCCGCCGTCGTGTGGGACGCCTCCGGACGCGGCCTGCACGACGTCGCCGCGGGGACGGTCGTCGTCCGCCGCTGAGACCGCCGGGCGCCGTGCGACGCTGATGCCGCCGGGCGTCGTGCGACGCTGATGCCGCCGCTCGTCGTGCGACGCGGGCGGCCGGACCTCAGCGGCCGCGCATGCCCTTGCGGTCGGGCCGGGCCTTGAACGGGTCGATGCCCTTGGGCACCGGGAGGCGTGCGCCGCCGAGCGCGCGGAGCCGCTTGCCGACCTCGCCGACCTCCTGCTTGGTCAGCTTCGGCTTGAGCTTGCGGACCGTACCGGGCAGCTTGCGGAGCGGCACCTGGCCGTCCTCGTTGCCCGACTGGAGCAGCGTGACGGGGACGTTCGGGAGCACCCGCGCGACCTTCTTGCGCTCGGCCTCCAGCAGCCGCTGGGCGCGGACCGGGTTGCCCTCGGCGACGAGGACGATGCCCGGTCGCCCGAGGCCCCGGAAGACGATCTCCTGGCCGCGGGGGTCCACGGCGACGGGCTCCTCCGGGAACTCCCAGCCGCGGCGGATCGTGCGCAGCGCCGACAGCGACGCGCCGGGCTGGCCCTCGATCTGGCGGTAGGCGGCCGCCTCGGCGCGGCGCGCCAGGAGGAACAGCGCCGCGAGGAAGGCGAAGGGGAGCGCGACGATCGTCGCGTAGACGGGACGGCCGAAGGCCAGACCCAGGCCGATGCCCACCGCCAGTACGCCGACGAAGGCCAGCAGGACCCACCAGGTCACCGCGGGATCGACCCGCCGGGTCATCTGGAAGGCCTCCCAGACCCGGTGGTACCACCGGACCTTGCGGACCTTCTTCGGCTTGCCGCCGGCTGCGTCAGCCGCAGGCGAGGGCGTGGTGGATCGATCGCGGGCCATGGGCGATGAGTCTAGTGGCCGACGGAGGACGCCCGGACGGCTCGCTCAGTGCCGGCTGAGGAGGCTGGACGCCTCCTGGCGGGCGCTGCCCGGGGTGGCCAGGTGCGCCAGGGCCTCGGGGATCGTCTCGCCCCGCCGCGTCATGGCCTGGGCCCACAGGCGGCCGGCCCGGTACGAGGAGCGGACCAGGGGGCCGGACATGACGCCGAGGAAGCCGATCCGCTCCGCCTCGTCCGAGAGCGCGACGAACTCCTCCGGCTTGACCCACCGCTCCACCGGGTGGTGCCGCACGGAGGGGCGCAGGTACTGGGTGATGGTGAGCAGGTCGCACCCGGCGTCGTGGAGGTCGTGCAGCGCGGCCACCACCTCGTCGTAGGTCTCGCCCATGCCGAGGATGAGGTTGGACTTCGTCACGAAGCCGTCGTCGCGCGCCGAGCGGAGCACCGAGAGCGAGCGGTCGTAGCGGAACGCCGGGCGGATCTGCTTGAAGATCCGCGGCACCGTCTCGACGTTGTGCGCGAGCACCTCGGGCCGCGAGGAGAAGACCTCCGCGAGCTGCTCCGGCCGCGCGTTGAAGTCCGGGATGAGCAGCTCGACGCCGGTGCCCGGGCTCGTCGCGTGGATCTGCCGGACGGTCTCGGCGTAGAGCCACGCGCCGCCGTCGGGCAGGTCGTCGCGGGCCACCCCCGTGATCGTGGAGTACCGCAGGCCCATCGCGCGGATCGACTCGGCCACGCGCCGGGGCTCGTCGCGGTCCTCGTCGGCCGGCTTACCCGTGTCGATCTGGCAGAAGTCGCACCGCCGGGTGCACTGGTCACCACCGATGAGGAAGGTGGCCTCCCGGTCCTCCCAGCACTCGAAGATGTTGGGGCAGCCCGCCTCTTCGCAGACCGTGTGCAGCTTCTCGCCCTGGACGAGCTTCTTGAGCTCGGTGTACTCCGGGCCCATGGTCGCGCGGGTGCGGATCCACTCGGGCTTCTTCTCGATCGGTGTCTCGGCGTTGCGCGCCTCGACGCGGAGCATGCGCCGGCCCTCGGGTGCGCTCGTCACGGCGACCACTCTACGTCAGTCGTCCGATGACCTCAGGGGCGGCGCGGGCTTCCCTCGGCCGGTCCTCAGACGGCGGCCGGTGCGGACGTCGTGCCGGTGGTCGCGCGCAGCGGGGCGAGCGCGGCGGCCAGCTCCTCGCGCAGCAGCGGGAGCACCTCCAGGACGGTGACGTCCCGACCGAGCTCGGCGGACAGGGAGGTGACGTCCGCGTCGTCGATCCCGCACGGGACGATGCGACCGAAGGCGCCCAGGTCCGGGTCGCAGTTGAGCGCGAGGCCGTGCATGGTCGCGCCCCGCGCCACCCGCACGCCGATCGCGCAGACCTTGCGGTCCCGCCGCGGCACCGTGCCCTCGGCGGCCTCCGCCGGGTCGTCCGCGGCAACCCAGACCCCGCTGCGGCCCTCGACCCGGCCGGCGGTCACGCCCAGCCGCGCGCAGACGGCGATGACGGCGGTCTCCAGCGCACGGACGTAGGCCACGACGTCGACCGGCTCGCGCAGGCGGACCAGCGGGTACGCGACCACCTGACCGGGCCCGTGCCACGTGATCTTCCCGCCCCGGTCGACGTCGACCACCGGGGTGCCGTCGACGGGGCGGTCCCACGACGCGGTCCGCTTGCCCGCGGTGTAGACGCTCTCGTGCTCCAGCAGCAGCACGGTGTCGGGGCGCAGGCCGTCGACGACGGCGGCGTGCACCGCGCGCTGGAGGTCCCAGGTCGGCACGTACGGCAGGAGACGGGTGCCCAGGCCGAGGTCGACGGTCAGCAGCCCGTCGACCTCGAGCGCCTCGCCGTCGAGCGACGGGGGATCGGGGACCGGGTCGGGGACGGGGGCGGGAGCAGCCACACCGTCACGGTACGTCAGCGTGCACCCGCGGCGTGTCGTCGTCGGGTGCGGCGTGGCCGCCGTCGGCGTCGTCGGCGGCGGGCGGTCGGAACGCGTGGCCGTCCGCGTCCGGCCCGTGCGGGGTGGGGTCGTCCCAGCCCTCCTCGTGCGGGTGGGCCGCCAGCATGAGGCCGAGGATCTCGCGCAGCTGCTCGACGTGGTGCGGCTCCAGGCCGCGCACGCTCATCTCCTCGGCCGGGCGGGGGTCGCCGGCCTCCAGCATGACGGCGCGGCCGGCGGCGGTGAGGACGACGTCGTGCCGACGGCGGTCCGTGGGGTGCTGCTCCCGCGCGATGTAGCCGGACCGCTCCATGCGGGCCAGGATGCGGCTCATCGTCTGCTCGGTCACCCCGTTGGCCCGCGCGAGGTCGCGCTGGGAGTGCGGGCCGCGGGCGAGGTGGAAGAGGACGGGCAGGCTCGCGTGGTTGAGGTCCCAGGTGTCGAGATGGGCGTTCCACTCCCGCTCGATACGGCGCGCGACGGCGGAGAGCAGGCGGCCGGTCGGCCAGTGCCCTGTCCGCTCCACGTCGCCTCCGGGTGCTCCGTGCCTGTTCCTGAGAGCCAGCACAGGAAGGCTGGTTTGTCCCTCGAGGCTAGTGGGCCTCATGATACTCAGCATGCTGAGCGATTCGTCGGGCCGTCGTCGCGGTGTGCTGCGGGGACTGGCCGTCCTGGGTGTCCTGCTGGTGTGGCTGACCCTCGCGGGGGTCGGCGGCCAGTCCATCGGCAAGCTGTCGGAGGTGCAGGAGAACGACAACGCGGCGTTCCTGCCCCGCAGCGCGGAGTCGACCCGGGCCGCGGAGCTGGCCGAGGGGTTCTCCGACGACACGACGCTCCCGGCGATCGTCGTCGTCACCGGTGACGGGCAGCTCACCCCGGAGCAGCTGGCGGCGGTGGACGACTTCGCGCAGGCCGTGCCTGCCCTGGAGATCGGCGAGGGCCGGACGCTCGAGGACGTGCTCCTCGCCCCGGCGTTCCCGGTCCCGTCGGAGGACGGTGAGGCGGTCCTGCTCGCGCTGTCCCTGGACAGCGACGCGGTGCAGGAGACCGTCGGCGAGGAGCGCGTCCTCAACGAGGTCGTCAACGCCCTGCGCGAGGCGACCGCGGAGCTCGACGGCGCGGGACTGGAGGCCTGGGTGACCGGACCGGCCGGCGCGGTCGCGGACGTCGTGGAGGCGTTCGGGGGGATCGACGGGATCCTGCTGGTCGTGGCCCTCGCGGTCGTGTTCGTCATCCTGCTGCTGGTCTACCGCTCGCCGAGCCTGCCCTTCACCGTCCTGTTCACGTCGGTGTTCGCGCTCGCCGGGGCCGGCCTCGTCGTCTACGAGCTCGCCGCCGCCGGGGTCCTCGTCCTCAACGGGCAGAGCCAGGGCATCCTGTTCATCCTCGTCGTCGGTGCCGCGACGGACTACTCGCTGCTCATCGTCGCCAGGTACCGCGAGGAGCTGTCGCGGGTCGCCTCCCCGTACACCGCCATGCGCCGGGCGCTGCGGGCCTCCATCGAGCCCATCGCGGCGAGCGCGGGCACGGTGATCGCGGGTCTGCTGACCCTCCTGCTCTCGGACCTCGCGTCCAACTCGAGCCTCGGGCCGGTCGCCGCCATCGGCATCGTCGCGGCGTTCGTCGCCGCCCTGACCCTCCTGCCCGCGTTCCTGCTGGTGGGCGGGCACCGGTTCGCCCGCCTCATCTTCTGGCCGCGCATCCCGCGTGCCGGCACGGCCGCGGGCGACGGCGGCCAGGACACCCTGGCCGAGGTCGAGGCGCGCAACGGCGTCTGGGGCCGGGTCTCGGGCCTGGTCGGCCGCCGCCCCCGCCTCGTCTGGGTGACGACGGCGCTCCTGCTCGCCGCGGCCACCGCGTTCGTGCCGCAGCTCCGGGCGAGCGGGACGAGCGAGACCGACATCTTCCTCACCGAGGTCGAGTCCGTCACCGGCCAGGAGGTCGTCGCGGAGCACTTCCCCGCGGGCCAGGTGCAGCCGGTCACGGTCTTCGCGCCCGAGGCGGACCTCGACGCCGTGCTGGAGGCCGTCCTCGCCACCGACGGCGTGGACTCGGCCGCCGTCGTGGCCGAGGTCGCCGGCCCGCCCGGGGCGCCGCCGGCGCCGGACGCCGCGCCGCGGGTCGTCGACGGCGTCGTGCAGGTCCAGGCGGTCACGTCGTCCGGGTCGGAGACGCAGGAGGCCGTCGAGGTCGTCGCCGACGTCCGCCAGGCCGTCGGGGAGGTGTCGCCGGAGACCGTGGTCGGGGGAGCGGCCGCGCAGCGGCTCGACACCCAGCAGACGAGCATCCGGGACCTGCAGGTCATCGTGCCCACGGTGCTCGTGGTCATCCTCCTCGTGCTCATCGCGCTGCTGCGCTCGGTCGTCGCGCCGGTCCTGCTGCTGGGCGCGAACCTGCTGAGCCTCGGGGCGACGCTCGGGATCGCCGCGATCTTCTTCAACGGCGTCTTCGACTTCCCCGGAGCCGACCCGGTCGTCCCGCTGTACGCGTTCGTCTTCCTCGTGGCGCTGGGCATCGACTACTCGATCTTCCTGATGACCCGGGTGCGGGAGGAGTCGCTGCGGCACGGGACCCGGGAGGGGACGCGTCGGGGTCTCGCCGTGACCGGCGGCGTCATCACGAGTGCCGGCGTCATCCTCGCCGCGACGTTCGGTGCCCTGGCCGTGCTGCCGCTGCTGTTCCTGGTCCAGCTCGCGTTCCTCGTCGCGCTCGGGGTCCTCATCGACACGCTCGTGGTGCGGAGCCTGCTCGTGCCTGGCCTCATCCTGGACATCGGTCGGGCATCCTGGTGGCCGTGGCAGCGACGCGTCCCGGCGGACGACACCCAGACCGAGGTCCCGCAGCGGCTGGCGGAGCCGGCGACGAGCCGGTGACCCTCCCGCACGTGCCGACGGACGTGCCGACGGACGTGCCGGCCGGCGTGCCGGCCGACACAGCCCCCCGCCTCCGGGTAGGCGTCGTCGGCTACGGCGACGCCGGGCGCGGGATCCACGGTCGGCTCGTCCGCGCCGCGGGACACACGGTGACGGCCGTCGTGACGCGGTCGCCGGGGCGGGCCGCCCAGGCGCGCGAGGACTGGCCCGGGGTGCGCGTCCACGACGACGTCGAGGGCCTCCTCGGCCGGGCGGGGGACGTGGACGTCGTCGTCCTCGCCTCGCCGACCGGGCTCCACGTCGAGCACGCGCTCGCCGCCGTCGCGGCCGGTGTCCCCGTCGTCGTCGACAAGCCGCTCGCCCTGGACGAGGCGGGCGCGCGCGCCGTCGTCGCCGCGGCCGAGGCCGCGCACGTCCCGCTCACGGTGTTCCAGAACCGGCGGTGGGATCCCGAGCAGCTGACGCTCGTGGGTCTGCTCGCCGACGGTTCCCTGGGGCGGGTGCACCGGTTCGAGCGCCGGTGGGAGCGCTGGCGGCCGGTCCCCAAGGACCGCTGGAAGGAGAACGCCGTCGGGGAGGGCGGGGGCCTCCTGCTGGACCTGGGGGCGCACCTCGTCGACTCCGCCGTGCAGCTGTTCGGTCCGGTGGCGTCGGTCTACGCGGAGCTCCGTGCCCTCACGACCCCGACCGAGGACGACGTCTTCCTGGCGCTGCGGCACCGCGAGGGGACGGTGAGCCACCTCTGGGCCGGTGCCCTCGCGGCGGCCCCGGGGCCGCGCACGCGCGTCCTCGGTGACCGCGCCGCCTACCTCGTGACCCGGTTCGAGGGCGAGGCGTCCCCGTTCTCCGGGATGGACCCCGGCGACGGTCAGGAGGGCTGGCTCGTCCGGGGCGACGAGGCGACCCCCGTGCCGCGTGCCGCCGGTGGTCACGAGGACTACTACCGCCTCGTGGGGCAGTGGCTCCACGCCGGCGGACCGGCCCCGGTCGATCCTCGGGATGCCGTGGTGACGGCGGGCGTGCTCGACGCGGCCCGGCGCAGCGCCGAGGCGGGGCAGGTCGTCGTCCTGCCCTGAGCGCCGACGGGCGCTGCAGCACG
>NZ_AXCW01000116.1 GCF_000603945.1 Actinotalea ferrariae CF5-4 | reverse complement strand
GCTGCTCCCGGAGATCCCCGACGTCCGCGGTACCTCCGGCGCGCGGGCGCACCGGGACAGGGCGAGCCTGTGGACGACGGCCGGTGCGCTCCTGCGCGTGCTGACATGTCCTCGTGCAGGGGGCGACGAGGTGCGAGGGCGGCGTGACCGGCGAGCCGGAGCCGGGGCGGACGGCGGTGCCCTGGGCGGCCGGCGAGGTCGTGCGGCTCGTGGTCGACGTCGGCGATGCCCTGGGCCGGGTGCACGCGCGCGGTGACGCCCACGGCGGGCTCGGTGGGGTGGGCGCGTGGACGGTGGCCCTGGACGGCAGAGCCCTCCTCGGGCCGGTCCCGTCGGACGCGCGCAGCAGCGCGGCGGACGACGTCCGAATGCTCGCCCGACGCGCTCTGACCCTTCTCGGCCGCCTGCCGCAGGAGTGCACCGCGCTGCCCGCCGCCGTCGAGGTGCCCGACGTCGCAGCGTGGTCGGCGCCCGAGCCGGACGACGCTCCTGGTCTGACGGCGCGCCGGCGCGACGCGGGAAGCACCGGGGAGCGGCTCCTCCCCGTCGTCCCGGGGTGCGTGGACGGGGACGTCCCGCGCGAGCGGCTGCGCCACGTCCTCCTGCTCGCGGACCGGGAGGACGCCCCACCGATCGGTCTCCTCGTCGCCCAGGCGCTGGCGGTCGCGGACCCCGTGCCGCTCCGACCCCGCGACCCCGGGGTGCTCGCCCGGGACGCCCTCGTCCGCAGTGCGGCGTCGCTGCCCGGGGGCCCCGGACCCCGCCACCGCCGCCGTGGTCCGGCGCGGGGGGCGCTGGTCCCCGCGG
>NZ_AXCW01000115.1 GCF_000603945.1 Actinotalea ferrariae CF5-4 | reverse complement strand
CGCGGTGGCCGGTGCGGAGGCCTCCGGTCGGGCCTCGGGCGTGTCCCCGTCGTCGTCGAAGGGCCGCAGGAGTGCGGCGCCGAGCGCGAGGACGGCGACCACGGCCAGGGCCACGACCGCCGGCAGGATCCCGCCCCGACGACGGCGTGCCGGCCGCGGCTCCGGCGCGGGTGGGGCGGGGGCCCACCAGGCGGGGTCCTCGTCGACGGCGTCCTCGTCGGGGCGGGCCGTGGCGGGCGGGACGGTGGGCGGTGGGGACCCGGTCGCGGTCGTGGTCCGTGTCCTGGTGCTGGTGCTGGTGCTGGTCGCGGGGGCCGGGAGCGGCTGGGTCGTCGCGACGCCGAGGCGCTCCGTGCGCGCCCCGACCGGGGGCGGGATCTCGGCCAGGAGCCGGCCGGCCGTCGCGGCGTCGATCCGCTCCGCCGGGTCCTTGCGCAGCAGCCCCTCGAGCACCGGACCGAGCGGGCCCGCGTGGTCCGGGGCGGGGACGTCCTCGGTGATCACCGCGGTGAGGCTGGCCAGGCCGTTCACCCGGCGGAACGGCGACCAGCCCTCCACGGCCGCCCACAGCGTGACCCCGAGCGACCACAGGTCCGCGGCCGGTGTCGCCTCGTCGCCACGGGCCCGCTCCGGGGCGATGTAGGCCGGAGACCCCATCATCATCCCCGTCGCGGTCAGCATGGCGTCGCCGTCGAGGTGGGCGATGCCGAAGTCCGCCAGGACGGCGTGCCGCCCGTCGGGGCGCTCGCGGAACATGACGTTGCTCGGCTTGACGTCGCGGTGCAGCACGCCGGCGGCGTGCGCGGCGATGAGCCCGGCGAGCAGCGTCCGGCCGATCTGCGCCACCTCCGCCGGCGGGATCCCGCCCCGCTCGGACAGCTCGTCCTCGAGCGTGCGCGGGGGCAGCCGCTCCATGACGATCCAGGGCCGCCCGTCGTCCTCGACGACGTCGTAGATGTGCACGACGCCGTCGGCGGAGATCCGGGCGGCGGCCTGCGCCTCGCGCAGCGTCCGGGCGCGCATCTCGGCGCGGTCGGCGTCGTCGACGGTGGCCGGCGGGAGGACCTCCTTGATGGCGACGGGCCGGTGCAGGACCTCGTCCTGCCCGGCCCACACCACGCCCATGCCACCGCGCCCGAGCACCTGCTCGAGGCGGTAGCGCCCCCCGACCGTGCGCGCCGCCGGGGCCCCGGCGACGTCGCCGCGGGGGCCCAGCGCGTCCTGCGGTTCCCGAGGCACCGATCGAACGTAACCCCGGCCCCGGAGGGCGGCGACCGGAGGTCCGGCACCCCGGCCGGTGCGGGTGGCCGGCCCGACCCCCGCGGTGGGCCACCACCCAGACGGCCCATGCGCTGCTGGTGTCGATCCTGAAACGGTCGTGCGTGTCACGGCCGTGGGGGATCGGGGGAACGTCGTGAGCGCACGTCCAGAGGAAGCGGCGCAGGTGTTCTCCGGCGGGGGCCGTCGTGGGACAGGAGCCCTCCACCTGCTGTGGGCCCTCCCGGTCGCCGTCCTGGTCACGCTCGGCATCACGCTCGTCGCCGGGGTCGCGGCCTGCGGGGTGAGCGGGTGCTCGGGCGGCGGGTTCGGGCGGTCGACGGACCTCCAGCCGCTCGCGGTCGTCCTGGTGCTCGTCGCCGGGGCTGTGCTCGCCGCCCCGCCGGCCCTTGTCCCGTGGACGCCGCACCGGGCGGTGCGCGCCGGGTGCGCCGTCGTCGTCGGGCTCGGCTGGGCGGGCTTCGCCTGGCTCAGCATCACGGGTGTCCTCTAGCCCCCACGCAGCTGCCCGGCACGGATCGGTCTCCAGGGCGCCCTGCTCATCGTTCCAGGGCGTGCAGGCGTGCCGCCTGCCGCGTGAGGTGGTCGCGCTCGGGGCGGCTCGTGGCGACCATCGCCGCCTCCCGGTAGAGCTCGGCAGCGATGCTGAGGTCGCCGGCGCGCTCGTGCAGGTGCGCGGCCACCGCGGCGTAGCGCGGCAGGGACGGGTCGAGGTCGTCGAGCGCCGCCAGCCCGGCCTGCGCTCCGTCGGCCTCGCCGACGGCGACCGCGCGGTTGAGCCGGGCGACGGGGCTGTCGGTGAGTCGGACGAGCTCGTCGTACCACTCCACGATCTGGACCCAGTCCGTCTCGGCGGCGGTGGGGGCGTCGGCGTGCAGGGCGGCGATCGCCGCCTGGACCTGGTACTCGCCGGTCGTGAGCCAACGCCCGCTGCAGCACGTCGACGCCCTCGCGGATCCTGGCCGCGTCCCAGCGCGCGCGGTCCTGATCCGCGAGCGGCACCAGCGCGCCGTCGGGCGTCGTGCGCGTGGCGCGTCGCGCATGGTGCAGGAGCATGAGGGCGAGCAGGCCACCGACCTCCGGGTGGTCGACCACGGCGGCGAGCTGCCGGGTGAGCCGGATGGCCTCCGCGGCCAGGTCGACGTCGCCGGAGTAGCCCTCGTTGAACACCAGGTACAGGACTCGCAGCACCGTGCCCACGTCGCCCGGGGTGTCGAGGCGCACGCCGGCGACGGTGCGCTTCGCGCGGCTGATGCGCTGGGCCATGGTCGCCTCGGGCACGAGGTACGCCTCGGCGATCTGCCGGGTGGTCAGGCCGCCGATGGCGCGCAGCGTCAGGGCGACCGCGGACGCCGGCGTGAGCGACGGGTGGGCGCACAGGAAGTACAGGTGCAGGGTGTCGTCCGCGGCGGGTGCAGGACCCGGGGCGGGCTGGGCCTCGACCGCCTCCTCCCGACGACGGCGTGACGCGTCCGACCGGGTCGCGTCGAGGAACCGGCGCCACGCCACGGTGATGAGCCAGGCCTGCGGGTCCCGCGGCGGGTCCACCGGCCAGACGCGGACCGCCTCGACGAGGGCGTCCTGCACGGCGTCCTCGGCCGCCGCGAAGTCGGCTCCGCGGCGGACGAGGACGCCGAGCACCCGTGGCGTGAGGGCCCGGAGCAGGACCTCGTCCCCGGGGGTGCTCACCGTCGGCTCACTCGGTGATGGTGGGAGGCATCGTGAGGAGGGGCCGGACCTCGAGCCACTCGTGGATGGGCCTGCCCCCGGCGCCGGGTGCTGCCGACAGCTCTCCGGCCAGCTCGACCGCCCGCTCCTGCGAGTCCACGTCGATGATCATCCAGCCGGCGATGAGGTCCTTGGTCTCCGCGAACGGGCCGTCCGTCACCGGCGGCCGGCCCTCGCCGTCGTACCGGACCCACAGGCCGTCGGGGGCCAGCGCGTCGCCGCCGACGAACTCGCCCGTCTCGCGGAGCCGGTCGGCGAAGTCGTCCATGTACCGGATGTGGGCCGTGACCTCCTCAGGGGTCCACCGGTCCATCGGCACGTCGTTCACGGCAGCCGGGTTGCCGCGGTAGTGCTTGAGCAGCAGGTACTTGGCCATCGGTCCGTCTCCTTGCGGTGGTGCGGCCCATTCTGGCCGCGCTCGAACCGGGGACGCAGCCGGAGGCTCGTTCTCGACATCGGGGTCCACGCGCAGGAGACCGGTCGTGGTCATCGCGGCGTCGACCTGCGCCCCGAGTTGCGCGGCGGACTCAGGGCACGCACGGTCGGGGCTCGACATGGCCGACGCCCGGGGCTCTCCCCGGGCAGACGAAGGGGACAGCATCTTGGCTCACGAGAACAGCAGCACCGCCCAGGGGCCCGTCGGGGACCGCACGCACGGACAGACGCGGGTCGACGACGGCATCAACGGGGCGACGTCCGGCCGCGAGGCGCACGCCTGGGACCACGACCACCGGGACGGCTTCGCCCTTCCCACGCGGAGCCGCCGCCAGGAGCTGGTGAGCTGGGGCGCGGTGTGGGCGGGTCTCGTCGTCACGATCGCGGTGTTCCTGCTGCTCCAGCTCGTGCTGTTCTCCGTCGGCGCGCTCGGCCTCGGCGGCGACTCCGACTCCGCCGGCGGCATCCTCAGCGCGGTCATCGCCTTGGTCGCCTTCCTCCTCGGTGGCATCACCGCGGGCGCGACGAGCGTCTGGCGCGAGGGCAAGGGCGGCCTGTTCCACGGCGTCGTGCTGTGGGCGCTCGGCGTCGTCTCGATCGTCTTCCTGACCCTGTTCGGCGGCGGGGCGCTCTTCGGGAGCCTCGCGGACGTCCTCGGCCAGACGGCGATGATCCAGCAGTCGGCCGGCGCGCCGGACGTCGACATCCAGAGCGCCGTCGAGTCCGCTCGCACGGGCGCCCGCTGGGCGGTCCTCGGGCTGCTCCTGCCGCTGGTCGCCGCCGCGATCGGTGGGCTCGTCGGCGGGAAGCTCGGCGCCAAGGCGCCCGACGCGACGCCGGACCCGGTCACCACGCACTGACCCGACGCGGTCACCACGCGCTGACCCGTCACGGTCCCGCTCGAGAGGCGGGGTGCGCCGACGGCCTCCGGGCCGGGTGCACCCCGCCTCTCGTCTGCGGGGTCCCGACTCAGCGCACCGCGAACCGCTCGACCAGCCGGTCCATGAGCGCGTCGGTGCGCTCGTCCACGACCCGGCGCGCGGGGTCCGCGTCGAACCACTCGACCATCTCCCGGGCGCCCTGCTCGAAGCGCACCGTCGTCGTGAAGTCCGGGACGATGCTGCGCAGCTTCGTCGTGTCGAACACCGACGAGTGCGCCTTGTCGCCCAGCAGGCTCGCGCCCCACTCCGGGTCCTCCGCGGCGATCGCGTCGGACGGGACGTGCACGATCCGCAGGTCCTCGACCCCGGCCGCGGCGGCCAGCGCACGGGCGATCTGGTCCCAGGTGAGGACGTCGTCGCCGGTGATGGTGAACGCCTCCCCGAGCGTCCGCGGGTTGCCGAGCAGCGGCACGAGCCCCCGCGCGAAGTCCGTGTGGTGGGTCAGGGTCCACAGCGACGACCCGTCGCCGTGCACCACGACCGGCTTGCCCTGACGCATCCGCTCCACGACGGTCCAGCCCGCGTCGAACGGGATGAGCGTGCGGTCATAGGTGTGCGACGGGCGGACGATCGTCGCCGGGAAGCCCTCGTCCCGGTACGCCTGGACGAGCAGGTCCTCGCACGCGATCTTGTCGCGGGAGTACTGCCAGAACGGGTTGCGCAGGGGCGTGGACTCGGTGATCGGCAGGCGCTCCGCCGGCGTCTGGTACGCCGACGCCGAGGAGATGAGGACGTACTGACCGGTCCGGCCGCGGAAGAGGTCGAGGTCGGTGCGGACGTGGTCCGGGGTGAAGGCGACCCAGTCGACGACGGCGTCGAACGTGTGCCCACCCAGGGCCTCACGGGCGGAGGCCGGGTCGCGGACGTCGCCCTGGAGCGACGTCGCGCCGTCGGGCAGCGGCCGCGCCGACGTCGTCCCGCGGTTGAGGACGTACAGGTCGAGGCCGCGCTCGACCGCCAGCGCCGAGCAGGCGGAGCTGATGATGCCGGTGCCGCCGATGAAGAGGACCTTGAGGGGGCTCATCCCCGTGACGCTAGACCTCGCGGTGTGCTGCCGCAGGCGGCGGCGCGACGGGCCGGGAGCCGAGCACCCGGCCCGTCGCGCCGCGGACCTGCGGTCTCCGGGGTCAGCCGGTCGTCTCGACGGCCGCGAGGACGTCGCACTCCATCGCGGAGTCCGTCCCCTGCGCGCCGACGCACCGGTCGTGCGCGCTCGCACCCGGGAGCGGCACGCCGGGCGGCGGTCCACCGGCACCCGGGGGCAGCTCGCCCGCCAGGGTGTCGTCGCCGCGGCCGCCGTTGATCTGGTCATCGCCGGGGCCGCCGGCGATCAGGTCGCCACCGTCCTGCCCGAGGAGGACGTCGTTGCCGAAGCCACCGATGATCTCGTCGGCGCCCGCCCCGCCGTGGCCGACGTCGTCGCCGACCGCCAGGGCGAGGAAGTCGTCGCCGGAGCCGCCCGCCACGTGGTCGTCGCCCGGGCCGGGCAGGATCTCGTCGTCGCCGGCTCCACCGTCGATGTGGTCGTCCCCGCCCGCGGCGCCGACGTTCCCGAAGAACGTCGTCGTGTCGCCGAGGAGGATGTCGTCGCCACCGCCGCCGCGGATGACGTCGTCGCCGAGGAGGCCGCAGATGAAGTCGTCGCCGTCCGTGCCGGTCAACCGGTCGCGACCGTCGGTGCCGATGATGACGGTGTACTGGGTGAGGTCGATGAAGGGCGGGACGGCGCAGTCGTCCGGGACCGTGACGACGGCGAGTGCGGGGGCGGCCCCCAGCAGGGGCAGGGCCAGCGCCAGGGGCAGGGCCAGTGCGCGGGGTCTTCTCATGGGTGTGTGCTCCTCGTTCCACGACGCTCGGTGACGAGGCGGGGTGCCGGGCTGCGAGGCAGCGGGGCCCGTCCGCGTGGGAGGTGGCCCGGCAGGCAGGCCTGGCTCCGGTGACGTGCGGCACGCGTGCGGTCGAGGAGGGGTCCGGCCGTGGCCCCTCGCCGACGCGAACGGGGCCATGCTCGTCCTGACCGCGCCATGGTCACAAGGGATGAACCGGGATGAATCACCCATGGACCACCGGGCGCCGCGGGGTGATCCTGAGATCTCGGGCGCCGACGGCAGGCAGCCGCCCCCGGTCCTGAGGAGAAGGCCATGACGCTCTATCTCTCCCGGTTCACGTACACGCCGGCCACCTGGGCCCGCCTCATCCAGCACCCCGAGGACCGCCGCGTCGCGGCGCAGTCCTACATCGAGTCGGTGGGGGGCACGCTGCACGGGTTCTGGTACGGGTTCGGGTCCCACGACGGGTACACGCTGTGGGAGGCGCCCGACAACGTGTCGATGGCGGCGGTCGCCCTGGCGATCGGCGCGGGCGGTGCGCTGGGCTCGCTGGAGACGACGGTCCTGCTCACGGTCGAGGAGACGATGGACGCGCTCGGCCGCGCGCAGCAGATCGGCTACCGGGCACCGGGCAGCTGACCCCTGTCTCGACGCCGGCCGTCAGGACGACGACGGCCGGACGTCGGGCGGCAGGAACGTCGCCCCGAGCGCCTCCGAGCCCCGCGCCAGGAGGACGACGTCGGCGCCGACCGCCACGAACGACGCGCCGGCCTCGACGTACTCGCGGGCGACCTCCGGCTCGAAGGCGTTGACCCCGACCGGCTTGCCCGCCCCGCGGACGGCCTCGACGGTGCGGTGCACCGCCGCGACGACGTCCGGGTGCCGCTGCTGACCGAGCACGCCCAGGGAGCCGGAGAGGTCGGCCGGGCCGACGAACACCCCGTCCACCCCGTCGACCGCGGCGATCTGCGCGGCGGCCTCGACGCCCTCGGCGGTCTCGATCTGCACGACGAGCGTCACGTGCTCGTCCGCGTCCGCGGCGTACCCCTCGACCCGGCTCCACCGGCTGGAGCGGGACACCGACGGCGCGACGCCGCGGCGGCCCCGCGGCGGGTAGCGCACCGCGTCGACGACGGCCTGTGCCTGCTCGGCGGAGGAGACCATCGGCACGAGGAGGTTCTGCGCACCGAGGTCGAGCACCTGCTTGATGACGACGACGTCGCCGGTCGGCACCCGCACGACCGGCGTCACCGGGTAGGCCGCCATCGCCTGCAGCTGCGCGAGCACGGACTCCAGGCCGTTGGGCGCGTGCTCCATGTCGACGACCACCCAGTCGAGCCCCGCCCCGGCGCAGATCTCGGCGACGAGGGGGCTGCCCGAGCACACCCACATCCCCACCAGCGGCCGGCCGCCGTCGGGCGCCTCGCGCTGCGCGGCGAGGGCGTGGCGGAAGGTCGGGCTCAGACGAAGCGGCATGTGATCGTCCCCAGGTCTCGGAAGTCGGCCTGCACGGTGTCCCCAGGGTGGACCCACATGGGGCGCGTGAACGAGCCGGCGAGCACCAGGTCGCCGGCTTCGAGCCGCTCGCCGTGCCGGTCGAGCTTGTCCGCCAGCCACGCGACGCCCCGGGCCGGGTGGTCGAGCACGGCCGCGGCGACGCCGGACTCCTCGATCACGCCGTTGCGGCGCAGCACGGCGCACACCCACGGCAGGTCGACGTCCTGCGGCCGCACCCGCGTGTCCCCGACGACCATCCCGCCCATCGCCGCGTTGTCGCTGATCGTGTCGACGATCGTGCGGCCCGCCATCTCGATCCGGGAGGAGAGGATCTCCAGCGCGGGGACCACGTACTCGGTGGCGCGCAGGACGTCGTCGTCGGTCGCGCCCGGGCCGAGCGGCTGGGCGAGCCGGAAGGCCAGCTCGACCTCGATGCGCACGGTGGAGTACCGCCCGTGCTCGATCTCCGCGCCGCTGGCGACGACCATGTCCTCGAAGATCGCGCCGTAGTCGGGCTCGTCGATGCCGGTCGCGGCCTGCATGACCTTGGACGTCAGCCCGATCTTGCGGCCCACCGGCCGGCGGCCCGCGGCGATCGCCCGACGGCGCCACTCGGCCTGCACCGCGTAGGCGTCGCCGACCGTCATGCCGGGGTGCCGGGCGGTGAGCAGCGGCACCGTGGTCCGGTCGCGCTCGGCGGCGGCGAGCTCGTCGGCGATCGCCCCGACCGCGCCGGGGGAGAGCGTGCGGTCCTCGCTCACGGCCGGGCTCCGGCGGGTGCGCTCACAGCTGGTGGCCCAGCTTGTACTCGCCCTGCTTCCACGACGGCAGCGCCTCGGGCCCGTCCGCGGGGCGGGTGTAGGAGAAGCCGTCCGCCCCGATGGTCACGGCCATCTCGCTGGTGTCCGTGCGCGCGACGACGGGCTGCGGGTTGCCGTCGAGGTCCAGCACCAGTGAGGCCTCGGTGTACCAGGACGGCACGACGGGGTTGCCCCACCAGTCACGGCGCTGGTTGTCGTGCACGTCCCACGTGACCACCGGGTTGTCCGGGTCGCCGGTCCAGTAGTCCTGCGTGTAGATCTCCACGCGGTGCCCGTCCGGGTCGCGCAGGTAGAGGTAGAACGCGTTGGACACCCCGTGCCGCCCCGGACCGCGCTCGATCCGGTCCGACAGGCGCAGGGCGCCGAGCCTGTC
Organism: Actinotalea ferrariae CF5-4; assembly: GCF_000603945.1. Lineage (GTDB taxonomy): Bacteria > Actinomycetota > Actinomycetes > Actinomycetales > Cellulomonadaceae > Actinotalea > Actinotalea ferrariae. Next base: position 5,082 of record NZ_AXCW01000115.1, on the reverse strand, counting down.
GCAGACCGCGATGATGTTGTGCTTCTCGTGCGTCGCGAAGGCCACGTGGTGCATGCGCGGGCCGTCCCCGCCGGTCATCGCCGTGTCGTGCACCGTCGGCTTCCGGCGCATCCACGCCGCGTACGTGGTGCCCTCCGCGTCCTGGATGTCCTCGGTCACCCGGAACCCCAGGTCCTCCATGTGGGCGACCGCCCGGGGGACGTCCGGGGTGACCTGGTTGAAGTGGTCCAGCCGCACGAGCGCGCCCGGGGAGTGCAGGTCGTACCGCCACGCGAGGCGCTCGACGTGCTGCACCTCGTGGAAGAGCTCCTGCGGGAAGCCCAGCGGGTCCTCCACGCGCACCGTGTCGCCGAGGCCGCGCACGAAGCCCTCCGCGCGGCGCTCGACCCGGCACCCGAGCTCGGAGTAGAACGCGACCGCCCGGTCGAGGTCCTCCGGGGTGCGCACGCGGTAGGAGAACGCGGCGGCCGCGGCGACGGGTCCCCGGCGCAGCACGAGGTTGTGGTGGATGAACTCCTCGAGGGTGCGCAGGTAGACGGTGTCCGCGTCCTCCTCGGTGACGACGAGGCCCAGGACGTCGACGTAGAAGTCCCGCGACGCGGCCAGGTCCGTGACGACGAGCTCCATGGACGCGCAGCGGACGATGTCCGGCGGCGGCGACGACGGCGTGGGGATGCGGCTCGACCCGGTCATGTCAGGCCTCCTTGCCGAACGTCGGGTGGTGCGGCTCGCCCAGCGTGACGTGGACCGCCTGCTGGTGCGTGTAGAAGTCGATCGACCGGTAGCCGCCCTCGTGGCCGAGCCCGGACGCCTTGACCCCGCCGAACGGCGTGCGCAGGTCCCGGACGTTGTTGCTGTTGAGCCACACCATCCCGGCGTCGACCGCCTGGGAGAAGGTGTGCGCTCGGCGCAGGTCGTTCGTCCACACGTAGGCCGCGAGGCCGTACTTCACCCCGTTGGCGAGCGCGAGCGCCTCCTCCTCGGTGTCGAACGGGGTGATCGCGACGACCGGCCCGAAGATCTCCTCCTGGAAGATCCGGGCGTCCGGCGCGACGTCGGCGAAGACCGTCGGGGCGACGTAGTTGCCGTCGGGGAAGCCCTCGGGCCGCCCGCCGCCGGCGACGAGCCGCCCCTCGGTCTTCCCGACCTCGATGTAGCCCATGACCTTGGCGTAGTGCTCCGGGTGCACCAGGGCACCGACCTCGGTGCCCGCCTCGTGCGGCGGGCCGACGACGACGCGCCGCGCCTGGGCGGCGTAGCGCTCCACGAACTCCTCGTACACCTCCCGCTGGACGAGGATCCGGCTGCCGGCGGTGCAGCGCTCGCCATTGAGGGAGAACACCCCGAAGATCGTCGCGTCGATCGCCGCCTCGAGGTCCGCGTCGGCGAAGACGACGGCAGGGGACTTGCCGCCGAGCTCCATCGAGAGGCCCTTGAGGTGCGGGGCGGCGTTGGCGAAGATCAGCTGCCCGGTGCTGCTCTCGCCCGTGAACGAGATCAGCGGGACGTCGGGGTGCTTGACGAGCGCGTCGCCGGCCTCCTCGCCCAGGCCGTTGACGAGGTTGAACACCCCGCGCGGCAGGCCCGCCTCCTCGAAGATCCCCGCCCACAGCGACGCCGACAGCGGCGTGAACTCGGCCGGCTTGAGCACCACCGTGTTGCCCGTGGCCAGCGCGGGGCCGAGCTTCCAGGACTCGAGCATGAACGGCGTGTTCCAGGGCGTGATGAGGCCGGCGACGCCGATCGGCTTGCGGTTGACGTAGTTGATCTGGCGGCCGGGCACCTTGTAGGCGTCGTCGGCCTGGGCGACCACGAGGTCCGCGAAGAACCGGAAGTTCTCCGCCGCGCGGCGCGCCTGGCCGAGCGCCTGCGTGATGGGCAGGCCCGAGTCGAAGCTCTCCAGCTCCGCGAGCCGGGCGTCGCGCGACTCGACGAGGTCCGCGACGCGGTGCAGGACGCGCGAGCGCTCGCGGGGGAGCATCCGCGGCCACGGACCCTCCTCGAAGGCGCGCCGGGCGGCGGCGACGGCGCGGTCGACGTCGGCCCGCTTCCCGGCGGCCGCGTGCAGGTAGGTCTGGTTCGTCGTCGGGTCGAGCACCTCGAAGGTGGCGCCGTCGGCGGAGTCGACGAGGTCGCCGTCGACGTAGTGCCGGAGGCGGTCGGGCAGGTCGGCCGGCCTGTGCCCGGACGGCTGCGCCGACGGTGGGGTGCGGTCCGTCGTCGGCGTCGGGCGGTCGCTCATCGCTGCTCTCCCGGGTGCTCGTGGTGCAGGTAGGCGGTGAGGGTCGCCGAGCGGTGCTCCCGCGCGGCCTCCTCGATGTCCGCCAGCGGGGCGCCGGCCTCGATGAGCCCGACGATGCCCTCGTGCTCGCGCACGGACTCCTGCGCGCGGCCGGGCACGAAGGCGAACGTCGAGTCCCGCAGCCGGCCCAGCCGGGCCCACTCGGCCGAGACGAGCTCCAGCAGGCGGGGGTTGGGGCACGGCGCGAAGAGGACGGCGTGGAACTCCTGGTTGAGGGCGGTGAACGTGTGCGGGTCGAAGTCGTCGAGGCTCTCGACCAGGCGCCGGTTGACCTCGCGCGCCCGGCGCAGGTCCGCGGGGGTCAGGCGCCGCGCGGCCAGGGCGGTGGCGGCGCCCTCGAGGACGGCCAGGGTCTCCATGCTCTGCCGGTACTGCGAGTCGTCGATCATCGCGACGTGCGCCCCGACGTTGCGCTCGAACGTCACCAGGCCCTCGGCCTCGAGCCGCCGGATCGCCTCCCGGACGGGCACGACGCTCATGTCCAGCTCCGCGGCGATCGTCGCGAGGACGAGGCGGTAGCCCGGCGCGTACTCGCGGCGCGCGATCCGCTCGACGAGCCAGGCGTAGGCGCGCTCCGACTTGCTGGCCGCCGTCGTCGGCTGCTCGGCCGTCGGCTGACCCGCCAGTCCCCCGGTCATCGCTGCGCCCGCCACGCCTCGAACCGCGCCCGCCACGCGGCGTCCATCGGGAACAGCCCGTCGACGGCGTGGCCGGCCGCGACCTGCTCGGCGACCCACGCGTCCTCCTCCTCCTGCGCGAGGGCCGCGTCGACGACCTCCTCCACCAGCGCCGGCGGGATGACGACGACGCCGTCGCGGTCGCCGACGAGGACGTCGCCCGGCACCACCGTGCACCCGCCGCACGCGACGGCGACGTCGGTGTCCCACGGCACGTGCCGGCGCCCGAGGACGGCGGGGTGTGCGCCGCGGGAGTAGACGGGGATGCCGACGGCGGCGACGGCGTCGTGGTCGCGCACGCCGCCGTCCGTGACGATGCCGGCGGCGCCGCGGACGTGGGCGCGCAGGGCCAGCACGTCGCCGAGGGTGCCCGAGCCGGTCTCGCCGCGGGCCTCGATGACGAGCACCTCGCCCTCGCCGACCGTGTCGAACGCCCGCTTCTGGGCGTTGTGGCCGCCGCCGTGGCTCGCGAACAGGTCCGCGCGGTGCGGGACGAGGCGCAGCGTGCGGGCGGTGCCGACGAGCCGGGCGTCGGGGTGCATCGGGAGGACGCCGTCGACGGTGACGTCGTCGAGGCCCCGCTTGCGGAGCTGCGCCGAGAGCGCGGCGGTCGGCGCGCGCCGCAGCCTCTCGCGCAGCGCCGGCGTGAGGCGGAAGCGCTCGGGCTCGGGCTCCAGCCCGGCCGCGGCGCGCGACCCCCAGGCCTCGGCGCGCTGGACGTCGTCGACCGCCGGGAGCGAGCCGAGGTCGCCGTCGAACGCGTGCGTGCCCGCGACGACGGTCGTGACGAGCCGCCCCGTGCTCGGCATGCCGGCGGCGTCCGGGGCGTCGACCTCGACCTCGACGACGTCGCCCGGCCCCACGACGCTCGAGCCCGCCGGCGTGCCGGTGAGGACGACGTCGCCCGGCTCGAGCGTCAGGTGCTGGGAGAGGTCGGCGACGAGCTGCGCAAGCGGGAAGAGCAGCCCGTCGGTCGTCCCCTCCTGGCGGAGCTCGCCGTTGACCCAGGTGCGCACGCGCAGGGCGGCCGGGTCGAGCGCGCGGGCGTCGAGCACCCTCGGGCCGAGCGGCGTGAACCCGTCGCCGCCCTTGGACCGGACGTTGGAGCCGCGGTCGTTGCCGCGCAGGTCGTACAGGCCGAGGTCGTTCGCCGCGGTCACCCCGGCGACGTGGTCCCAGGCCTCCGCGAGCGGCACGCGGCGGGCGGCCGTGCCGATGACGAGGGCGATCTCGCCCTCGAACGCGAGCAGCTCGGTGCCGGCGGGCCGCTCGACGGTGCCGCCGCTCGCCGCGACCGAGCTGGACGGCTTGAAGAAGTACGACGGGTGGGCGGGTCGGCGGCCGCGCTGGTCCGCGCGTGAGGCGTAGCTGAGGTGGACCGCGATCACCTTGCCGGGGCGCCGGGGGAGGGCGGCGAACCGGGCGTCCGCACCGGTCCCGGGCGGCGCGACGCCCGCGCCGTCGGCGGTCTCCTGAGTCATGAGCTCCCTCGCTCCCGCATCTCTCGGATCGTATACGAATGGTCGGTCGTGGCTCGGGCGGACCCCGTCTCAGCCGCTCACCCGGGCGATCTCCTCGTAGAACGGCGCGACGACGGCGCCGGACACCCGCAGGTCCAGCAGCAGGAAGGGCCGGTCCGCAGCCGGGCGGGCCGCCCACCCGGCGAGCACGTCGAGGTCCTCGACGGTCCGCACGGCGACACCCTGCGCGCCGAGCGCGGTCGCCACCCCGGCGAAGTCGACGTCGGGGATGAGCATCGGCTCCCGGGCGAGCCCCTTGCGGCCGTAGAGGTGCAGCTCCGCGCCGTAGGCGCCGTCGTTCCACACCACCGCGACGCCCCGGCCGCCGGCGACCCGGATCGCCGACTCGAGGTCCGACAGCGCCATGAGGCCGCCGCCGTCCCCGGTCGTCAGCACGACCGTCGCCTCGGGGCGCGCGAGCGCCGCCCCGACCACGCTGGGGAAGCCCAGCCCGATCGCCTGGAACGCCGTGCCCACCATGACCATGCGGTCCGGCGCGGCGACCGGCCAGTACATGTTCGACCAGCCGAGGAAGTGCCCGCCGTCGGAGACGACGACCCGGTCCTCCGGCAGCAGCTCCGCC
>NZ_AXCW01000114.1 GCF_000603945.1 Actinotalea ferrariae CF5-4 | reverse complement strand
CGGGCCGCCGCCGATCGCGGGTCGAGCCGCCCGTCCGGCGCCGTCCCGTCGCCGGGGTCGCGGCGCCGCGCGGCGACGACGTCGACCGACTCCCGCCACCCGCTGGGTGCGGCGCCGCTCGCGTCCAGCTCCCGCAGGACCGCCTCCGCGACCGCCGACACGTCCCCGCGCACGTACCCGCCGACGTGCGGGTGCGTGGCCGCGGGCGCGACGTCGACCTGGAACACCCGCGTCCCCGGCGCGAACAGCTCGCCGTGGCGCATCGTGAAGGGGTTGAGCGACGCCCCGAGCACGACGACGACGTCCGCCTCGCGGACCAGCGCCATCGCGCCCTCGGCCCCGAACCCGCCCGCGACGCCCAGGTCGAACTCCGCGCGCGGGAACACGCCCCGGCCGAGCGCCGTCGTCGTCGTGAGCGCGCCGGTCGCGTCGGCGAGCGCGCCGAGGGCCTTGCCCGCGTCCG
>NZ_AXCW01000113.1 GCF_000603945.1 Actinotalea ferrariae CF5-4 | reverse complement strand
ACCGCGGCGGTCCACGCGGTGCTCGCCGAGGCGTCCGACGACGGGTCCCTCGCGGGCCTGGCGGTCGCGCGCGCGGTCGCGTCCGCGTGCGGCGCGGAGGAGGTGCTCGTCGTCGGGTCGAGCAACCCCGTGCGCGACCTGGACCTCGTCGCCGACTGGACCGAGCCGCCGCTGGTCGTCGCGAACCGCGGGCTCGCCGGCATCGACGGGACGCTGTCGACGGCGGCCGGCGTCGCGCTCGCGCTCGGGCGCCCGGTGCGGGCCTACGTCGGGGACCTCACCTTCCTGCACGACGTCGGGGGGCTGCTCGTCGGGCCGCTCGAACGTGAGCCGGACCTGCAGGTCGTGGTCGCCAACGACGACGGCGGCTCGATCTTCGCGACCCTCGAGCACGGCGAGCCCGAGCGCGCCGACGTCTTCGAGCGCGTGTTCGGCACGCCGCACGGGGCGGACCTCGGCGCCCTGTGCGCCGGGTACGGCGTCGCCCACCTCCGCGTCCGCGACCGGGCCGCGCTCGAGGACGCCCTGCGCGGCCCCGTGCAGGGACGCAGCGTCGTGGAGGTGGTCGTGGACCGCAGCCGCCGCCGGGAGCTCGGCGACGCCCTCGTCGGCGCCGTGCGGGAGGCGGTCGGCCGTGCCGCGCGGGAGGCCACGGACCGCGCCGTGCTGGAGGCCGCGGAGCGCGCCGGGTCCCCGGACTGAGCCGGCGCTCCCAGGGAGCTCCCAGGCGCCGCCCAGCCCGGCCGGAGGTCCGCGGTGTCCACTCGTCCCTGACGCCGACGAGGAGGACCACCCATGACGACGCCCTGGCAGCACCCCGGACACCCGGCCCCGCAGCAGCCCCACCAGCCGCCGCACCAGGCCGCGCCCTACCCGGAGCCGCTCCGGCAGCACACCGGCGAGCACACCGACCGGCACACCCAGCACCACGCCCAGCACCACGCCCAGCAGCAGCCCCTGCCGCACTACGCGCGGTACGCGCAGCCCGCGCAGCAGACCCCGTACGCCCCGGCCGCCGCGCGCCCGACGTCGCGCCTGCCGTGGGTCCCGCTCGTCGGGACCGCCACGGCGGCCGCCGTCGCCGCGAGCCTGCTCACGGCCGGCGCCACGGGTGCCTTCGACGCCGAGCCCGCGAGCACCCGCCCCGCCGCCGAGGCCGAGGCCTCCTCGCAGGCGGTGCCGGCGCTGCTGGAGGGCGAGCAGCCCGACTGGCGGGCCGTCGCGGAGGAGGTCCGGGCCAGCGTCGTGGCCATCCAGGTCCGCACGGCGGACGGCGGCGGGCAGGGGTCCGGCGTCGTCCTCGACGACGAGGGCCGCATCCTCACCAACCACCACGTGGTGGGCGCCGCGGTCGAGGGGGGCCTCCAGGTGGGACTGGCCGACGGGCGCCTCTTCGAGGCCCGCCTGGTGGGCACCGACCCCACCCGCGACCTCGCGGTCGTGCAGCTCGTGGACCCGCCGTCGGACCTCGAGCCGGCGGAGCTCGGCGACTCGGACGCGGTCGCCGTCGGCGAGCCGGTCATGGCCGTCGGCAACCCGCTCGGCCTGGACAGCACGGTGACGACCGGCATCGTGTCGGCCCTGGACCGGCCCGTGTCGACGGGTGACGGCAGCAGCCCGGCCGTCGTGACGAACGCCATCCAGATCGACGCGGCGATCAACCCGGGCAACTCCGGTGGCCCGCTGTTCGACGCGCAGGGGCGCGTCATCGGGATCAACTCCTCGATCGCCAGCCTGCCCAACCCCGCCGGTGGTACCTCCGGGTCGATCGGGCTCGGCTTCGCGATCCCGTCGACCCTGGCGGAGCGCGTGGCGGCCGAGCTCGTGGCGGACGGGACGGCCAGTCACGCCTTCCTCGGCGTCGCGCTGAGCGACGGCACGGCCGAGGTCGACGGCGCGGACCGGCGCGGCGCGGTGGTCGAGGAGGTGACCACGGGCACCCCGGCGGCCGAGGCGGGCCTGCGCCCGGGCGACGTCGTCGTCGCGATCGACGGCGACCCCGTGCGCGGCGCCGAGTCGCTCACGGCCTTCGTCCGGGAGCGGGCGGTCGGCGCGGACGTGGAGCTCACGGTCGCGCGGGACGGCGGGACCGCGACCGTCCCCGTGACGCTCGTGGAGCGCCCGGTCTCGACCCGGTAGCCCGCTGAGCCGCGAGGCCCGTGACCCGGTCGCCCCCGCGACCCGGTCGCCCCCGTGACCCGGTCGCCCCTGCGGCCGGGTCGCTCGGGCGTCAGGCGGGAGTGCCCTCGTCGGCCCAGAACGCCGTGACGTCCGCCGTGTCGGGCGTCGTGTCGGGTGTCGCGGAGGCGACGGCCGGGACGCCCGGAGCGCGGCCCGCGACCGGCCCGGGCGCCGCGATCTCGCACCAGACGCGCTTGCCGCCCGACTCGGTCGGCGCGCTGCCCCAGTCGCTGGAGATCAGCGCGACGAGGGCCAGACCCCGGCCGCCGACGGTGCCGGGCCGTCCCAGGACGGGCACGGCGCTGCTGGCGTCCCAGACCTCCACCCGGACGGGCCCCCCGTCCTCGCTGTCCTCCACGTGGCAGACCTGGAGGACCATGTCGGTCCCGGCGTGCAACGCGGCGTTCGTCACGAGCTCGGAGACGGCGAGGAGCACCGGGTCCGCCGGGCGGTCGGGGACGTGCCGCGCGAGCCAGCGCCGCGTGTGGGCCCGCGCGCTCGCCGCGGCGCCGGGCGTCGGCTCCAGCCGCAGCCACATGGCCGACGTCGAGCCGTCCGCCTCGGGGGCCCGCGTCGCCGCGTCCAGGCGCTCGGTGCTGAGGTCGCGGGAGGCGACGCGGACGGCGACCGGCGGTCCGGCTCCGTCCCGGATCGGGCTGATCACGGTGCGGAACGAGCGGGGGCCCGCCACCGTGGGGAGCTCGTACTCCAGCGTGTGGGTGGCGCCGGTCACCAGGACGTCGCGGTGGTGGCTGTCCCACAGGTCCGCCAGGTAGGCCGGGTACCCCATCTCGCGGTTCGTCCGGCCCACGACCTGGTCGCGGGTCTGACCGGTGATCAGCAGCAGGGCGTCGTCGACCTCCACGCCGCGCAGGTCCCGGTCGAACACGACGACCAGGTCCTCGCCGGGGCTCTGCGGCTCCGGGGCCGAGGCGACCGGGGTCACCACGAGCCGGATGACCCGACGCCCGTCGCTCTCGGCCGGCTCGGCGGTCGCGAGCAGGACCACGCCGTGCATGGAGGTGAGCGTGACCCGCCGGCGGGTGGAGGTGAGGTGCGCCAGGTCGCACAGGCGCGCGAGGCGCTCCGCCACGAAGCGGTCGTCGAGGATGCCGCCGATCGCGGACCCCACCAGCCGTTCCACGGGGCGGCCGATCACCGCCGCCCACGCCTCGTCGACCTCGACGGCGGTCCAGGTGCCGTGCACGTCCTCGAGCAGCACGGAGGGCCGGGCATCCGGCACCGAGCCGCTCATCGCCACCTCCTGGCCGCGTCGCGGGGAAGATCATGAGAGGTCCGCCCGCGTCGGTGAGGCTACGCCCCTGCGCTCCCGGGCGCCCGTCGACCTGCCGCCGGTCTCAGCGGTCGGGGCGGTCCGACCGGCGCCGACGGCGGCCGTGCGGCGGTCAGGAACCGAGCGCGGACCGCATCGGCTCGAGCTTGGCCTCGGACTCCGCGAGCTCGGCCGCCGGGTCGGACGCCGCGACGATCCCGCACCCCGCGAACAGGCGGAGCCGGTGCGGGTCGGCGGGGTCCAGCTCGGCCGACCGCAGGGCGATGCCCCACTCGCCGTCGCCGTCCGCGCCCATCCAGCCGACCGGGCCGGCGTAGCGCGCGCGGTCCATCCCCTCGACCTCGCCGATGAGCGCGCACGCGGCGTCCGTCGGGGTGCCCGCGACGGCGGCGGTGGGGTGCAGCGCGGCCGCCAGCCCCAGGCTCGTCGGGTGGACGTGCGCGTCGCCGTCGGCGCGCAGGACGCCCGTGACGTCGGTCGCGAGGTGCAGCACGTTGGGCAGGTGCAGCACGAAGGGCGTCTCGGGCACGTTCGTGGAGGAGCAGAACGGTCCCAGTGCCCGCGTGAGGGACTCGACCGCGTACTCGTGCTCCTCGAGGTCCTTGGAGGAGTGCGCCAGGATCGCCGCCCGGGCCATGTCCGCCTCGTCGTCGCCTGTCCGCCGGATCGTGCCGGCCAGCACGCGCGAGGTGACGAGCCCCTTCTCGCTGCGCAGGAGGAGCTCGGGCGTGGCGCCGAGCAGCCCGTCGACGGCGAACGTCCAGCACGACGCGTAGTCGTCGGCGAGGCGGCCCAGCACCCAGCGCGGGTCCAGGGGCGCCCCCGTGCGCGCGAGGAGGTCGCGGGCCAGGACGACCTTGTCCAGCGCGCCCGCGCGGATCGCCTCGACGGCCCGGCGGACGGCGTCCTGCCAGCCCTCGGCCGACAGCGCGCCGTCGTCGTAGGTCACGGCGCCCGGGGCGGCCGGCGCGTCCGTGGGTCGCAGCGCCGGCGGCGCGCTCACGGCCCCGAGGTCGAGCGTCGTGACCCAGGCGGCGCCCCCCCGGCGACCGACGACGACGCGCGGCACGACGAGCACCCCGCCCGACGGCGAGCCGGCCGCGAAGGCGAAGGACCCGAAGGCGACGGGCCCGGACCCCGGCACGCCGACCTCGTCGCGGACGACGGCCGTCGCCATGAGGGCCCGCCACGCGTCCTCCGCGTCGGCGAAGCGGTCGGCGCCGTCGGTCTCGACCCGCAGCAGCTCGCCCCAGGCGACGACGCCCTCGCCGCGTCGCACCCACGCGAGGCCGCCCTCCGCAGGCAGGAGCCGCAGCAGGTCCCCGGGCAGGTTGGCGGGGTCGACCGCGACGGTGCGGGACACGACGGGACCCGCGACCGCGCGGCGCAGCGGCGACAGCGGTCCCACGCCGGGGGCGGGCACGGTCCTCACGACCGTCAAGCCTAGGTCCTGGGGCCTGAGAGGACGGCCGGGCGGCCGGGCCGCAGCGGGTGGGATGCAGGAGACGTCCGCCACACCACCCCGGCGACGGGCGGGGCACGTCCTGCGCCGTCCCACCTGCGACACTGGCCGCCATGCGCGCCAGCCTGGACAAGCGGCCCCACGAGGTCGCGGCCATGTTCGACGGGATCGCCCGCCGGTACGACCTGACCAACGACGTCATCTCCCTCGGGCAGGACCGGCGGTGGCGCGCCGCCACCATCCGGGCGGTGGGCGCGCGACCCGGCGACCGCGTCCTGGACCTGGCCGCGGGGACCGGCACCTCGAGCGAGCCCTTCGCGGCTGCGGGCGTCCACGTCGTCCCCTGCGACTTCTCGGTGGGGATGCTGACGGTCGGCAAGCGGCGCCGGCCCGACCTGCCGTTCACCGCCGGGGACGCCACGCGCCTGCCGTTCGCGGACGCGTCCTTCGACGCGGTGACCATCTCGTTCGGTCTGCGCAACGTCGTGGACACCGCGGCCGCGCTGCGGGAGATGCTGCGGGTCACGCGGCCCGGGGGCCGCCTGGTCGTCACGGAGTTCTCGACCCCGACGTGGGCGCCCTTCCGGACCGTCTACCTGGAGTACCTCATGAAGGCGCTCCCCCCGCTGGCCCGCGCGGTCTCGCGCGAGCCCGACGCCTACGTCTACCTCGCGGACTCGATCCGGGCCTGGCCGGACCAGGAGGGCCTGGGCCGGCTCGTCCGCGACGCCGGCTGGGGCGACGTGGCGTACCGCAACCTCAGCGGGGGGATCGTGGCGATGCACCGCGGGGTGCGGCCGGCCGGCTAGTCCCGTCCGGTCGTCCCGCCCAGCAGGGCGGCGCGCACCGCGCGTCGGGGGACGCCCCCGGGGGCTGGGCCGGTCCTGAGCACGCGGTCGGGCCGCCTCGCGGCGGTGTCTACACTGGGCGCGCCCCAGTTCGTGAACGTCTTCACAAGATCGGACCAGGCGTGGTGACCCCCCTGAGCGACACGCACGACGCCGACGTCATCGTCGTCGGTGCCGGCCCCGCCGGCTCGACCGCCGCGTACTACCTGGCGGTCGCCGGGCTCGACGTCCTGGTGCTGGAGAAGACCGCCTTCCCGCGCGAGAAGGTCTGCGGCGACGGCTTCACCCCCCGCTCCGTCCGCGAGCTCGTCGCCATGGGCGTCGAGATGCGCGAGGAGGACGGCTGGATCCGCAACCGGGGCCTGCGGGTCTACGGCGGCGGCCACCGGCTCGAGCTGCCCTGGCCCGACCTCGACGCGTTCCCCGACTACGGCGTGAGCCGGTCCCGCAAGGACTTCGACGACACCCTGGCACGGCACGCCAAGGCCGCCGGCGCCCGGATCCTCGAGCAGCGCTCGGTGACGGGACCCGTCGTCGACGAGCGCACCGGGCGCGTCGTCGGCGTCGTCGCCCGGCCGGTGGACGAGGCCGGCCGCAAGGCGGGCGAGGAGGAGACCTACCGGGCCCCCGTGGTCATCGCCGCCGACGGCGTCTCGAGCCGCTTCGCGCTGGCGCTCGGCCTGGAGAAGGACCAGCGCCGCCCCATGGGCGTCGCCGCGCGGACGTACTTCGCGACGCCGAACAGCCACGACGACTGGATGGAGTCCCACCTCGAGCTGTGGGACGGCGCGCCGGGTCGCTCGAACCTGCTGCCGGGCTACGGCTGGATCTTCGGCCTCGGCGACGGCACGGCCAACGTGGGCCTCGGCACGGTCAGCTCCACGGCCTCGACCGCGAAGGTCGACTACAAGGAGCTGCTGCGCCGCTGGATCGCCAACGCGCCCGAGGTCTGGGGCTTCGACCCCGACGCGCCCTTGGGCCCGGTCCGCAGCGCCGCGCTGCCCATGGCGTTCAACCGCAAGCCGCACTACTCGCGCGGCGTCCTGCTCGTCGGGGACTCCGGCGGCATGGTGAACCCGTTCAACGGCGAGGGCATCGCCTACGCGATGCAGGCGGCCCGGACCGCGGCCGAGGTGGTCGCGCAGGCCCGCTCGCGGCGCACGGACGCGGCGCGGGAGGCGACGCTGGCCACCTACCCCCGGGCGATGGCCGACCAGCTGGGCGGGTACTACACGCTCGGACGCGTCTTCGTGAAGATCATCGAGGACCCGCGCACGATGCGGCTCCTGACCCGGTACGGCCTGCCGCGGCCCGCGCTCATGCGCTTCACGCTCAAGCTGCTCGCGGACGTCTACGAGCCCCGCGGCGGGGACGTCTCCGACCGGGTGATCAGCGCCCTGTCGAGAATTGCACCGGCGGCATGACGCGACGACACTCTGTCCGGGCCACGACGCCGCGGACCGACCTGTCGGCGGCTGGCGGTAGGTTGGCCGCACACCTCGTTCACGGTCCCGCGACGCTGCGCCGGAACGGACTGCACCACTGGAGGGCTCGATGAGCAACCCGTACGTCCCGATCCTCGTCCTCATGGGCGTGGGTGCCGTGCTCGCCCTCGGCGGCGTCGGTGCGAGCTGGATCCTCGGGCCGCGGCGGTACAACCGGGCCAAGCTCGAGGCCTACGAGTGCGGCATCGACCCGACCCCGCACGCCGTCGGCGGCGGCCGCTTCCCGATCAAGTACTACCTCGTCGCGATGACCTTCATCATCTTCGACATCGAGGTCGTGTTCATGTACCCGTGGGCCGTCTCCTTCGGGATGCTCGGCCTCTTCGGCGTCGTCTCGATGCTCACCTTCCTCGCGCTCATCACCGTGCCCTTCGTGTACGAGTGGCGCCGCGGCGGGCTGGACTGGGACTGAGGACGCTGACCAGCAGGAACGGCAGTGCTGCCGAGGCCTGGGGGACCGGCGGCACAGGGGTGGTCGCAGCAGTGGAGACAGAGCAGCAGGACAGGCAGTGGACAGCAGGCGGCGCGCTGCCCGCCGATGAGACGGCGCAGCACGCGACGACAGCACGCGGTGACAGTGGCCACGGCGTGACGACGACCATCGAGCACCGATCACTGGGTGCATAGGAAGGAGGGGCCGCCATGGGCATCGAGGAAGCAGCACCGTCCGGGTTCCTGCTGACGACCCTGGAGAAGGCCGTCGGCCTCACCCGCAAGGCGTCGATGTGGCCGGTGACCTTCGGCCTCGCCTGCTGCGCCATCGAGATGATGGCGACCGGGACCCCCCGGTTCGACATCTCCCGCTTCGGCATGGAGGTGTTCCGGGCCTCCCCGCGTCAGGCCGACCTCATGATCGTCGCGGGCCGCGTCAGCCAGAAGATGGCACCCGTCGTGCGCCAGGTGTACGACCAGATGGCTGAGCCCAAGTGGGTGATCTCCATGGGCGTCTGCGCGTCGTCGGGCGGCATGTTCAACAACTACGCGATCGTCCAGGGTGTCGACCACATCATCCCCGTGGACGTCTACCTCCCCGGCTGCCCCCCGCGGCCCGAGATGCTGCTCAACGCGATCCTCACCCTGCACGAGCAGGTCCGCAACGAGCCGCTCGGCGTGAACCGCCAGGAGGCGGCGCGTGCCGCCGAGGAGGCCGCGATGACGGCCACGCCGACCTCCCAGATGAAGGGCCTGCTGCGGTGAGCGAGACCCCCCGGTCCGAGGGCACGGCGGACGCCGCGGTGCCGACGGAGCAGAAGGACGCCGCCGCGGCGGCGAAGGTGGGCGGCGGCGTCGTCGGGACGCCGGCGGCCGACACCCCGCAGACGGCGACGGAGGCCGCCCTCGAGGCCGGCTCCCAGAACATCCCGGCGAACGCCCAGCAGCGCACGCGGCTCGAGGTCATCGACGTCCGGACGGGCATGTTCGGCGCGACCCAGGGCGGCGACACCTCCGGCTACGGCGGGCTGGTCCGCACCATCGCGATGCCCGGCCCGAGCGAGCGGCCCTACGGCGGCTACTTCGACGAGGTCGTCGACCTGCTCGCCGAGGTCCTGGGCGAGGGTGGCACCGCGTTCGACGCCGCGGTCGAGAAGGTCGTCGTGGACCGGGAGGAGCTGACGCTCTTCGTGCGCCGCGAGCACCTCGTGGCCGTGTGCCGGGCGCTGCGCGACGACCCGGACCTGCGCTTCGAGCTGGGCCTGGGCGTCTCCGGCGTGCACTACCCGCACGACGAGGGCCGCGAGCTGCACGCCGTCTACCACCTGTACTCGGTCACCCACTCGCGGCGCGTGCGCCTCGAGGTCGCGGTGGGCGAGGCGGACCCGCACGTCCCCACCACCGTCGACGTCTACCCGGGCCACGACTGGCACGAGCGCGAGACGTGGGACTTCTTCGGGATCGTGTTCGACGGTCACCCCGGGCTCGCCCGCATCCAGATGCCCGACGACTGGCCCGGTCACCCCCAGCGCAAGGACTACCCCCTGGGTGGCATCCCGGTCGAGTACAAGGGCGCGCACATCCCGCCGCCCGACACGCGGAGGTCGTACAGCTGATGTCTGCCACCACCCACGGCGCCTCCGCAGGCGCACCCGGCGCGGGCTTCCGCGCGGCCGGCTCGATCGTCGGCGAGGACGACGGCGTCCCCACCTTCGAGGCCGGCGGCGGGGACTGGTCCCAGATCGCCGAGGAGGCCGCCCGCCTCGGCGAGGAGCGCATCGTCGTCAACATGGGCCCGCAGCACCCGTCGACGCACGGCGTGCTCCGCCTCATGCTCGAGATCGACGGCGAGACGGTGACCGAGGCCCGCTGCGGCATCGGCTACCTGCACACCGGCATCGAGAAGAACATGGAGTACCGGACCTGGTCCCAGGGCCCCACGTTCTGCACCCGCATGGACTACCTGGCGCCCTTCTTCCAGGAGGTCGCCTACTGCCTCGGCGTCGAGAAGCTGCTCGGCATCACCGACGACGTGCCGGAGCGGGCGACCGTCATCCGGGTGCTCATGATGGAGCTCAACCGGATCTCGTCCCACCTCGTCGCCCTGGCGACCGGCGGCAACGAGCTCGGCGCGACGACGATCATGACCCAGGGCTTCACCGCCCGCGAGGAGATCCTCAAGATCTTCGAGCTGGTGACAGGTCTGCGGATGAACCACGCGTACGTCCGTCCGGGCGGCGTCGTCCAGGACATCCCCCCGGGTGCGCTCGACACGATCCGTGAGTCCCTCGGGGTGATGCGCGGCTACATGCGCCAGCTCGAGGACCTCATGCTCGGCAACCCCATCTACAAGGGGCGCACGGTCGGCGTCGGGCACCTGTCTCTGTCCGGCTGCATGGCGCTGGGCATCACGGGGCCGGTGCTCCGCTCGGCCGGCCTGCCGTACGACCTGCGCAAGGCCGACCCGTACTGCGGCTACGAGACCTACGACTTCGACATCCCGACCTCGACGGACGCCGACTCGTTCTCCCGCACGGTGCTGCGGATCGAGGAGTCCTACCAGTCGATGCGGATCGTCGAGCAGTGCCTCGAGCGGCTCCAGGCCATGGCGCCCGGGCCCGTCATGGTCGCCGACAAGAAGATCGCCTGGCCCGCCCAGCTGGCCATCGGCTCGGACGGCATGGGCAACTCGCTCGA
The DNA here is from genome assembly GCF_000603945.1 of Actinotalea ferrariae CF5-4. Taxonomy (GTDB): domain Bacteria; phylum Actinomycetota; class Actinomycetes; order Actinomycetales; family Cellulomonadaceae; genus Actinotalea; species Actinotalea ferrariae. Next base: position 4,123 of record NZ_AXCW01000113.1, on the reverse strand, counting down.
CCACATCAAGACGATCATGGGCACCTCGATGGAGGCCCTGATCCACCACTTCAAGCTCGTCACCGAGGGCTTCCGCGTGCCGGCCGGGCAGGTCTTCCAGGCCGTCGAGCACCCGCGGGGGATCCTGGGCGTGCACCTCGTCTCCGACGGCGGCACGCGGCCCTACCGGGCGCACTTCCGCGACCCGTCGTTCAACAACCTGCAGGGCGTGTCGCTGATGTGCGAGGGCGGCCAGGTGGCCGACGTCGTCGTCGCGGTGGCTGCCCTGGACCCCGTGCTGGGAGGGGTGGACCGCTGATGGCGACCACGACGTACGAGCCCTACGAGGGCGCGAAGCTCGAGCGGATGACGCGGGACGCGGAGGTGGCCAAGGCCCGCTACCCGGACCCGATGTCCGCGCTGCTGCCGATGCTCCACCTCGTCCAGTCCGAGGACGGCTACGTCACCCCGGACGGCATCGCCTTCTGCGCGCAGAGCCTGGGCCTGTCCACGGCCGAGGTCTCGGCCGTGGCGACCTTCTACTCGCAGTACAAGCGGCACCCCAACGGCGAGTACACCGTCGGCGTCTGCACGAACACGCTCTGCGCGATCATGGGTGGTGACGCCATCTACGAAGAGCTCTCCGAGCACCTCGGCGTCGGCCACGACGAGACGACCGAGGACGGGAAGATCACCCTCGAGCGCGTCGAGTGCAACGCGGCGTGCGACTACGCGCCCGTCGTGATGATCAACTGGGAGTTCTTCGACAACCAGACGCCGGACACGGCCCGGGCGGTCGTGGACCGCCTGCGGGCGGGCGAGCAGGTCGCCCCGACCCGCGGCGCGTCGTCGGTGTGCACCTTCAAGCAGATGTCCCGCGTGCTGGCCGGGTTCCCCGACGGCCGGGCCGACGAGGGCGTCGGCGCGGGCGAGCCGACCCTCGCGGGCTGGCGCCTGGCTCAGGAGCAGGGCTGGGAGGCGCCCCCCGTGAGCCCGGCGGGAGAGCCCGACGGCGACCACACCACCACCGCGCAGGAGACCCCCGTCGCACCCGTGCCCGGCGGCGAGCACTCGTCCGTCGACCAGCCCGCGGCGCCGCCCAGCGGTGGCTCGCACGACACCGCGACCGGCCGCGACACCAACGCGACAGAGGAGGCGTGATGACCACGACCCTGACGCCCGTCCTCAGCCGGACCTGGGGTGCCGAGCGCTCCTGGACGCTGGACACGTACCGGCAGCACGGCGGCTACGACGCCCTGCGCACCGCGCTCGCCACCGACCCGGCCGACCTCGTGTCGATGGTCAAGGACTCCGGCCTGCGCGGTCGCGGCGGCGCCGGCTTCCCGACCGGCCTCAAGTGGAGCTTCCTGCCCCAGCCCGACGGCGGGCCGCGCTACCTCGTGGTCAACGCCGACGAGTCCGAGCCGGGGACCTGCAAGGACACCCCGCTCATGATGGCGAGCCCGCACCTGCTCCTGGAGGGCGTGATCATCACGTCGTTCGCGATCGGCTGCCACCACGCGTTCATCTACCTGCGCGGCGAGGAGCTGCACGTCTACCGCCGGCTCCTGCGGGCGGTCGAGGAGGCCCACGAGGCCGGGTACCTCGGCAAGGACGTCCTCGGCTCCGGCTACGACCTGGAGGTCACCGTCCACGCCGGTGCGGGCGCCTACATCTGCGGCGAGGAGACGGCCCTGCTCGACTCGCTCGAGGGACGCCGCGGTCAGCCGCGCCTCAAGCCGCCGTTCCCCGCGGTGGCGGGCCTCTACGCCCGCCCGACCGTGGTCAACAACGTCGAGAGCATCGCCTCGGTCCCCTCGATCGTCGCCGACGGTGCGGACTGGTTCAAGGCCATGGGCACGGAGAAGTCGGCCGGCTACGGCCTGTTCTCCCTCTCGGGCCACGTGGCCCGCCCCGGGCAGTACGAGGCCCCGCTGGGCATCACCCTGCGCGAGCTCCTCGAGATGGCCGGCGGCATGCGGAACGGCAGGCGCCTGAAGTTCTGGACGCCCGGCGGCTCCTCGACACCGCTGTTCACGGACGCGCACCTCGACGTCCCGCTCGACTACGAGTCGGTCGGCGCCGCCGGGTCCATGCTCGGCACGCGTGCGCTGCAGCTCTTCGACGAGACGACGTGCGTGGTGCGCGCCATCGCGCGGTGGGCGGAGTTCTACGCCCACGAGTCGTGCGGCAAGTGCACCCCCTGCCGTGAGGGCACGTACTGGCTCAAGCAGGTGCTGGCGCGGCTCGAGCACGGGCACGGCACCCGCGAGGACCTCGACACCCTGCTCGACGTCTGCGACAACATCCTCGGCCGGTCCTTCTGCGCGCTGGGGGACGCCGCGACCTCCACGATCACCTCGGGCATCCAGCTCTTCCGCGACGAGTTCGAGGCGCACATCGACGGCGGCGCGTGCCCGTTCGACCCGGCGGCGTCCGCGCTGTTCGAGTACACCCCCCGGTCGCGCCGCACGCCTGCGCTGACCGGAGCGACCGCAGGGACGGCAGGAGCATGACGACGACGACGCCCAAGCCCTCGGGCTCCGAGGTCGCGAAGGCCGACCAGGTCACGTTCACCATCGACGACGTCGAGGTGTCCGTCCCCAAGGGGACGCTGGTCATCCGCGCCGCGGAGGAGATCGGGATCCAGATCCCGCGGTTCTGCGACCACCCGCTGCTGGCGCCCGTGGGCGCCTGCCGGCAGTGCCTCGTCGAGGTGGCGACCCCCGACCGCGAGGGCAACGTCCGCCCCATGCCCAAGCCGCAGGCGTCCTGCACGCTCGAGGCGACGCCGGGCATGGTCGTCCGGACGCAGCGCACGTCCGCGGTCGCGGACAAGGCGCAGCACGGCGTCATGGAGCTGCTGCTCATCAACCACCCGCTCGACTGCCCCACCTGCGACAAGGGCGGCGAGTGCCCGCTGCAGAACCAGGCGATGAGCAACGGGCGCGCGACGAGCCGCTTCCACGACGTCAAGCGCACGTTCCCCAAGCCGATCGCCATCTCCACCGAGATCCTGCTGGACCGCGAGCGCTGCGTCCTGTGCCAGCGGTGCACGCGGTTCTCCGAGGAGATCGCGGGCGACCCGTTCATCGACCTGCAGATGCGCGGGGTCCGCCAGCAGATCGGCGTCTTCGACCCGGGCGTGCTCGGGTTCGGCGACGCGCAGGCGCCCGAGGTCTACCGAGGCGTCCAGCCCGACGGCTCGCCGGTCACCGCCGCCGTCGGCGTCCCCGCCCAGGACCCGGCCGGGCCGGCCGGCCAGGCCACGGTCGACACCTCCGGGCGGCCGTTCGCCTCGTACTTCTCGGGCAACACCATCCAGATCTGCCCCGTCGGCGCGCTGACCAACGCCGCCTACCGCTTCCGCTCGCGCCCGTTCGACCTGGTGTCGACGCCGGGTGTGGCGGAGCACGACAGCAACGGCGCGGCGATCCGCGTCGACCACCGTCGCGGCGTCGTGCTGCGGCGTCTCGCCGCGGACGACCCGGCGGTCAACGAGGAGTGGATCTCCGACAAGGACCGCTTCGCCTTCCCCTGGCAGGGCATGCCGGACCGCCTGACCGTGCCGATGGTGCGCGACCGGGCGGCGGACGGCACGCGCGGCGAGCTGCGTCCCGCGAGCTGGAACGAGGCCCTCGAGGCCGCGGCCGAGGGCCTGGCCGCGGCGCGCGCCGCCGGCGGCGTCGGCGTCCTGCCGGGCGGCCGCATCACGATGGAGGACGCGTACGCGTACGCCAAGTTCGCCCGCGTGGTGCTCGGCACGAACGACGTCGACCACCGCGCCCGCCCGCACTCGGCGGAGGAGGAGGCGTTCCTCGCCCACCACGTCGCCGGCACCCCGATGTCCGTGACGTTCGCGGACCTGGAGAAGGCCCCCGCCGTCCTGCTCGTGGCCTTCGAGCCCGAGGACGAGGGCGGCATCGTCTTCCTCCGCCTGCGCAAGGGCGTCACGGCGCAGCGGAACCGCGTGTTCGCGGTCGCGCCGTTCGCGAGCCGCGGTGTCGAGCGGCTGCGCGGCACGCTGGTGCCGGCCGCCCCGGGCACGGAGGCGGAGGTCCTCGACGCGCTCGAGGCCGGCGCCCCGGACGTCCTGGGCGAGGCGGCCGCGGCCCTCGGGCCGGACGCCGTGATCCTCGTCGGC
>NZ_AXCW01000112.1 GCF_000603945.1 Actinotalea ferrariae CF5-4 | reverse complement strand
CGCGCAGCTGGCGGCGCTCGACCGCGCCGGCCGCCGCGCCGTCGCCCCGGACCTGCCGGGGCACGGCCGCCGGCTCGACGAGCCGTTCACCGTCGAGGCCGCGATCGAGGCGATCGACGCCGCGGTGCAGGAGGTCGGCGGGCGTGCCGTCGTCGTCGGGCTGTCGTTGGGTGGCTACCTCGGCACGGCCTGGGCGGCGCGCCACCCCGACCGGGCCGCAGCCCTGCTGCTGTCCGGCTGCTCGACGGACCCGGACACCGGCCTCACGGGGGCGTGGCGCCGCGCCGCCCAGCTCATCGCCCGCCTGCCCGATCACGGCGCCGGCCTGAACCAGGCGCTCGTGGACCGTGCCGTGCCGGCGGACGGGGCGGCCGACCTCGGGGCGGGCGGGTTCGCGCTGGACGTCATGGTCGACCTCCTGGACGAGATGCGACGCGTGGACCCCCGCACGGACCTCGGGCGCGTCACGTGCCCCGTGTGGTTCGCCAACGGGCAGTGGGACCACTTCCGCCTGCAGGAGCGCGCGTTCCTCGCGGCCCGGCCCGGCGCGCGGCGCGTCGTCGTGCGCGGAGCGACCCACCTCGCGTCGCTCGTGCGGCCGGTCCCGTTCACGCGGGTGCTCCTGGAGCTGCTCGAGGAGGTGGACCCGCCGGCGGTCCGCGCGGGGTCGCCGAGCGCTGCAGCGTCCGCGGCACCGGCCCCATCCGCAGCCCAGGCAGCGCCCGCAGGCCAGGCCCTGCCCGCAGGCCAGGCCGTGCCTGCAGGCCAGGCGGTGCCTGTCAGACCGGCAGGCCCTGCCCGGCCCTAGGGCGAGGGGCGCTCCTCAGCGCCCATCGGTGAGCCGGCGCAGCGACCACGCCCGCACCCCGCCGACGATCCCCGCCGAGTTCGGCACCACGACGACGTCGTCGCCGAGCGCCGCCAGCGTGGTCGCGCTGACGAGGCGTGCGTTGCCGCCGCCGAGGTAGAGCCGGTCCCAGTGGAACACCGGTCGCAGCCCCTCCACGGCGCGGCGGACCCGCCGGGACCACATGCCGTCGCCGAGCCGCCGCCGCTCCGGCTCGCCGAGCCAGGAGTCGTACGTCACGCCGCGGCGCACCGGGGCGTGGGAGAGCTCCAGGTGCGGTGCCAGCACGCCGCCGTCGAAGAGCGCGGAGCCCAGGCCGGTGCCGAGGGTCAGGACGAGCTCCAGGCCGCTCCCCGAGACGACCCCGGCCCCGTGCACCTCCGCGTCGTTGAGCACCAGGACCGGCATGTCGAGCGCCGCGGTCAGCGCCGCCTCCATGTCCCGGCCCGCCCACGCCGCGACGAGCTCCGGCAGCACCCGGGTGCGGGGCCCGGCGCGCGTGACGTAGTGCGGCGTCGCGATGACGACGCCGTGCCGGATCATCCCGGGCATGCCGACGGTGGCGCGCGCGGCGGGGGGCAGGTCGCGGGCGATCGCGACGACCGTCTCGACCAGACGCTCGGGCGGGAGGGGGTAGGGCGTGGCGACCCGTACCGGCGGCACGTGCAACGTCCCCGCGGCGTCGAGCACGGCCGCCTTGATCCCGCCGCCGCCGCAGTCGACGGCGAGCGTCCGGCCCTCGGCGGCGTCGTGGCTCACCCGCGTGAGGCTAGGCCCGCGTCCGCGGGCCGCGCCATGCCGCGCGCCGGGTCCGCAGGCGCGGACGCTGCGCCGACCAGGACTAGCGTGGCCCCGTGGACGACACCTGGCCCTCCGCCGCGGCCGCCGCGCCGCCCGTCGGGCGGTCCCGGTCCCACGACCTCGTGCGGGTGCGGATCGACCTGTCCTACGACGGCACCGGGTTCGCGGGGTGGGCCGCCCAGCCGACGCTCCGGACGGTGCAGGGCACGCTGGAGACGGCCCTGGGCACCGTCCTACGGTGCGCCCCGCCCCGGTTGACCGTCGCGGGCCGCACGGACGCCGGCGTCCACGCGCGGGGGCAGGTGGCGCACGTCGACGTGGAGGAGGACGCGTGGCTCGCCGTGCGCGGCCGGATGGCCGGCGAACCGGGGGACGTCCTGGTCCGTCGCCTCGCGGGGGTGCTGCCCCCGGACGTCGTCGTCCACCGGGCGGCGCCCGCGCCCGACGGCTTCGACGCGCGCTTCTCCGCGCTGCACCGCCGCTACGCGTACCGCATCGCCGACGACGTCGCCCAGGTCGACCCGCTGCGCCGGGCGCACGTCGTCCGGCACCGGCTGCCCCTGGACGCCACCGCGATGAGCGAGGCGGCGGCGGGGCTCGTGGGCCGGCACGACTTCGCGGCCTTCTGCCGCGCGCGCCCCGACGCCACGACCATCCGCACGCTGCAGGTCCTGGACGTGGTGCGGCCCCAGCACGGGCCGGACGCCGGTCTCGTGGTCGCGGTCGTCCAGGCGGACGCGTTCTGCCACTCGATGGTCCGCGCGCTGGTGGGGGCGCTGGTGTCCGTCGGGGAGGGCCGGCGGTCCGTCGACTGGCCCGCGGGTCTGCTCGCGGGTCGGCGTCGCGAGGGGGCGTCGGTCGTCGCGCCGGCCCACGGCCTGACGCTCGAGGAGGTGGCGTACCCGTCCGCGGACCGGCTCGGCGAGCGCGCCGAGCGGACGCGGGCGCGCCGGGCGGCGGACGACGTCGACCCGCTCGCGGTCCCGGGTGACGCCGTGCGCGCGACACAGGCAGAATCCTGAGGACGCCCGGGTGCCGTGCACCCGTCCGATCCCGTCCCGGAAGGAGCCCCGTGACCGTCACCCGTCCCAGCACCGACCCTGCGCGCGTCGCCGCCACCATCGCGGACCTCACGACCTACGCGTCCTCGGATGCGTGCGGGACGGTCGCGGACCTGGGGCAGCGGCTCGTCGACCTGGCCGTGGAGCTCGTCGGGGCGCGCGCGGCCGGCGTGCTGCTCGTCTCGGACCCGGACGGCCCGGACGGTCCTGAGGCCGACCTGCTGGCGAGCACGGACCACACGACGGCCCTGCTGGAGATCGTGCAGGTCCGGTCCGGGGAGGGCCCCTGCCTCGCGGCGGTCCGCAGCCGGGAGGTCGTCGTGGTGGACGACGTGGCGGACGTGGCCGAGCGTTGGCCGGCGTGGTCCGCCGGGGCCGAGGCCCTGGGCGTCAGCGCGGTCTACGGGATCCCCCTGCAGGTGCACGGCGACGTCGTGGGCGCCCTCAACGTCTTCCTCGACGGACCGGCGCTCGACGCGGTCGACCGGGCCGTCCTGACGTCCCTCGGTCAGGCGGCCGCGGCGGCCCTCGTGCAGCACCGTGCCGTCTCCGACGCCGAGACGCTCGCGGCCCAGCTCCGGCGCGCCCTCGACAGCAGGGTGGTCATCGAGCAGGCCAAGGGGCTGGTGGCCGAGCGCCACGGCCTCGACGTCGGGGTCGCGTTCCAGGTCCTGCGGGCGCACGCCCGGGCCGGCTCGCGGGCGCTGAGCGAGGTGGCGCGCGCCGTCGTCGAGGGCACGGAGCAGCTCCCGGTCCACCCCGCACCGGAGGGCGACGGCGCCGTCGACGCGAGCGGGGCGGGAGCCCCGGGCGGCGGCGCGGGCGGTGCCGACGGGGGCCGTTCGGTCCCCGCATAGCCTCGCGGGCCGAGATCCGGAGGCGTCCCCCAGCGCGTCGCTCAGGCGGCCTGGCCCCGGGGAGGCGGCTCGCGCCGCCTCCCGGAGGCGTCGTCGGTCAGAGTGCCTCGTCGTCCTCGACGACGTGCATCGCGGCCTCCTCGGCCGTGGCGGCCCCGCCGGAGATGCCGACGTCGCGGGCCGTCGTCCCCACCGCGGCCTCGCCGGTGGGCCCGGACTCCTCCACGGCCAGGCGTCCGGCCCGGTCGGCCTCGCGCGCACCCGCGGCGGGAGCGTCCTCGACGTCCCACACCTCGGGCTCCTCCTGCGCCAGCTTGTCGTCCAGCCGCTCGCCGAGCAGCTGGTCGAGGTGCGTCTCGAGGCGGTTGCCCGGCGGGCGGTCGGGCGGGGAGTAGCCCTCGTCGAGGACGCTGTCCACGCCGCGGTCCAGCAGCGTGTCCTCCTGCTGGAGCTGGTCGGTGTCGCCCTCGGCCACGCCTTCCGGGTCGGCCGAGGTGGCGGGGGTGTCGCCCAGTGACTCGTTGCTCGGTGAGGTCATGCGGCCACCGTCGCACCGCCCGACGGCGGTCGCATCCGGGCCCGGGGAAAGGGCTCGTCCGGCGAGCGGGCCGCGGGGGAGACTGACGCCATGGGTCATGTGGACGTCCAGGGCGTCGGGTACGTGCTGCCGGACGGTCGTCCCCTCCTCGCGGACGTCGACCTGCGCGTGGGCGACGGGGCCAAGGTCGCGCTCGTGGGCCCGAACGGCGCGGGCAAGACGACGCTCCTGCGGATCGTCGCGGGGGACGAGGCGCCGCACAGCGGCGTCGTCGTCCGCAGCGGCGGGCTCGGCGTCATGCGTCAGCTCGTGGGGCGGATCGAGGACGACCGCTCGGTCCGCGACCTCCTGGCGACCCTCGCGCCGCCGGCGGTGCGGGAGGCGGCCGCCGAGCTCGCCGCCGCCGAGCTCGCGATCATGGAAATCGACGACGAGCCGGCCCAGCTCCGGTACGCCCAGGCGCTCGCGGACTGGGCCGACGTCCGGGGGTACGAGGCGGAGGTCGGGTGGGACCGGGTCACCGACGCCGTGCTGTCCGTGCCGTTCGAGCGCGCGCAGCACCGCGAGGTGCGGAGCCTGTCCGGCGGTGAGCAGAAGCGGCTGGTCCTCGAGGCGCTCCTGCGCGGCGTCGACGAGGTGCTGCTCCTCGACGAGCCGGACAACTACCTCGACGTGCCGACGAAGCGGTGGCTCGAGGGCCGGCTCGCCGTGTCGGACAAGACGGTGCTCTTCGTCAGCCACGACCGCGAGCTGCTGTCCCGCACGGCGACCCAGGTGGCCAGCCTGGAGCCGACGGCGGTCGGCTCCCGGCTGTGGGTGCACGGGGCGGGCTTCGGCTCCTTCGGCGCGGCGCGCGCCGCGCGCCGCGACCGCCACGAGGAGCTCACGCGCCGGTGGGAGGAGGACCGCGCGCAGCTGCGCCGGCTGGTGAACGACCTGAAGGTCAAGGCCACCTTCAACGACGGCATGGCCTCCCGCTACCAGGCGGCCCGGACCCGGCTGCGCATGTTCGAGGAGGAGGGCCCACCGGTCGTCCTCACACGCGACCAGGACGTGCAGGTGCGGCTGCGCGGCGGCCGGACGGGCAAGCGTGCCGTCGTGGCGGAGCGGCTGGAGCTGACCGGGCTCCTGCGCCCCCTCGACGTGGAGGTGTGGTTCGGCGAGCGGGTGGCGCTGCTCGGCTCGAACGGGTCCGGCAAGTCCCACCTGCTGCGCCTGCTCGCGGCCGGGGGGAGCGACCCGTCGCCGGACCAGGTCCCGGAGCGGGCGCCGGCACCGGTGGCCCACACCGGGCGCCTGACCCTGGGCGCCCGCGTGCGGCCCGGCTGGTTCGCGCAGAGCGACACGCACCCCGACCTGCACGGCCGCACGCTCCTGGAGATCCTGCACCGCGGCGAGGGCCACCGGGCCGGCATGGGTCGGGAGCCGGCCAGCAAGGCGCTCGACCGGTACGAGCTCGTCGCCGCCGCCGAGCAGCAGTACCAGACCCTCTCCGGCGGCCAGCAGGCGCGGTTCCACATCCTCCTGCTCGAGCTGTCGGGCGCGACGCTCCTGCTCCTGGACGAGCCGACGGACAACCTCGACCTCCACTCGGCCGAGGCCCTGGAGCGCGGGCTCGCCGCGTACGAGGGGACGGTCGTGGCGGTCACCCACGACCGGTGGTTCGCCCGCGGCTTCGACCGGTTCCTGGTGGTGGGGGAGGACGGCACGGTGGAGGAGACGCCCGAGCCGGTGTGGGAGGTCCAGCGGGTGCAGCGGACGCGCTGACGCGCTCGCGCACGTCGGGTCACGGGGTGGGTCGCGGAGCGGGTCGGCAGGCGGCCCAGGGGTCGCCGCTCTAGCAGGTTTTGACCCTCGGACCGGCGTGCGGGTACTCTGGCGTGTCGCTGTGCGTCCCAGCGGACCGGTGCCTCCCACTCGCCAGTCGCGGACCGCAGGACACCTGACCTCATCGGAGCCCCGGGACGCCTCGCGTCCCCGCGACGATGCCACTTGCGAAGCACCAGAAACGAAGGCTACGACCGTGCGCACGTACACCCCGAAGCCCGGCGACGTCGAGCGGACCTGGCACGTCATCGACGCGACCGACGTCGTCCTCGGCCGCCTGGCGTCCCACGTCGCCACGCTGCTGCGCGGCAAGCACAAGGCGACCTTCGCCCCGCACGTCGACCAGGGCGACTTCGTCATCATCATCAACGCGGACAAGATCGCGCTGACGGGCAACAAGCGCGAGCAGAAGCTCGCGTACCGCCACTCCGGCTACCCGGGTGGTCTGCGCGCCGTCCCCTACAGCGAGCTCCTGGCCAAGCGGCCCGAGCGCGCCGTGGAGAAGGCCGTGCGCGGCATGCTGCCGCGCAACTCCCTGGGCCGTGCCCAGATCACCAAGCTGAAGGTCTACGCCGGCCCGGAGCACCCCCACGCGGCGCAGCAGCCGAAGCCGTTCGAGATCACCCAGGTCTCTCAGCAGCCTGCCGGCCGCTGACCGACCATCACGTACCCCAAGGACGCGAGGACTGACCAGTGGCCGAGACCACCGTGGACATCGAGGGCGACGAGACGCCCACCAGCTACACCTCGGAGAGCGTTGCGCCGACCGGTCGTGGCCAGAGCCTGACGGCTCCCGGCCAGGCGCTGGGCCGTCGCAAGGAGGCGGTCGCGCGTGTGCGCCTCGTCCCCGGCACCGGCCAGTGGAAGATCAACGGCCGCACCCTCGAGGACTACTTCCCCAACAAGGTGCACCAGCAGCTGGTCAACAGCCCGCTGAAGCTGGTCGACGTCGAGGGTCGCTTCGACGTCGTCGCGCGGATCGTCGGCGGCGGGGTGACCGGCCAGGCCGGTGCGCTGCGCCTCGGCATCGCCCGTGCCCTCAACGAGATCGACGCGGAGCACAACCGCCCGGCGCTCAAGAAGGCGGGCTTCCTCACGCGTGACGCCCGCGTCGTCGAGCGCAAGAAGGCCGGTCTGAAGAAGGCCCGTAAGGCCCCGCAGTACTCGAAGCGCTGATCCCAGCCGCTCGACCGACGGCCCCGATGGACTCCCATCGGGGCCGTCGGTGCGTGCGGGGGGAGCGGGGCTCGGGCACGGGGAGGACCGGCATGTCCTGTGGGACAGTCGGCGAGGAACGAGGAGGCAGGTCATGGGGCGGTTGTTCGGGACGGACGGGGTTCGCGGGCTCGCGAACCGGGACGTGACGGCGGAGCTGGCGCTGGACGTGTCGGTCGCGGCGGCGCACGTGCTGGCCGCGAGCGGGGCGTTCGAGGGCCACCGGCCCCGGGCCGTCGTCGGGCGGGACCCGCGGGCGTCCGGCGAGTTCCTCTCCGCGGCGGTCTCCGCAGGGCTGGCCAGCGCGGGCGTCGACGTCGTGGACGTCGGCGTGCTGCCCACCCCTGCGGTCGCCTACCTGACGGGCGCGCTCGGCGTCGACCTCGGCGTCATGCTGTCCGCCTCGCACAACCCGATGCCGGACAACGGCATCAAGTTCTTCACGCGCGGCGGGCACAAGCTCGACGACGAGGTCGAGGACCAGATCGAGGCCCGCATGCGCGAGCCGTGGGACCGGCCGACGGGTGCGGCCGTCGGGCGCATCACCCCGGACATCGGCAGCGCCGGCAAGCAGTACGTGGCGCACCTCGTGAGCACCCTGCCGGTCCGCCTCGAGGGCCTGCGCGTCGTCGTCGACTGCGCGAACGGGGCGGCCAGCGAGGTCGGCCCGGCGGCGCTGCGTGCGGCGGGGGCCGACGTCGTCGTCATCAACGCCTCCCCGGACGGTCGCAACATCAACGAGCAGTGCGGCTCGACCCACCCCGAGCAGCTCCAGGCGGCCGTCGTGGCCGCCCACGCGGACCTCGGTGTCGCGTTCGACGGCGACGCCGACCGGTGCCTGGCGGTCGACGCGCGCGGTCGCCTCGTCGACGGCGACCAGATCATGGGCGTGCTGGCGGTGGCGCTCCAGGAGCGCGGCGAGCTGGTCGCGGACACGCTCGTGACCACCGTCATGAGCAACCTCGGGCTCGAGCTGGCGATGGCCGACGCGGGCGTCAAGACCGTGCAGACCGCCGTCGGCGACCGGTACGTGCTGGAGGAGATGCGCGCCAACGGCTACAGCCTCGGCGGCGAGCAGTCGGGCCACCTGATCCTGGCCGCGCACGGCACGACGGGCGACGGCACCCTGACCGCGCTGCAGCTCGCGGCGCGGGTCGCCCAGACCGGCAGGTCGCTGGAGGACCTCGCGTCCGCCGTGCAGCGGCTCCCGCAGGTGCTGCTCAACGTCACCGGCGTCGACCGGTCCCGCGCCGCCGACGACGACGGCGTCCGGGTCGCCGTGGCGGAGGCGGAGGCGGAGCTCGGGCGGACCGGCCGGGTGCTGCTGCGCCCCTCGGGGACCGAGCCGGTCGTGCGCGTCATGGTGGAGGCGGCGGAGCAGGCGCACGCCGAGCAGGTCGCGGAGCGGCTGGCGGCTGTGGTGCGCACGCGCCTGGCGCTGTGAGCTCGGCGACGGAGGTCCGCGACCGCGTCGAGGAGCTCCTCTCGGGCCCGCGGCCGATGACGATCGTGCAGGCGGGTGACCCCGTCCTGCGCGCCGTGGCCGAGCCCTACGACGGCCAGCTGGACGAGGGCCTGCTGGCCGAGCTGCTCATGGCGATGCGCACGACGATGCACGCCGCGCCGGGCGTCGGCCTCGCCGCCCCGCAGGTCGGCCTCGGGCTGGCGCTCGCAGTCGTCGAGGACCAGTGGCCGGTGGACGAGGAGACGGCGACGGCCCGGGAACGGACCCCGGTCCCGTTCCGCGTGCTCGTCAACCCGCGCTACGAGGCGGTCGGTGACGACCGCGTCGGCCACTACGAGGGCTGCCTCAGCGTCGACGGCTGGCAGGCGGTCCGCTCCCGGTGGCGCACCATCCGCCTGCGGTGCCAGGACGAGCTGGGCACCGAGGTGGACGAGGTGCTGCACGGCTGGCCCGCCCGGATCGTGCAGCACGAGACGGACCACCTCCTGGGCCGCCTCTACGTCGACCACGCGGAGATGCGCTCGCTCGTGGCGCCGCCGAACGGCCTGCGCTGGTCGGACGCCACGCCGCACCGGGCCGCGCAGGCCCTCGGGTTCGACCTGCCGCAGGGCTGAGCCGGGCCGGGCCGGGCCCGCCTCACCCGCGAGCACGGGCCCCGCGCAGCCCGGAACCAGGGGACGTTCGGGGTCCTCACCCATTCCGCCGGGCGCATCCGGCGTCCTACGGTGGGCACATCGACCCGCAGCGGGCCGTGCCCGCCGGCTGACGACGCCCGGCGGACCAGCAGGACGACGCGCCGGTCCCGGCCCGCGACGCCCGAGACCGGGGGGACACCGTGGACCCGACCACCGCGACCGAGTGGGTGCTCGCACTCGTCGGCTCGCCGTGGGCGTTCGTGGCGCTGTGGGTCCTCGCGACCCTGGACGGCTTCTTCCCGCCGGTCCCGTCCGAGACGGTCGTCATCGCGCTCGCGGCCGTGTCCGCGGCCACCGGCCGGCCGGAGCTCTGGCTCGTGGTCGTCGTCGCGGCGCTCGGGGCGTTCACGGGCGACCAGGTCGCCTTCGCGATCGGGCGACGCCTGCCGCTGCAGCGCATCCCGGTGCTGCGCGGGGAGCGTGCGGGCCGGGCACTCGACCGCGCGCGGCTGGCGCTCGCGGCTCGGGGCGCCTCCTACATCATCGCCGCCCGGTTCGTGCCGATCGGCCGGGTCGCGGTCAACATGACCGCCGGGGCGGCCGGGTACTCCCATCGCCGGTTCACGGCGCTGGCCGCCTTCGGGTCCGTGGTCTGGGCCCTGTACTCGACCGCCCTGGGGGTCGGCGCCGGCGTGTGGCTGCACGACCGGCCCCTCGTGGCGGCGGCCCTGGGCGTCGTCGTCGGTCTCGTGCTCGGCCTGGTCGTCGACGCGGTCCTGCGACGGGTGATGGAGCGGCTGCGGGGGCGAGGACCGGAGGGCACCGTGACCCCGACGGCGGGCCCGGCACCCGAGGCGGGGACGACGGTGCTGCCGGGGACCGAGCCCCGGGCCCCCGTGGCCTCCTGAGGACGACCGGCGTCCTCAGGGCGGTCAGCACCCGAGGGGGCGGGACCTCCAGGGGAGGTGCGCTCAGAGCTTCCGCAGGCGGACGCGCTCCACCGAGTGGTCGGAGCCCTTGCGCAGCACCAGCGTCGCGCGCCCGCGCGTCGGCAGGATGTTCTGCTCCAGGTTGGGCGCGTTGATCGAGTCCCAGATGCCCTGGGCCCGGCCGACCGCCTCCGTGTCGCTCAGCGAGGCGTAGCGGTGGAAGTAGGACGCCGGGTCCGCGAACGCCGTCCGCCGCAGGGACAGGAACCGGTCCACGTACCACTGGCGCACGTCGGTCGTGCGGGCGTCGACGTAGATGGAGAAGTCGAAGAAGTCGCTGACGGCGAGGTTGGACTCGCCGACCGCCGGCCGCGCGGGCTGCAGGACGTTGAGCCCCTCGACGATGAGCACGTCGGGCCGCCGCACGACGACCTGGTCGTCCCGCACGATGTCGTAGGTGAGGTGCGAGTACACCGGCGCACGGACCTCCTCCCGTCCGGCCTTGACCGCGGCGAGGAAGCGCAGCAGCCCACGCCGGTCGTAGGACTCGGGGAAGCCCTTGCGGTCCATGAGGCCGCGGCGCTCGAGCTCGGCGTTGGGCAGGAGGAAGCCGTCGGTGGTGACGAGCTCCACCCGCGGGGTCGCGGGCCAGCGGGCCAGGAGCTCGCGCAGGACGCGCGCGGTGGTGGACTTGCCGACGGCCACGGAGCCGGCGATGCCGATGACGTACGGGGTGCGGGCCGCGCGCTCGCCCAGGAACGTCGACGACGCGGCGTGCAGCCCGGCGGTCGCCTCGACGTACAGGGCCAGGAGCCGGGAGAGCGGCCGGTAGACGGCGTCGACCTCCGCGAGGTCGATCGGGTCGCCGAGCCCGCGCAGCCGTGCGACGTCGTCGTCGGTGAGCGGCAGCGGGGTGGCCGCGGAGAGCCGGCTCCACGTCGCGCGGTCGAGGTCGACGTACGGGGTGGTGGGGCTCGTGGGCGGCCCCGGCGCCGCGGCACGGGCCACGTCAGCTGCCGGCATGGGAGCAGTCTGCCGGATCGGACGGAGCAGGGCCGCGCCAGTAGACTCCCGCCCATGTGTGGAATCGTCGGGTACGTCGGTGACCAGCGGCCGAACGGCCGCCCTCTCGAGGTGGTCATGGGGGGTCTGGCCCGCCTGGAGTACCGGGGCTACGACTCGGCCGGGGTGGCCCTCGTCACGCCCGGGGGGCACGAGCTGACCTTCGCCAAGAAGGCCGGCAAGCTGTCGAACCTCACCGCGGAGCTCGAGGAGCGGCCGCTGCCGGACGCCACCGCCGCGATCGGTCACACGCGCTGGGCCACGCACGGCGCCCCCAACGACGTCAACGCGCACCCCCACCTGTCGGAGGACGGGACGCTCGCCGTCATCCACAACGGCATCGTGGAGAACTTCGCCCTGCTGCGCGCCGAGCTCGCGGCCGCCGGCGTGACGTTCCGCTCCGAGACGGACACCGAGGTGGTCGCCCACCTCGTCGCGGCGGCCTACGGCGAGACCGGCGACCTGACCGACGCGGTCCGGACGGTCGCGCGGCGCCTGCACGGGACGTTCACGGTCCTCGCGGTGCACGCGGACCGGCCGGACACGGTCGTGGGCGCGCGCCACGACTCCCCGCTCGTCGTCGGGCTCGGCGACGGGGAGAACTTCCTCGGCTCGGACGTCGCGGCCTTCATCGCCTACACGAAGGAGGCGATGGAGCTCGGGCAGGACCAGGTCGTTACCATCACGCCGGACTCGGTGGACGTCGTCGACTTCGACGGCGAGCACGTCGAGCCCAAGCGCTACACGGTCGACTGGGACGCGTCCGCCGCCGAGAAGGGCGGCTTCAGCTCCTTCATGGACAAGGAGATCCACGACCAGCCCCACGCGGTCGCGGACACCCTCCTGGGCCGGACGGACCTGCAGGGCCGCCTCGTCCTCGACGAGCTCCACGTCGACGAGGCCGTGCTCCGCCAGGTCGACAAGATCATCGTGGTCGCGTGCGGGACGGCGGCCTACGCCGGCCAGGTCGCCAAGTACGCCATCGAGCACTGGTGCCGCATCCCGGTCGAGGTCGAGCTCGCGCACGAGTTCCGCTACCGCGACCCGGTGGTCAACGCCCGCACGCTCGTCGTGGCGGTGTCCCAGTCGGGCGAGACCATGGACACCCTCATGGCGGTCCGGCACGCGCGGGAGCAGGGTGCCAAGGTCGTGGCGATCGTGAACACGCACGGCTCCACGATCCCGCGGGAGTCCGACGCGGTGCTCTACACGCACGCCGGTCCCGAGGTGGCGGTGGCGTCGACCAAGGCCTTCCTCGCGCAGATCACCGCGGCGTACCTGCTCGGGCTCTACCTGGCACAGCTGCGCGGCACGAAGTTCCCGGACGAGATCGCGGAGGTCCTCGAGGACCTGCGGGCCATGCCCGAGAAGATCCAGCGCGTCCTGGACGGCGCTGACCACGTCCGCGAGATCGCCCGGTCGATGGCCGGCACGCGGTCCGTCCTCTTCCTCGGGCGCCACGTCGGCTACCCCGTGGCGATGGAGGGGGCCCTCAAGCTCAAGGAGCTGGCCTACATCCACGCCGAGGGCTTCGCGGCGGGCGAGCTCAAGCACGGCCCGATCGCCCTCATCGAGGAGGGGCAGCCGGTGTTCGTCATCGTGCCGTCCCCGCGCGGCCGCGACCAGCTCCACAGCAAGGTGATCTCCAACATCCAGGAGATCCGGGCCCGGGGAGCGCACACCCTGGTCATCGCCGAGGAGGGCGACGACGCCGTCCTGCCGTACGCGGACGAGGTGTTCCGGGTCCCGCAGACCCCCACGCTGCTCGCGCCGCTCGTCGCCGTCGTCCCGCTGCAGATCTTCGCCTGCGAGCTCGCCACCGCGAAGGGTCTGGACGTCGACCAGCCGCGCAACCTGGCGAAGTCCGTCACGGTCGAGTGATCGTCGGCGTCGGGATCGACGTCGTCGACGTCGCCCGGTTCCTCGCGACGCTGGAGCGCAGCCCGGCGCTGGTCGAGCGGCTCTTCACGGCCGAGGAGCGCGACGTGCCGCCGACCTCGCTCGCGGCGCGGTTCGCGGCCAAGGAGGCGATCGCGAAGGCCCTCGGCGCGCCGGGCGGCATGTCGTGGCAGGACGCGACGGTCCACCGGGTGGCCGGTGGTCCCCCGGAGGTCGAGCTGCGAGGGACCGTCCTGGCGCGGGCGGTCGAGCTCGGCGTCCAGCGCTGGCACCTGTCCATCTCCCACGACGCCGGCATCGCGTCGGCGATCGCGATCGCCGAACGGGACTGACGCAGCCCCGGCACGTGCCCCTCGACGCGGTGAAGGGTTCGGACGCCCGGAGGCGCCGAACCCTTCACCGTCGTCCGCCTCCGAGAGGTCCGTGGCGACGCGTCAGCCCTTCAGGGCCGGGACGACCTCGCGCTCGAACAGCTCGATGCCGGAGCGGTCGTACGCCGCCTCCACGAAGTACGTGATCGCGTACGTCATGCCGAGGCCCTCGAGCTCGCGGAGCCTCTCCACGATCTGCTCGGGCGTGCCGACCAGCGGGCCGGTGCGGAAGCCCTCCAGCGTGGACCCCGCCTTGCTCGGGGTGGCCTTGCGGTAGTGCTCGCCGATCCACGCGAGCCGCTCGTCGACCTCGGCCTGGTCACGGCCGATGACCACGTTGTAGTTGGCGGACCGCACGATCTGGTCGAAGTCCCGGCCCAGGTCCTCGCAGTGGCCCCGCAGCACCTCGGACTTGTGGGCGAAGCCCTCCGGGGAGCCGTCGAAGTTCGTGTACTGGGCGTACCGGGCTGCGGTGCGCAGCGTCTTCTTCTCCCCGCCGCCGGCGATCCAGAACGGGATGCCACCCGGCTGCAGCGGCTGCGGGCGGACCTGGGCGCCGTCGACCTGGTAGTACCGGCCGTCGAGCGTGGCCTCGCCGGTCTCCCACGCCTGCTTCATGATCTCGACGCCCTCGTGCAGTGCGCCGAGGCGGTCGCCGGCGCCGGGGAAGCCGTAGCCGTAGGCGCGCCACTCGTGCTCGTACCAGCCGGCGCCGATGCCCATCTCGACGCGCCCGCCGCTGATGAGGTCGATCGTCGCGGCGACCTTGGCCAGGTAGGCCGGGTTCCGGTACGCCATGCAGGTGCACATCTGCCCGAGGCGGACGCGGGACGTGCTCACGGCGTAGGCGGCCATGAGGGTCCACGCCTCGTGGGTGGCCTGGTCGGTGGGCTCGGGGACGGTGTGGAAGTGGTCGTAGACCCAGATCGACTCCCACGCGTCGCCGGTGTCGGCGTGCTGGGCGAGGGCGTTCATGGTCGCCCACTGCTGGGAGGGGTCGATGTCGACCAGGTCCATCCGCCAGCCCTGGGGGATGAAGAGTCCGAAGCGCATGGTGCTCAACCTAGACCGCGGTCGGGGCACGTGCCCGCGACGGCCGGCCCGGGCCGTCGTCGAGGGCCGACCGCCCCGCGGGACGGGGACCGCGGGGGCAGGATGGGACCGTGATCGAGGCCTTCACCGCGTCCGACGTCCGTGCCGCCGAGGTGCCGCTGCTCGCCACCGAGCGCGGCTTCGCCGGTGGGCTCATGCACCGCGCGGCGACTGCGCTGGCGCTGCACGTCCGGCGCCTCCTGCGGGAGCGGGCCGGCGGCCGGGGCGGCGTGGCCGGCGCGACCGTCGTCGGCCTGGTG
>NZ_AXCW01000111.1 GCF_000603945.1 Actinotalea ferrariae CF5-4 | reverse complement strand
CGGGCCGGCGCGGTCCTCCGGGCGCCCCGCACCCCGCACCGCCCAGGCACCGGCGCAACGCCGACGCGGGGGCGACCCCGCCCGGACCGCCGCCTACGACGTCCTGCGGCAGGTGGCCGACTCCGACGCCTACGCCAACCTCGTCCTCCCTCCGCTGCTGCGGGAGCGTCGGATCACCGGCCGTGACGCGGGCTTCGCCACCGAGCTGGCCTACGGCACGCTGCGCCTGCGCGCCCGCCACGACGCGGTCATCGCCCTCGCCGCCAGCCGCCCGGTCGAGAAGATCGACCCGCCCGTGCTGGACCTGCTGCGCCTGGGCGTGCACCAGCTCCTCGCGATGCGCGTGCCGGCCCACGCCGCCGTCTCGGAGACCGTCGCGCTCGCGCGGACGGCCGCAGGGACAGGCGCGTCGCAGTTCGTCAACGCGGTGCTCCGCAAGGTCGGTGCGTCGTCGGCGGAGGAGTGGCTCGCGCGCCTCGCGGACGAGGCGCCCGACGACGTCGCCCGGCTCGCGGTCCTGCACAGCCACCCGGCCTGGGTGGTCCGGGCGCTGCGTCAGGCGCTCGTCACCGACGGCCGTGACGTCGCCGAGCTCGCCGACCTCCTCGCCGCGGACAACGAGGCGCCCGCGGTGACCCTCGTGGCCCGGCCCGGCCTGGCGGACGCCGGCGAGGTGCTCTCCGCGACCGAGGACGCGCGGCCCGGCCGGTGGTCGCCGACGGCGGTCGTGCTCCGCGGGGGAGACCCGGCGGCGGTCCCGGGCGTCCGGGAGTCCCGGGTCGGGGTCCAGGACGAGGGCAGCCAGCTCGTCGCCCTCGCCCTGGCGGCGGCCGACCCGGTGCGGGAGGGGGAACGGTGGCTGGACCTGTGCGCCGGACCGGGCGGGAAGACGGCGCTCCTCGGTGCCGTCGCCGCCCAGCACGGTGCGCACGTGGTGGCCACGGAGGTCCAGCCCCACCGTGCCGACCTCGTCCGCCGCTCGACCACCGCGGTGCCCGCCGGCACCGTGACGGTGCGGTGCGAGGACGGCCGCGACGTCGGTGCGCAGGAGCCGGGCGGGTACGACCGCGTCCTCGTGGACGCGCCGTGCACCGGCCTGGGCGCCCTGCGGCGGCGACCGGAGGCGCGGTGGCGGCGCAGCAGCGGCGACCTGCCGGAGCTCGGGCGGCTGCAGCGGGAGCTCCTCACGTCCGCGCTGGACGCCGTCCGTCCCGGCGGGCTGGTCGCCTACGTGACCTGCTCGCCCCATGTCGCGGAGACCCGGCTCGTCGTGGAGGACGTGCTGCGTCGTCGGGACGACGTCGAGCAGCTGGACGCCCGGGAGGCTGTGCGTGCCGTCGCGGGGGACATCCCCCTCGGGGACGGGCCGGCGGTCCAGCTGTGGCCGCACGTGCACGGCACCGACGCGATGCACCTGGCCCTGCTGCGCCGCCGGGCATAGTCGGGCCGGTCACCCCACGACGTGAGTAGCCTGACCCGCATGCCGTTGACGGGACCGGCCGACCCCCTCCCGCACCGACCGCTCCGCGTGGTCGTCGCGGGGACCTCCGGTGCCGGCAAGACCACGCTGGCCGGCCGCATCGCCGCGGTGCTGACGGTGCCGCACGTCGAGCTCGACTCCCTCTTCCACGGGCCCGGCTGGACCCCCCGCCCGTCCTTCGTCGAGGACGTGCGTGCCTTCACCGCCGGCCCGGCGTGGGTCACCGAGTGGCAGTACCGCTCGGTGCGGTCCCGTCTGGCCGAACGGGCCGACCTCATGGTCTGGATGGACCTGCCGACGCCCGTGGTCATGCGCCAGGTCGTCCGCAGGAGCGTGGCGCGGCGGATGCGACGCGAGCGGCTGTGGAACGGGAACGTCGAGCCGCCGCTGCGCACGGTGCTCACCGACCCGGAGCACGTCATCCGCTGGGCGTGGAGCACCCGTCACCGGACGGCCCAGCAGGTCGGCACCGTGCTGCGGGAGCACCCCGGTCTGACCGTCGTCCGTCTCGGCAGCCACGTCGAGGCACGGCACTGGCTGCAGGGCCCCCTGCGTCGCGCTCTCCGTCCCCCGGGTTCGCCGGGGTCAGGAGGCCCCTCGCGGTCCTGAGGTCGGGTACCACGCACCCTGACGGCCGCCCTGCTCGGGACCGGGTGTGCACGGCGAACGGCGCCGGCACGCCAGACTGGTCCCATGGACGTCGCGATCTCCCCGAGCATCCTCTCCGCGGACTTCACCAACCTCGAGGCCGAGCTGCACCGCATCGCGGACGCCGACTTCGCGCACGTGGACGTCATGGACAACCACTTCGTGCCCAACCTCACCCTCGGGCTGCCGGTGGTGGAGCGGATCGTTCGGGTCTCCCCGGTGCCGATCGACGTCCACCTGATGATCGAGGACCCGGACCGCTGGGCACCGGCGTACGCCGAGGCCGGCGCCGCCTCGGTCACCTTCCACGCCGAGGCCGTCCGCGCACCGGTCCGGCTCGCGCGCGAGCTGCGGCGCCTCGGCGCCCGTGCGGGCGTGGCCCTGCGCCCCGCGACCCCGGTCGAGCCCTACCTCGACCTCCTCGCCGAGGTCGACATGGTCCTGGTCATGACCGTGGAGCCCGGGTTCGGCGGGCAGTCCTTCATCGAGGGGACGCTGCCGAAGATCCGGCGCACCCGGGCGGCGATCGCCGAGTCCGGCCTGGACGTGTGGGTCCAGGTCGACGGCGGGATCTCCGCGGAGACCGTGGAGCGTGCCGCCGAGGCGGGGGCGAACGTCTTCGTGGCGGGCTCGGCGGTCTACAGCAGCGACGACGCCGCGGGCCGGATCGCCGACCTGCGGCGCCTCGCCCAGGGTGCGCACCGCCACTGATGCCGTCCGCCGTCGGCGGACACGGCCCGGACCGCCGGTACCGACGTGGCAGACTGGGCGAAGAACACGTACGTGCTCCGGGGTCGGTGCAATTCCGAGCCGGCGGTGACAGTCCGCGACCCGGCCCGTGCAGCAGCCTCGGCTGCGGCGGGACGGTTGACCTGGTGGAACTCCAGGACCGACGGTGAAAGTCCGGATGGGAGGAAGCACGTGGCGGTCGTGCCTGCTCTCGGCGTACCCCTCGGGGTCCCCGGGTCCGCCTGAGGCGGTCCCGTGGTCCTGCGAGGTCGCGCAGGGTTGCGAGCACGCCGTCCGACGCGACCTGCCGCGTCAGCCCCGGAGCACCTGAGGCTCGGGAGGTGGCACGGTGGAGCAGGTCGGGACGGACGCCGACGGCACACGGGTCGAGGACGCCGCGATGCTGCGGGCCCTGGAGCTCGCCACCCGAGGTCCTGAGAACGGTCGCAACCCCCGCGTCGGCTGCGTCCTGCTCGACCCGCAGGGTCGGACCCTGGGTGAGGGCTGGCACGGCGGGGCCGGCACGGCCCACGCCGAGGTCGCGGCCCTCGAGGACGCCCGACGGGCCGGGCACGACGTCCGCGGTGCCACCGCCGTCGTCACGCTGGAGCCCTGCGACCACACCGGCCGGACCGGACCCTGCACCGAGGCGCTGCTCGCGGCCGGCGTCGCCCGCGTGGTCCACGCCGTCGACGACCCAAACCCGGCGGCCGCCGGGGGAGCGGCGCGGCTGCGCGCGGCCGGCGTCGAGGTCGTCGGCGGGGTGCGCCAGGACGAGGGCGAGGCGCTGCTCACGGTGTGGCTGCACGCGGTCCGGACCGGGCGTCCGTGGGTGACGCTCAAGGTGGCGACCTCCCTGGACGGCCGGGTCGCCGCCGCGGACGGGACGAGCCGCTGGATCACCTCGGCCGCGGCCCGCCGGCACGCCCACGGGCACCGCGCGGCCGTCGACGCGATCGCCGTCGGCACGGGCACGGCCCTGACCGACGACCCGGTCCTGACCGCCCGTCCCGCCGACGGCTCCACCGTCGACCGCCAGCCGATGCGCGTCGTCGTCGGCCGACGGGACGTGCCCGAGGGAGCGCGCCTGCGCGGCCCCGGCGGACCGTACCTGCACCTGCGGACCCACGACGTCACCGAGGTGCTGTCCCGCCTCGCCGAGCGTCAGGTCCGGCACCTGCTGGTCGAGGGCGGGCCCACGCTGGCCGCCGCGTTCCTGCGGGCCGGCGTCGTCGACGAGCTCCACGCGTACGTCGCGCCGGTCCTCCTCGGTGCCGGCCCGTCCGCCGTGGCGGACCTCGGCATCACCACCATCGACGCCGCCCCGCGGTGGCGGACCGTCCGCACCGTCCCGCTCGGCGACGACGTCCTGCTCGTCGCCCGCCCCGCACCCGTCGCGCCACCGGGCGCGGCCCGCACCCCTGAGGAGTCCTGATGTTCACCGGCATCGTCGAGGAGGTCGGCGAGGTCCTCGCCGTCGAGCACACCGGCGAGGACGCGCGGCTCCGGCTGCGCGGGGAGGTCGTCACGCAGGGCGTGCGGCTGGGGGACTCGATCGCCGTGTCCGGCGTGTGCCTGACGGTGACGTCCCTCGGCGACGACGCGACGTTCACGGCCGACGTCATGCCGGAGACGCTGCGGCGCAGCACGCTCGGCACCCTCGCCCCGGGCTCCCGGGTCAACCTCGAGCGGGCGGTGCGGGCCGACGGCCGGCTCGACGGCCATCTCGTCCAGGGGCACGTGGACGGCGTCGGGGCCCTGGTCAGCCGCACCCCGGGCCCCCGGTGGGACGACCTGGTGCTGCGGCTGCCGGCAGGCCTCGCGCGGTACGTGGCGGAGAAGGGGTCGATCGCGGTGTCGGGCGTGTCCCTCACCGTCACGCACGTGGGCGAGGACACCTTCGGCGTCTCGCTCATCCCGACCACCCTCGCGGCGACCACCCTGGGCGACCTGACGCCGGGGGACCCGGTCAACCTCGAGGTCGACGTCGTGGCGAAGTACGTGGAGCGGCTGCTGGGCGCACGCCCGACCGCCGACGACGAGGGAGGACGCGCATGAGCGCCGCGGCGATCCGGCTCGGCACCGTCGAGGAGGCCGTCGAGGCCCTGCGCGCCGGGCGGCCCGTGCTGGTGGCCGACAACCCCGACCGCGAGAACGAGGCCGACGTCGTCCTCGCCGCCCAGTCCGCGACGACGGAGTGGGTCGCGTGGACCATCCGGCACTCCTCGGGCTACCTGTGCGCCCCGATGCCGGCCGCGCGCGCCGACGCCCTGGACCTGCCCCTCATGGTGCCGTCCAGCCAGGACCCCCGCCGCACGGCGTACACGGTCACGGTGGACGCGGCCTCCGGGGTCAGCACCGGCATCTCCGCCGCGGACCGCGCGCACACCCTGCGCGTGCTGTCCGACCCGGCCTCCGGGCCCGCCAGCGTCATCCGGCCCGGGCACGTGCTGCCGCTGCGCGCCGTGCCCGGTGGTGTCCTGCACCGCGCCGGGCACACCGAGGCCGCGGTGGACCTGTGCCGCCTCGCCGGCCTCGAGCCGGTCGCCGGCATCGCCGAGCTGGTCCGGGACGACGGCGCGATGATGCGGCTCGGGGAGGCCGCCGCCCTCGCCGAGCAGGAGGGCCTGGTCCTGCTCACCATCGCCGACCTCGTCGCGTGGCGGCGGCGCGTCGGTGACCTGCCCGCCGAGGACGCGCCGGCCCCGGAGGCCCGCGTCGAGCCCACGGGCAGCGCGCGCCTGCCGACCCGGCACGGCCCGTTCACCGTGCACGGGTACCGGGACCTGCGCACCGGGGCCGGCCACGTGGCCCTCGTCCCGGACGAGGTCGAGCACCCGGCCGCCGTACCCGTGGTCCGCGTGCACTCCGAGTGCCTGACGGGCGACGCCTTCGGCTCGCTGCGCTGCGACTGCGGCCCCCAGCTCGACGCCGCGCTGGAGCGCGCCGCCCGGGAGGGTGGCGCCGTGGTCTACCTGCGCGGGCACGAGGGCCGCGGCATCGGCCTGCTCGCCAAGATCGACGCCTACGCGCTCCAGGACGCCGGCCGGGACACCGTCGAGGCGAACCTCGAGCTCGGCCACCCGGCGGACCGGCGCGAGTACGGCGCCGCGGCGGCGATGCTCCTGGACCTCGGCCTGCGCACCGTCCGGGTCCTCACCAACAACCCCGCGAAGGTCACCGGACTGACCGCGTCGGGCGTCGACGTCGTCGAGGTCGTGCCGCACGAGGTCGGCCGGACGACCGAGAACGCCGCGTACCTGCACACCAAGGCGGTGGCGATGGGCCACCTGCTGACCCTGGAGGAGGACACCCCATGAGCGGAGCCGGAGCTCCCACCCTCGAGCTCGACGGCAGCGGCCTGCGCGTCGTCGTCGTCGCGGCGAGCTGGCACGACGTCGTCATGGACGGGCTGGTGGCCGGTGCCCACCGCGCGCTCGAGCGCGCCGGGGTCGCCGACGTCGCCCTGGTCCGCGTGCCGGGATCCTTCGAGCTCCCGGTCGCGGCGCTGCACGCCGCGCGCGCCGGTGCGGACGCCGTCGTGGCCCTGGGCGTCGTCATCCGCGGCGGCACCCCGCACTTCGACTACGTCTGCCACGCGGCGACGCAGGGGCTCACCGACGTCGCGCTGCAGACCGGCACGCCCGTCGGGTTCGGCGTCCTCACGTGCGACGACGAGGCGCAGGCGCTGGACCGAGCGGGACTCGAGGGCTCGCGCGAGGACAAGGGCGCCGAGGCGGCCGAGGCCGCGGTCGCGACGGTCCTGGCGCTGCGGGCCCTGTGAGGACGGCCGCCCCGTCGGGCGGGACGTCCGCGGACGACGGCGGCCCCGCGGGGGCCGCCCGTCTAGGCTTGGCACCCGTGAAGACCTTCGACACCCTGTTCGCCGAGCTGTCCGAGAAGGCCCGTACGCGGCCCGAGGGGTCGGGGACGGTCGCCCAGCTCGACGCCGGGGTCCACGCCATCGGCAAGAAGGTCGTCGAGGAGGCGGCCGAGGTGTGGATGGCGGCCGAGCACGAGGGCGACGAGCGGACGGCGGAGGAGATCTCCCAGCTGCTCTACCACCTCCAGGTCCTCATGCTCGCCCGCGGCCTGACGCTCGAGGACGTCTACGCCCACCTGTGACCGCCTGACCCCTTCGACAGACCCCTCCGACAGGCCCCTCCGACAGACCAGGACACCCGTGCTGCGCATCGCCGTCCCGAACAAGGGCTCGCTGGCCGAGCCGGCCTCCGCCATGCTCCGGGAGGCCGGGTACAAGCAGCGCCGCGACACCCGCGAGCTCGTCCTCGCCGACCCGACGAACGACGTCGAGTTCTTCTTCCTGCGGCCGCGGGACATCGCCGTGTACGTCGGCGCCGGGACCGTCCACGCGGGCATCACCGGGCGGGACCTGCTGCTGGACTCGGGGTCCACGGCGGTGGAGCACCTGCCGCTCGGCTTCGCCCGCTCGACCTTCCGCTTCGCGGCGCCGCCCGCGGACGGGCTGACCGGGGTGGGCGACCTCGGCGGGCGACGCATCGCGACGTCCTACCCGATCCTCGTCGCGCAGCACCTGGCCGACCATGGCGTCACGACGCCCCCGATCGTGCGCCTCGACGGTGCGGTCGAGACGGCGATCCAGCTGGGCGTGGCGGACGTCATCGCCGACGTCGTCGAGACCGGCTCCACGCTGCGCGCCGCCGGCCTGGAGGTCTTCGGGAACCCGATCCTCCGCTCCGAGGCCGTCCTGGTCCGTGCCGGCGACGCCGAGACGCTGCCGCCCGGGCTCGACGTCCTGACGCGCCGCCTGCAGGGCGTGCTCGTGGCCCAGCAGTACGTGCTCATGGACTACGACGTGCCGAACGCGCTGGTCGAGCAGGCGGTGGCCATCACGCCGGGCCTGGAGTCCCCGACCGTCTCCCCGCTGCACAACAGCGAGTGGTCCGCGGTCCGGGCGATGGTGCGCCAGGACGAGACGAACCGCGTGATGGACGCCCTCTACGACGTCGGCGCCCGCGCGATCCTCGTGACGCAGATCCACGCCTGCCGCCTGTAGCGAGGAGGCGGGAGCGATGAGCACGCACGGCGACCGGCCCTCACGCGACCCCTACCTGCCGTTCCGGCCGCGGGCGGCCCGGTGGGTGTCGACGGTCGTCGCCGGTGTCTTCGTCGTGGTCATGCTCGGCCTGGCCTTCGTCGTGCCGTCCTACGCCACGGTGACCGTGGCGTGGCTGGACCGGCTCGGCTTCGCCCTCGTCGCGGCGGGCGGCGCCTGGCTGCTGCTGCGGCACGCGGCGGTCCGCGCCGACCCGAGCCCCGACGGGCTGACCGTCCGGAACCTCGCCACGACGCGCACGGTCGCGTGGCCCGAGATCGTCTCCGTCCGGTTCGGCCACGGCCACCCGTGGGTGCAGCTCGACCTGGCCGACGGCGAGACGCTGGCGGCCATGGGTATCCAGCGGTCCGACGGCGCGCGCGCGGTCGCCGAGGCCAGGCGGCTCGCGACGCTCGTCGCGCACCACTCGGAGACGAGCCGGGACGACTGAGACCCGGTCCCCGTCGGCTCAGCTCCCGCCCGGTTCCCGCAGCCGCTCGGCGTGGACGCCGGCGACCGCGGCGGCCAGGAAGGACTCAGGGTCCGTGTCCAGGCCGCGGCCCATCGACGACAGCCGGACGGGGGTCTCCTCCAGCGCGGCCGCGAGGCCCCGCTCCATCGGGACCTCGACGAGCCGGTGCCGCCCGTGCGGCGCGCAGAGCGCGACCGCCTGCCGGTGCACCTGGGCCAGGACCGCGTCGCGCAGCCCGGGGACCGGGTCGTGGGCCGGCACGGGCACGGGGACGTCCGCGGGGTGCAGCGCGACCCGCCCGTAGGCCGTGCGGGAGTGGTGGGAGACGCCGAGGTGCCGCTCGCGCAGGTCCGCCCCGGACACCCGCAGGCTCGCGACGGCGCGTCCGCGCAGGGCGCCGATCGCGTTGACCGCCTCCCCGGCCGCCACCCCCGAGAACCCCCACCGGGTCCCGGTCCCCAGGTTGCCGGGGCCCTGCGCGAGCACCACGAGGTCCGCCGCGAGGACGTGCCGCGCCGCCAGCAGACCCGTGTGGACCGTGACGGCCTCCAGGTCCCCGCCGAACGCCTGGCCCACCGTGACGCACGCGTCGAGCCACCCCGCGTCCCGCAGGGCCGCGACGCTGCGGGAGAACCAGGCGGGCAGGGCGCCGCCGTCGGTCATGAGGTAGGCGACCCGGGGGAGCGGCCGGCCGGCCGCCAGCGCGGACCACCGGGCACCCGCGAGGACCGCCGGCACGGCCGAGTGCAGGTCCGCCACGACGACCGGCAGGTCGGCCAGGTCGTCCGCCTCCTCGAGGACCCCGTGGTGCGGCGACTCCTGCTCGTCCACGCCGAGGACCATCGCCTGGAGCGCCGTGTAGCGGGCCTTGACGAGGTGTCCCGGGCCCGGCTCGGGGTCCGGCGGCAGGCGGTCGGGCACGGCGACGACGAACGCGTAGCCGCCGGTCCCGAGGCCGCGCGCCTGGGCTCCCACGTTGAGCAGGACGCGGTCGCCGACGACGGGCGTGCCGACCAGCGCGGTGTACGCCAGCGCCCGGACCTCGGGGCCCAGGAGGTCCTGCCCGGAGACGCCACCGGCGGCCTGGACCGCCACCCGCAGCTCCAGCGCCCCCGGCCAGGACGAGCCGAGCGACACCACGGTTCCCTGTCGCCACGTGATCACGCCGTCACGCTACCGGCCCGCTAGCGTGAGGTCCGATGCCCGACTCCATCCCCCAGGCCGAACGCCTCCTCAACCTCGTCATCGCGCTGGTCAACACCACCGCCCCCATGACGAAGGAGCAGGTGCGCACCTCCGTGTCCGGGTACGACGACGGCTCGAGCACCGAGGCGTTCGAGCGGAAGTTCGAGCGGGACAAGGACATCCTCCGAGAGCTGGGCGTCCCCGTCGTCACGGTCACCGCCGCCGCCCACGGCGACGAGGTCGGCTACCGCATCGACCCCGACGCGTACGCGCTGCCGCCGCTGCAGCTCTCCGCCGCCCAGCTCGGCGTGCTGACGCTCGCGGCGGAGTTCTGGAACGACCAGACGCTCCGCGCGGACGCGTCGCGCGCCCTCACGAAGCTACGCGTGGTCGGGGACACGCCCGCCGAGGCGGACGCCGTGGCGGGGCTGACGCCCCGGGTGCACCCCGCCGGTCCCGCACTGGGACCGCTCCTCGACGCGGCGCACGACCACCAGGTGGTGTCCTTCACCTACCGCGCCGCGAGCACCGGCGAGGTCCTCACGCGGCACGTCGAGCCGTGGCGCCTGGTGGCCAGCCGCGGCGGCTGGTACCTGGTGGGGCGCGACCGGGACCGGGACGCGCCCCGGGTGTTCCGGCTCAGCCGGATCACCGGGCGCGTCCGCGCGGTCGGGGAGCGCGGCGCCTTCGCGGTGCCCGCCGACGTCGACCCCCTCGCCCTGGTCACCAGCGTGCAGCAGGCCGACGCCCGGACGGCGTGGCTCGCGGTCGCCCCTGACCGCGCGGGCGCCCTGCGGGCACGGGCGGCCACGGAGCCGGGCACCGCCCCCGACGGTGTCGCGGCGCCGGAGGGCACGGACCTGGTCGCGGTGCCCTACCAGCGCACCTCGGACCTCGCCGACGAGATCACGGGCTACACCGACGCCGTCGTCGTGCTGGCCCCGGCGACGCTGCGGGAGGCGGTCCTCACCCGGCTGCGCGCGGCGGTCGTGATGGGTGAGCGGGTCGCCGGCCCGGAGGCGGCGGTGGACCGTGGCTGACCGCACCCCGGAACGCCTCGTCCGCCTGCTGGGCATGGTGGCGTTCCTGGACCGCACCGACGGCGCCACCGTGGAGGAGCTCGCGGCGCAGTTCGGCGTGAGCGCGCGCCAGGTGCTCGACGACGTGGACCTGCTGTGGATGACCGGGACCCCCGGCTACTTCCCGGACGACCTCATCGACTTCGACGCGGCCTCCCTGGAGTCCGGCGTCGTGCGGCTGACGCAGTCCCGCGGCATGGGCCGGGCGCTGCGGCTGGGCACGCGTGAGGCCGTCGTCCTCGTGGCAGCGCTGCGGGCGCTGGGGGAGTCGGTGGGCGCGGCGCTCGACGCGGGGGAGCGTCAGGTGCTCGCGAGCACGCTGGAGGTCCTCTCCGACGCCACGGGCGAGGCGGCGTCGACGGTCGACGTCCAGCTCGCGCTCGAGGCGGACCCCGAGGTGGTCGGGCGGGCGCGCGCGGCCGTCCGCGCCGGGCGCCGGGTCCACCTGCGCTACGTGGACGCGGCGGACCGCACCAGCGAGCGGGACGTGGACCCGTGGCAGCTGGTGACCGGCGACGAGCGGTCCTACCTGCAGGCGTGGTGCCACAGCGCGGGCGGCGAGCGGCTGTTCCGTCTGGACCGGGTGCTCGCGCTCGAGGTGCTCGACGCCCCGGTCACCCACCCGCCGGACCGGGCGACCACGCCGACGACGTTCGCCGCGGAGGCGGGGCACGAGAGGGTCACGGTGGAGCTGTCGGGCCGCGCGCGGTGGGTCGCGGAGCAGCTGCCGGTCGAGGAGACCGTGGACCTGCCGGACGGCGGATTCCGCGTCACGCTCCCGGTGTCCTCCCGCGCCTGGCTGCGCCGGCTGCTGCTCCGCCTCGCCGACGACGTCCGGTCCGTCGCCCCGCCGGCTGCCGCGACCGACGCTGCCGCCGCGGCCGCCCGCGCCCTCGCCCGGTACGGCGAACCCGCGCCCGGCCAGGGTTAGGCTGCGCACGTGCTCTGGTTCACCGTCTGGACGCTCCTGGTCCTCGGGACGCTCGTCGGGGCGTTCTTCCTCGGCCGGGACCTCTACCGCAAGGGCCGACGACTGCTCGCCGAGCTCGAGCGGGCCGGGGAGGTCTTCGGCGAGGTCGCGGACCGCGGCGAGGCGCGTGCCGCCGAGCTGGTCCTCACGACGCCCGCAGCGGTGGACCTGACCGACCGGGAGCCGGCCCGCGCGCGGCGCGCGCTCGCCGCGCAGGGCACGGCGCGCCGCCGGGCCGCACGCCAGGCCCGCCACGACGCCGCCTACGCCCGGTGGCGTTCGTTCACCCACTGACCGCACGGCTACGATCGGCAGGACGGCCCCGGTGACCGTCCTTCCACCGCGAGGAGGATCCGCATGAGACCGACCACTGTGCAGCTCGTCGTCCTGGTGCTCGTCGTCCTCCTGCTCTTCGGCGCCCGGCGACTGCCGGACCTGGCCCGCAGCGTCGGCCAGTCGCTCAAGATCTTCAAGAGCGAGGTCAAGGACCTGCAGGACGACAGCCCGCGTGCCGTGGAGGGTCGCCGCGAGGACGCGTCGGAGCTCCCGCCCGCCACGGCCGGCGGCGCCGCACCCGCGACGCCCGCCACCCCAGCGACGAGCGAGCAGCACCGCGCGGTCGACGGCGACCGCGGCTCGACCGCCTGACCCGTGGCCGCCCGTCAGCGCCGTCGGAGCAACCCCGACGGGCGGATGCCCCTGCGCGAGCACCTCGTCGAGCTGCGGCGACGCGTCGTGCTCGCGGCGCTCGGCCTCCTCCTCGGCGCGGTCGCCGGCTGGCTCCTCTACGACCCGGTGATCGCCGCGCTCCAGCAGCCGGTCGTCCGGCTGGAGCGCGAGGGTCTGGTCGCGCTGAACTTCGCGGGCGTCGCGACCTCGTTCGACCTCAAGGTCAAGGTCTCGCTCTTCCTCGGGGTCCTGGTGTCGAGCCCGTGGTGGATCCTCCAGCTGTGGCTCTTCGTCACCCCGGGGCTGACCCGGAAGGAGCGCCGGTCGGCGATCGTGTTCCTGGCCGCCTCGGTCCCGCTCTTCCTCGCGGGCAGCTGGCTCGCGTGGCGCGTCCTGCCGAACGCCGTCCGCCTGCTCACGGAGTTCACGCCCGACGGCGCGACCAACCTCATCGACGCGCAGCTCTACCTCAGCTTCGTCATGCGCGTGATCCTCGCCTTCGGGATCGCGTTCCTCCTGCCCGTGATCATGGTCGGGGTGAACCTGGCGGGGCTCGTCCGCGGCTCGACCTGGCTGCACGGCTGGCGGTGGGCCGTCCTGCTCGTCATGACCTTCGCGGCCTTCGCCACGCCGACCCCGGACGTGGTGACCATGTTCGTGGTGGCGCTGCCGATGCTCGCGCTGTACTTCCTCGCGGTCGGGGTGTGCGTCCTGCACGACCGCCGCGACGACGCCCGCCGGGCCGCGCTGACGTCCGAGGCCGGCGCGACGCCGGTCGAGCGGTGAGCAGCGGGCTGCGCCTGGGCGTCGTCGTCAACCCGACCGCGGGGCACGGTCGCGGGGCCCGTCGTGGGGGGCGGTTCGTCGAGGCGGCGCGGCGCCGGGGCCACACCGTCCTGGACCTGTCCGGGCCGGACGCCGCCTCCGCCGTCCAGCGGGCGCGCCAGGCCGTGGTCGACGGGCTCGACGCCCTCGTCGTCGTGGGCGGCGACGGGATGGTGCACCTCGGCGCCGGCGTGGTCGCCGGCACCGACCTTCCCCTGGGCGTCGTGCCGGCCGGCAGCGGGAACGACATCGCCCGGGTCAACGGGCTCGCGCTGCACGACCCGGCGGCCGCGCTGACCACCGTCGAGCGCGCCCTGGGGCGCGGTGCCGAGGGCGGCCGTGCCCTGGACGCCGTATCGGTCGGTCCGCCCGGCTACGCCCAGCGGGAGTGGTACCTCGGCGTGCTCTCCTGCGGGATCGACGCGGCGGTCAACGCCCGCGCCAACACGCTGACCTGGCCACGCGGGACCGCCCGGTACGTCCGCGCCCTCATGACGGAGCTGCGTTCCTTCCGCCCCTACGGGTACCGGCTCACGCTCGACGACGGCACGACCTGGGAGTCCACGGGCACCCTCGTGGCGGTGGCGAACGCGCCGCAGTTCGGCGGCGGCATGCGGATCGCGCCCGACGCCCGCATGGACGACGGGCTCCTCGACGTCCTCGTCGCCGGCCCCCTCAGCCGCGCCGAGCTGCTCGCCGTCTTCCCCCGGGTCTTCACCGGGGGCCACGTCACGCACCCGGCGTGCACCGTGCTGCGCAGCCGTAGCGTGCTGGTCGAGCCGAGCCCGCTCGGCCCGGTCCCGCCCGTGGCGTACGCGGACGGCGAGCGGCTCGGACCGCTGCCGATGCTGGCGGAGGCCGTGCCGGGCGCCGTCCGGCTCCTCGCCTGAGGGCCGGAGGCGCGGGGGCGGGCCGCCAGGCCTTCGTCTGCCTAGGCTGACGTCATGTCCAGCCCCGCCGAGCGGTACGCCGCCTCCCGCCGCCGGGCGGCCGAGCAGCGCACCCAGCTCGCCGCGTTCACGCGGCTCCTCGAGTTCGAGCTCGACGACTTCCAGCGCGACGCGTGCCAGGCCCTGGAGGGGGGACGGGGCGTCCTCGTCGCGGCCCCGACCGGGGCGGGCAAGACCGTCGTCGGCGAGTTCGCCGTGCACCTCGCGCTGGAGCAGGGCCGCAAGGCGTTCTACACGACGCCCATCAAGGCGCTGAGCAACCAGAAGTACGGGGACCTGGTGCGCCGCCACGGCGCCGACAACGTCGGCCTCCTCACCGGCGACACGAGCGTCAACGGCGACGCCCCCGTGGTCGTCATGACGACCGAGGTGCTGCGGAACATGCTCTACGCCGGGTCACCGGCGCTGGACGGGCTGGCGTTCGTCGTCATGGACGAGGTGCACTACCTCGCCGACCGGTTCCGTGGCCCGGTGTGGGAGGAGGTGATCATCCACCTGCCCGACGACGTGCAGCTGGTGTCCCTGTCCGCGACCGTCTCCAACGCCGAGGAGTTCGGGGACTGGCTGACGATGGTGCGCGGCGACACCGCCGTCGTCGTCAGCGAGATCCGGCCCGTGCCGCTGTGGCAGCACGTCATGACGCGGGACGGCCTGTTCGACCTCTACGCCGGGCAC
>NZ_AXCW01000110.1 GCF_000603945.1 Actinotalea ferrariae CF5-4 | reverse complement strand
GACGACCGGTGGATCAGGGCTCAGTCCGACGAGCCCTGATTAACCCTCGGATCACCGGACGATCGGTCTACCGCGGGACCGACCTCGGAGCGGGCGACTGGCCGGCCATCCTCGACGCGGACACGTTCGCCCAGGTGGAAGAACGCCTCAACGACCCGCGACGCCGTACGGCGTTCAACACGTCCGCCCGGCACCTCCTCTCGGGTATCGCCCGGTGCGGTGTCTGCGATGGGCCGATGTACGGCTCCCCCATGAAGTCGCGCGAGCGCCGATGGATGGTCTACCGGTGCCACGACCGCCACGTCATGCGACGGATGGACCTCGTGGACGAGGTGGTCGAGGGCGTCATCGTCGCCCGCCTGGCCCGACCTGACGCTCTCGCGCTCCTCTCCCCCGACGTCGACCTAGACGCCCTCAGGGAGCGAGCGCGGGACCTCAGGGAGCGCCGGGACAACCTCGCCGCGCTCCTGGCCGAGGGGCTGCTATCGGCCGCGTCCGTGCGGGAGCAGGCCGGGAAGATCTCCACGGAGCTCCGGGAGGTCGAAGGACGGATCGATGGCGCCACGGGCGACAACCCCGCGCTGACCGTCGCCTCATCCGCTGACGCCGCCGCCGCGTGGGAAGCGCTCGCGCTCGAGTCGCGTCGCGCCGTAGTGAAGGCGCTCGTCAGTGTCACAGTGGAGCGGGCCGGGAAGGGCGCGCGGTTCTCGCCCGAACAGGTCCGCATCGAGTGGAAGGTGTGAAGCCGTGAGGGAAATCCGCTTCACCTGCACCGACCGCGGTACGCACGCGAGCCGGGAGATTGCCGTGGTCACACGCCTTTCGGACCGCGATCCAATGGTGTTCCTGCCCACAGACCGCATGCGCCATCTTTCGTCTCGGGAGCGTCGGGGGGGCGGCGTGGTCGAAGCCAAGGCTACGTCGACGACCGAGGGCCGTGGCGAGGAGCTGAGCGACGTTCTTTGGCACATGAAGTGCCCCACATGTGGGCTGCACATTCAGTGGAAGGACGACCGCGCAGTAGCCATCGTCGACCGACTGCTGGCCACAAATGCCGACACGCCCGGCGCGCCTATTGATCTAAGCGCCCTACCTGCTAACCTTCGTTAGGTAAAACCAGTCGGTCGTGGTCGGCTTCACGCACCACGGGCAGACCGCCTCTCCGGGCGGTGTAGTTCTCCTGCCCGGAGGTGCCCGACGTGGCAACCGACACCTGGACCCATCACCGCGCGAAGGTCGCCGCGCTCTCCCGCGACCGATCCCCCGATGACCCGGCGCTGACCTCAGCGCGTCAGAGCCTCAAGGCCGCGCGCCTTGAGGACTACATCCGCCGCACAGTCGACGCCGCTCCCCCGCTCACACCCGAGCAGCGCGACCGCCTCGCGCTGCTCCTTAGGGGTGGCGGTGAGGCGGTTGCTTGAGCCCAGACACGCCGCCGGCCCCGGAGGGGCATCCGAGGCCGGGAACGAGATCAAGGCTGGCGGGCCGATCACTTCAAGTATCCCGCACGTCCCTGCGGATCGGGTAGCGCTCGATCTGGCAGCGATGACACCCGCCGAGCGGGCCGCGTGGATGTCCGGCTTTGAGTCCGGATACGCCGACCGGATGGAACGCGAGCACCGCACCTACGCCCAGGCCGTCGAGGACATCGCCCGCGACTACGTGCGCATGGTTGCCCTCAACGAGGAGCTCGACGAGGTGCTGCGGGACGCCGTGAGCCACCCGACGTTCGACGAGCTCTGCGACCGCCGCGGGCAGCACGAGCGAGCCGCTGCCGCCCGCCGGCTGTGGCGAGAGCGCGGGGTGAGCGCATGAGCGACTACCTCGCCGTCGAAGATCCCCCGTTCGACCCGTGGCCCGTCGGTTCAACCGGTTCCGTCGGTTCCGTCGGTTCCGATCCGGGGGTGCTGAACCGGGTCCGAGAGTGGCTGGGCCGGTTCATCCTCACCGTCGATGACGCCGACCTCGACCTCCTGACCCTGTGGGCCGCGCATACGCACCTCTGCGACGTCCTCTACACAACGCCCCGCCTGGTCCTCGACAGCCCCGTCCCGGGCGCCGGGAAGACGACGACGTGCGAGCACCTACAGAGGCTGTGCCGGCGCCCTCTACAGGCCGCCTCACTGTCCTCCCCGGCGATGCTGGCCCGTCTGCTCGACAAGGAGCTGCGGACCATCCTCATCGACGAGGTGGATAGGAACCTCGACCCGAAGCGGCCCGGGGTCGAAGACCTCATCGCCATCATCAATGCCGGATACAAGCGAGGGGCGACCCGGCCGGTTCTTGTGCCGGGGCCGAAAGGCGATTGGGACGTCAAGGAAATGCCGACGTTCTCGCCTGTCGTCCTCGCCGGCAACGCGCCGAACCTGCCGGAGGACACCCGCAGCCGGACGATTCGCGTGCTGCTCCTCCCCGACCTCGAGGGACGGGTGGAGACAAGCGATTGGGAGGAGATCGAGGCGGATGCAATGGACCTCGGGGAAGCGCTCTCCCAGTGGGCAGATGAAACCCGCGAGACCGTCCGCGCCACCCGTCCTGAGCTCCCCCCGGGGTGCGTAGGGCGCACTAAGGAACGGTGGAACCCGCTCAGGAGGGTCGCAGAGGCCGCAGGAGGCCACTGGCCCGACGTGGCCGACGACCTGATCCGGCGCGACCTCATCGCCGCGCAGATGGACCGTGAGGACGGGATGGTCACCAGCCCGCCCGCGGTCACCCTGCTGAGAGACATCGCGGAGCTGTGGCCCGAGGCAACCGCATTCGTCCCAACCGCGGCGCTCGTGGCCGATCTCGTGATGCGCCACCCGCGCATGTGGGGACCGGAGTCCGCCTACGGCAAGGCCCTCACCGCGCAGCGCATGGGCCGGATGCTCGCGCAGGGCTTCAAGGTCCACTCGGGCCGACAGGGCGACGGACCCCGTGGGTACTACCGGCAGGCCCTCTCGCCGGTCTGGCGACGCATGGGCATCACCCCTCCCGATGAACCGACGGAACTGACGAAACCGGCCGAACCGACGGCGGGGGGTGCGTGGTGACCGCCACCCGCGCCGAGGCCCGCGCCGAGCTCGTGGCCCACCTCGAGCGCTTGGGGGACGCCGGCCACCCGGCCGTCTGCCACACCGTCCCTGTGACCGAGCGGGCCGCCTGGACCTCCGACGACCCCGCGGAGCAGCGCGTGGCCGCGGATCTCTGCCGGCCCTGTCCAGCCCTCACCGCCTGCCGCGACTACGGGCGGGCATACCCGAAAGAGCGCGGCGTGTATGGCGCCGAGACCGAGACCGACCGGAGGCGCAAGCCGTGACCACCACCGACAGCACCACCACGATCCACCGCCCACGGTGCACACGACCCGGGTGGACCGCTGAACCCTCCCGCAGCGTCTACGGGCTCCTCATCGCCCGCTGCGACGACTGCGGGGCCGTCGAACTCAGAAAGGCCGACAAGTGAACGCCTGCACCGACTGCGGCAAGCCGACCAAGTACCCCCGAGACACCCACTGCGGCGGCTGCTACGCCCGCCAGAACGCCGGGCCACAGCTGCTCGCCATCCCGACCACCACGGACATCCCCGCCCTCCTCGCACTCGCGGCGCGGATGGGAGTCCGCGTCTGGCGCACCGCGCCCGGGGAAGTACCTCAGCCAGTCACCACCCACACCGCCCAGGAGAGCCACCGATGAGCAACTTCGCCCGCCCCATCACCATCCCGCAGAACCAGCTTCAGCGGATCGACGCCGCCTACCGCCTCGCCGGCGTTCCCGTGCCGACCCGGGCCGTGGGCATCGTGGACCTGATCGGAGCCGAGCCGACCGCCGACGAGGTGGCCGCGAGCCTCGCCGCCGAAGCGATCACCAACCCCGACCCGGCCGCCTTCTACGCCGAAGCGCTCGAGCGCATCGCACGGGCACAGGCCGGCGACGCCCTCAAGGCCGCGTTCGGCAAGGCGATGGACGGCGCCACCCGCGAAGCCATGCCGGACCTGCTGCACCGCACCGCCACCGACCTGCGACCCGCGTTCGACAAGCTCGCCAAGACCCTCACCCGGGCCGCCAAGTCCCTGCCCGCCGTCAACCCACTGGACGTGGACGCCGCAGTCGAGGGCGGGCACGCCGCGCACCTCAAGGCCGCACGGGACGCCCTGACCCTGCTAGGCACCTACGCCGCCATCTACGTGCAGGACCCCCCGGTCGACATCCCCGCGGCGCTCGTCACGCTGCTCCCGCTCGTCGACCTCCCCGAGACCATCGTCGAGGCGCTGGACGGGGACCGGCTCGGGAGGGTCACCGTCACCCCCGACGCCACCCTCAGCCCCACCCTGACGGTGCGCCGGGTGGCACAGGACGCAGCCGAGGACATCGACGCCACGCTCGTCGGCATCGCACGCGGGGACTACGACGGTGTGAGCCTCAGCCTCGCCACACCCGCCGAGCTCAGGCAGCGCACCGCACGCGCACGCGACGCGTACCGCACACGAGGCGCGAGCCGCGACGAGGTTCGCGTGATGACGAGCACCGATCGCGGCTGGACGCTCCTGTGAGCCGCCACCAGAGGCGAGAAGGGGGTGGGGCGGCACCTCTATTGACCATGAAGGCTGCACCGCAGGTGAGGAGAGGCGCAGGTTTTCCAACCGGTTGGCCTCAACGAGGGAGCGCGTGATGCCTGGTCCGATGTCCAATCCCGGCAAGCCGAACAGTCGGCGTCACCGCAGCCCAGGGGCACGATCGGGCCTGATCGAGCTGCCCGCGGAAGGGTGCTCGCTGCCCGTTCCGAAGATGCCGAAAACCCGCGATTGGAGCGCGGAAGAGCGCGCATTGTGGCGGAATCTGTGGAAGTCACCGCAGGCGAACGAATGGGACGACTCCTACATCCCCGCTGTGGCCGCGTACATCTGTCACGCGGTCGCGGTCTATGACGGCAGCGCGTCGGCGTGGCAGGCGCAGGAGATGCGCCACCTCGGGGGGCAGCTCGGGCTGACGCCGGCCGGGATGCTCGCCCTCGGGTGGGTGGTCCGCCATGAGTGACCGGCGCCTTGCTCGCGGAGGGCAGACAGCGACCGCCGCACGGCGCGACGGGATGCCCCCGGCCCTGCGGGACCGCCTGGACCCCGTGTGGGCGGATCACGCCGCCGTCTCAGAGCTGGTGGCGGCCTACGGACTGACGTTGAGCCTGCGGGGTGCGTCGCTGCTAAGGGCGGCCCCACCTTGGGCGCGTTTCGACTCCTTCCGAAAGGCGTGGTGTCAGGCAAACGGGCTCATGAGTGACCAATGGCCCGACCGAATCGACCAGCGGCGCGCCCGCGCCGCGGGTGTGGACCTGTCGGGCTCCGCCCGCTACAGGCTGACGGAAAAGGGGTAAACCAGAATGTCGGATCGAAAACTGGTAGAAAACATTGGGGCTGCGGTTAATTCTAGGTCGCTGGTCAGCGCCTGGTTGTATGACAGCGACTCGGGCTACCCCGATCGGTACGTGTATCGGAATGAGTGGCTGGCGGCCTTTCGCAACTACGGCTTCACGGTAGACAACGAGCCCACGGAGCCGCTTTCGTCTCCGCTCCTCCTGCACCGGGGCGCCTCGGAGTCGTGCCGTGACGGCATCGGGTGGAGCGACAGCCTTACCGTGGCCGGCTTCGTCGCCTTCCTCGGCGCTGAGCACACGTACCGCGAGCCTGGGTCGGTCTGGTCCGCGGAGGTGCCGCCCGAGAACGTCCTTGCGGTGATCCACCATGCCGCCCGGTTCCCCGTCGGGGGGTTCACCGAGTACGTGGTCGACCCGACGTCGGCAGATATCCGCCGTGCCGAGCCGCAGGTGCAGGAGGCCTGTCGACGGCAGGTGACCCGGTACGTGGAGCTGGCCGGCGCGCTCAGGGCGGTGGCCGGGTGACGCCGGGGACGCTCGAGAGCGGCCTCGCCAAGGCGGTACAGGCTCGCAAGCTCGCCGGCGTGTGGGCCAACGCCACGTTGCCCCTGTTCCCGGACCGCTACGCCGAGCGGGCCGAGTGGCTGCGCGCGTTCCGCGAGTACGGGTACACCGTCAACGACACGCCAGCGGGTCGGCCTGCACCCGCTTCGTGCCTTCTGTTCCGCGGCTCTCCTGAGGACACCCGCGACGGCCTGTCGTGGACCCCAGTGCCCGCCGCCGCTGCCGTCTCGGCGTTCGCACCTTGGCACGTCTCGATACGACGAAGGGCGGGGCGGTTGTGGGTGGCTCGGGTCCACAGCGACGCCATCCTCGCCGTGATCACGCACACGGCTCCGGTGATCGGGGACTGGATCGAGGCTGTCGTCGACACCGCAGACCTGGCGATTGAGCCGGTGGCCGAGGACCTGGACGAGACATGCCGCACGTTCGTGCGGGACTACCTGCGCGGACCCGTTCGAGCCTCGGCCGCTCGAGCGTTCGGCCTGGAACCGGGCGGCTCGTTCGCCTTGACGGAGCGGTGACTTCCCTGGCGTCCGGGTTGCTTAGACGTGCCCCGGCTGCGGCATCGCCGCTAGCCTGCGACCCGTGCCCCCTGCCGAGAATCCGATCCTGGCGATCGCGGCCTGGCTCGGGGCCCTCACGGACCGGCTCCGATGGTTGTCTCCCGCTGCGGGTGCGGCAGGCGCAATCGTGGCCGCAGTCCTCTTCGCGGATATCACTGTCGCTCGAGGCGCGGTGGGGTCAGTCGTGCTAGGGCTCGCGGCACTGCCTGAGATCGCGGCGGCTTGGTGGCGACACGAGGAAGAGAAGGCGAACGGCAACGCCGTTGCAGAGGCCCAGGTGCTGCTCGGGCAGGCGCTCACTCCCTTGGCGGACCTCACAGCCAGCTTGGCCCAGGGAGAGGCGAACCCGAACGGGATCTTTGCCAGGGCCTGCCAGCACGCCGCGGCATCATGTCTTGTGCCCTTCCGGGACCGGCTCGACGTGCGCGCTCTGGTGTTCGCCGTCTCGGAGGACCAGCAGTCAATGACCTGCGTGGCGCACTCTGGCCGCCTGCCGAAGTCAGAGGGCTTCCGGCAAGGGACT
This sequence comes from Actinotalea ferrariae CF5-4, assembly GCF_000603945.1. Taxonomy (GTDB): domain Bacteria; phylum Actinomycetota; class Actinomycetes; order Actinomycetales; family Cellulomonadaceae; genus Actinotalea; species Actinotalea ferrariae. The sequence goes on along the minus strand of NZ_AXCW01000110.1, from coordinate 8,008 downwards.
ACGCGGGGAAACAGCGCGTTCAAGGTGCTGTTCGGAGGTGAGCCTGTGCACGTCGACGACATCGCGGAGGAGCGCCTCCGGTCTCCGAGGGCGTGGATGGGCTCAGGAAACGGCTATGACACCTTCATCACCGCACCGATCGCTGTCGGTGAGAAGGGATACGGTCTACTGACGGTTGACGCGCCAGGACCGGGGGCGTTCAGCCGAACGGACGTCCTGCTCGTACAGTTGGTGGCGAGCATGCTCGCAGGACTCTTCGCGGAGTACGCGAACAGACGGAGGGAGGGAGCGGAGTCAGATGGGTAACGTGACGCTAGAGCAACCGAGGCGCCTTGAGGTACCCGAGCTTGACGATCCCGCCGTCCGGAGTCGCGTCTGGGCGGAAGCCGAGAGAGCCGTCCGTGCCGACCAGCGCCGCAGGCTTGCCGAGACACCCCGTCGCTGGCCCGCGCGCCGGGGCCCGGCGCGCGGTGAAGGCCGTTAGGCCGGGGCGCCCTAGCGCTGCTCCGAGATGGCCGACACCCTGCCGAAGGACATCGTCGAGGTTCTTGAGTACCTAGCCGGCATGGCTCGCGGGTACGACAACCACCTCAAGTGGAACGAGGAGGCCAAGCTCAAGGCCGACCTCATGCACAACCGCCGCTACTGGCGAGGCCTCTCGCTTGCCGCGATCCGAGCCAAGTGTCGGCAGCTTGGCATGCGGAGTGAGGACGTGGCGTTGATCCTTGACCTGATCGATCGCGCTCAGCAAGGTCGACGCCTCGTCGCGCAGCGCGGTTATCGCGATTTCAGGTTCCCGCACGACCGGCCGACACCACCTGACGACGATCCACAGCCGTTCGTGACGAGCCTCAAGTGGTGAAGTGAACCAGCCCGGGGGCGGCGCTTCGTCGTCTGCGACCCCGGGTGTGGCGCGTATGTTGTCGTCATGGCTGACGATGAGGTTCCAGGTCCGCTCGGGGTGGTGCTCGTGGCACCTTGACGATGCCGAGTACGTCCAAGCGGTGACGCTTGCGAACGGCACCGCACTCTGTGCGCCCTGCAATCAGACCTTCCGCGCAAATCTTCGCGGTGCGTTCTGACCCGCCACTTCCATCGTCATACCCGCGGGCAGGTCATAGCGTCCGAACCGCTTGACCTTGGTGCCACAGAGACGAGCGCCGCCCTCACCGGTCCGAGGTGAGGGCGGCGCCTTCGTCCCATCCGGGCGGGTCAGCGTTCACGCCACGGACGAGGAAACTCCCGGATGGCCCGCCAGAGGTCATGGGGGGTTCTCGGCGGGCCATCCGTTCGGGACCGGTGAGGACGTTCTCCACACCACTGGGCACTCACCGGTCCGCTGACGAGGAAACTACGGGGAGGCGAGGGAGTCCTAACAGGGACGTTGGTCCCCCTCCGTCTCTCAGTGGCGTTGCGGCTTCCAGACGAGGAGGTGTGCAGCGGCGGCGTCCCGGCAGGCGCCGCTCATGCCGGCCCGGACGAGCAAGAGGCGGTGTGACGCCACGTAGACGAGCGGATCCCGCAGGTCGGGGACCTCGACGAGCTGCATCCCGAACCGACGAGCCGTCGAAGCCAGCTCGTCGTCACCATCCGTCTCGGCTACCCGCGCCGCCAGGTTCTCCCCCTCGCGCCAGTCCTCACCGCCGAACACCGCCGCGTGGACCGTCATCACGCCGCACGTCCCGCACTTGAGCCGCCGCGTGCGATCGGCGCTACGGACCGCCTGCCGGGAGACCTCACGTCGGGTGCCGCACACGCAGCACAGTGCCGGGATCATCGCGCACCATCCATGAGCCGGGCGGCTGCCTTCGTCAGCGCGGCCGCGACCGCGAGCGCCTCGACCGCGGTCAACTGGAGGTCCAGGTCGCGCGAACCCTCGTAGAGCAGCACGGCGTCCTGGCGCCTTGGGCCGGCCTCCGTGGCGACCTCGAGCTTCTGCGGGTTCCAGCCGCGGTTGATGTCCTCCCACAGCGGCATCCGGCTCAGCGGCACGGCCTCCCACTCAGACCAACAGCGCTGGTCGTCGGCAAGGAATTCGTTCGTGTGGCCGTCGCCGTCGCTGCACCAGGGCCGGCAGACGATGGCCGGCGCGGTCGGGCGGGGGGTGTCGGTGGTGGTCATGGTCTGCCCCTTCGTTGGGATCGGATGCCAGCAAGGGCAACGATGCACGCTTGTCGTGCCGGTCGTCTTCCTCGTGCTGCCGGTGACCGTGCTCTTCGCGGTCTTCCCCGGCCTCGTCGCGCTCCGGCTGGACCTCTGATGCGCCGCGCGGCCTCGTCCGCGGGCACCGACCCTCCTGATCGCCGGGCCCTCTCGCCGGCCCGTCGTCGCAGCACCCCGTCCACCACCGCACCGAGGAGAAGACCGTGCCGCATCCCCACCACCTCCGTCCCGTGACCCGGACGCCGCACGAGGACGACCCGGAACGGGGCGACGTCCCCGGCTGGGTCCTCGTCACCCTCATGACCGCCGGGCTCGTCGTCATGCTGTGGGCCCTCGCCGGCGACGCGCTCGCTGCGGTCTTCGAGCAGGCCATCAGCCGTGTCACGTCGGTCGGGGACTGACGACGCGGGGTCGGCCGTCGTCGGGTTCGTCCTGGTGAGCCTGCTGACGACCGTGGTCTTCCTGGGCGTGCTGCAGGTCGCCCTCGCCCTGCACGTGCGCGCCACCCTCGTCGACTGCGCCGCCGAGGGCGCCCGCTACGGCGCCCTGGCCGACCGCACGCCCGCCGACGGCGCCGCCCGCGCCCGGGAGCTGGTCGCCGCGTCCCTCTCCCCGCGGTTCGCCGAGCAGGTCGAGGGCTCGCGGGCGGTCCTCGGCGGCCTGGACGTGGTCCGGGTGGAGATCGTGGCGCCGCTGCCCGTGCTCGGCCTGCTCGGTCCGGGCGGCGTCGTGGAGGTCGACGGGCACGCGTTGGCCGAGGCGCCATGAGCGCGACCGCAGTGCGCCCGCGCGGGCGGTTCCGCACCGGGCTCGGCGCCCGGCTCGGTGCGCCGGCCGACGCCGGCAGCGCCGTCGTCGAGTTCCTCGGCGCCACCGTCGTGCTCCTCGTCCCGCTGGTCTACCTCGTCGTCGTGCTCGCCGCCGTGCAGGCCGCGACCTTCGCCGTCGAGGGCGCCGCGCGCGAGGCGGCGCGCGCGGTGGTGACGGCGGGGCCGACCGACGCCGGCGCCAGGGCGACCGCCGCGGTGGCGATCGCCCTGGGCGACCAGGGCCTGGACCCCGACCTGGCGGCGCAGGCGCTGGCGGTCCGGTGCGAGCCGGACTGCACGAGCCCGGGGACCACCGTCACGGTCGAGGTCGCGCTCGCCGTGCCGCTGCCGGGGGTGCCGGGGTTCGTGCGCGACGTCGTCCCCCTCGCCGTCCCGGTCAGCGCGACCGTCACCGCCCCGGTCGACGACCACCGGAGCCGCTCGTGAGGCGGGACGAGCCGGGCCCGGGCCGCGCAGGGGGCCGGCTGCGCGCCGCCGCCCTGCAGATGACCCGTCGGCACGGCGCCGACGACGGTCAGGTCATGCTGCTGAGCCTCTGCTACGCCGTGATCGCCCTGCTGCTCGTCACCGTCGTCGTCTCCGCGTCGGGCGTGCACCTCGAGCGCAAGCGCCTGCTCGCCGTCGCCGACCAGGCGGCGCTCGCCGCCGCCGACTCCCTCAGCGAGGACGCCTACTACGGCCGCGGCTCGGGCCCGGAAGCGCCAGGGCGGACCGCCGCCGACGACGGTCTCGTCGTCCTCACCGAGGCGTCGGTGCGCGCCGCCGTCGTCGAGCACCTCGAGGAGTCCCCCGGCGCGGCGCGGCTCACCGGGCTGACCGTGCTGTCGACCAGCACGGACGGGCGCACCGCCGAGGTGACCCTCGGCGCCGTCGCGCGCCCCCCGCTGGTCTCCTGGGTGACCGCGGCCTGGTCGGACGGGATCGCTCTGCGGGCGACGTCCCGCGCCCGGGCGGACTGACGCACGCTGCCTGTCGGGACGCGCGCGCAGCACCGCGCGATACCCTCGACCCTCGTGGCAGCCACCGACTTCCCCGCAGAGATCGCCGCCCTCCGGAGCACCCTCGGGACCATCCGGGCGGTGAGCGACCCCGACCGCCTGCGGGAACGCATCGCCGAGCTGTCGGACCAGGCCTCGGCCCCGGACCTGTGGGACGACACCGACGCCGCCCAGAAGGTCACCTCCGCGCTCTCCCACGCCCAGACCGAGCTCGAGCGCATCGAGACGTTCGACCAGCGCATCGAGGACCTCGAGACGCTCGTCGAGATGGCGCAGGAGGAGGACGACGCGGACACCCTCGCCGATGCCGAGGAGGAGCTGGCCGGGATCAAGAAGGACCTCGGTGCCCTCGAGGTGCGCACGCTCCTGTCGGGCGAGTGGGACGAGCGCGACGCCGTCGTGACCATCCGCTCCGGCGCCGGCGGCGTCGACGCGGCCGACTTCGCCGAGATGCTCCTGCGGATGTACCTGCGCTGGGCCGAGCGCCACGGCTACCCGACCACCGTCATGGACACCTCCTACGCGGAGGAGGCCGGGCTGAAGTCGGCGACCTTCGAGGTCAAGGCGCCCTACGCGTTCGGCACCCTGTCCGTCGAGGCGGGCACGCACCGTCTCGTGCGGATCTCGCCGTTCGACAACCAGGGGCGGCGGCAGACGTCCTTCGCCGCCGTCGAGGTCGTGCCGCTCATCGAGGGCACCGACCACATCGACATCCCCGAGAACGAGATCAAGGTCGACGTCTTCCGCTCCTCCGGGCCGGGCGGCCAGTCCGTCAACACGACGGACTCGGCCGTGCGTCTGACCCACATCCCGACCGGCACCGTCGTGTCGATGCAGAACGAGAAGTCCCAGATCCAGAACCGCGCCGCGGCGCTGCGCGTCCTGCAGTCCCGACTGCTGCTGCTGCAGAAGGAGGCGGAGGCGGCCCAGAAGAAGGAGCTGGCGGGCGACGTGAAGGCCAGCTGGGGCGACCAGATGCGCTCCTACGTCCTGCAGCCCTACCAGATGGTCAAGGACCTGCGCACCGAGCACGAGGTGGGCAACCCCTCGGCGGTGTTCGACGGCGACATCGACGGCTTCATCGAGGCCGGCATCCGGTGGCGGCGCAACCAGGCGCAGCAGTCCTGAGGACGGCTCGACCCGCTCGGGCCCCCGCGGTCCGCGGCGAGGGTCAGGTCGACCTGCCCGGCGTGTCACGGGCGGGTCCGCGCCGGGTGTCTGCCTACTCTCGAAACGGTCTGATGGGGCACGTGCGCGCGCTGGTGCGCCCGGTGCCCCCCCGGACCTGCCCTGCCCCCGACGACTGGCTCCCACCCGTGATCCGTTTCGAGAACGTCTCCAAGGTCTACGCGCGCGGCGCCCGGCCCGCGCTGGACGACGTCGATCTCGAGGTCGAGCGCGGCGAGTTCGTGTTCCTCGTCGGTGCCTCCGGGTCCGGCAAGTCGACCTTCCTGCGTCTGGTCCTGCGCGAGGAGCGCCCCACGGCGGGCCGCGTCTTCGTCGCCGGCAAGGACCTCTCGACGCTCTCGACGTGGAAGGTGCCGCACCTGCGTCGCCAGATCGGCGCCGTCTTCCAGGACTTCCGCCTCCTGCCCAACAAGACCGTCTTCGAGAACGTCGCCTTCGCCCTGCAGGTGATCGGCAAGCCCAAGCACCACATCCTCACGACGGTCCCGGACACCCTCGAGCTCGTGGGACTCGGCGGCAAGGAGAAGCGCCGCCCGCACGAGCTGTCCGGCGGTGAGCAGCAGCGCGTGGCGATCGCGCGCGCCTTCGTCAACCGACCCCCGATCCTGCTGGCGGACGAGCCCACCGGGAACCTGGACCCCACGACGTCGGTCGGGATCATGCGCCTGCTGGACCGGATCAACCGGACCGGCACCACGGTGGTCATGGCCACCCATGACGACGAGATCGTCGACCAGATGCGCAAGCGCGTCATCGAGCTCGAGAACGGGCGGATGGTCCGCGACCAGTCCCGCGGCGTCTACGGCTCGGACCGCTGAGGGGGATGCCGTGAGACTGCAGTTCATCCTGTCCGAGCTGGGGATCGGCCTGCGCCGGAACCTCTCGATGACCGTGTCGGTCATCCTCGTGACGTTCGTGTCCCTCACCTTCGTCGGTGCCGCGGGCCTCCTGCAGGTGCAGGTCGACCAGATGAAGGACGACTGGTACGACCGCGTCGAGGTCTCGATCTTCCTGTGCCCCGACCAGTCCGAGCAGCCGACGTGCGCCTCCGGTGAGGCCACCGGCGAGCAGATCGAGGCGATCGGCGCGGAGCTCGCGGGCGAGGCCCTCGAGCCGTACGTCCAGGACGTCTTCTTCGAGTCCAAGGACGACGCGTACGCGGCGTTCCAGGAGCGCTTCGCGGACGAGTGGTGGGCCGAGGGCGTCACCGCCGACCAGCTCCAGGCCTCCTACCGGGTCGCCCTCGTCGACCCGGAGCAGTACCAGGTGATCTCGGACGTGTTCACCGGCCGTCAGGGCGTCGAGGTGGTCCGGGACCAGCGGCAGGTCATCGAGCCGCTCATCCTCGTGCTGAACCGCGCGAGCCTGGTCGCCGCCGGCCTCGCCGCGGTCATGCTCCTGTCCGCCGTCCTGCTCATCACCACCACCATCCGGCTGTCCGCGATGAGCCGACGGCGGGAGACCGGGATCATGCGCCTCGTCGGCGCCTCGAACCTCTTCATCCAGCTGCCGTTCATGCTGGAGGGCGCCATCGCGGCGACGATCGGGGCCGCCCTGGCCGTGGCGGGCCTGTGGTTCGGGGTGACCTACCTCGTCCAGGACTGGCTCGCGCAGTCGGTGCAGTTCGTCCCGTACATCGGCACCGACGCGGTCTGGACGATCGCCCCGCTCCTCGTCGGCGTCGCCATCCTCCTCGCGGCCATCTCATCGGTCGTGACGCTCAGCCGATACACGAAGGTGTGAGGCCCATGCCCCGCCCGACGACGAACTCCCCACCGACGACGACGCCCCGCCACGACCGGGGGGCGTCCGCCGGTCTGCGCACGCTGCGACGCGTCGTCGTCGCGCTCCTCGGCGTGGGCCTGCTCGCCACGACCGCGGTGCCCGCCACGGCCGACGACCTCGAGGACCGGCGCCGCGCGACCGAGGGGCAGCAGCGCGACACCCAGGGCGCCCTGGAAGGGCTGCACGCCGACCTCGAGGACACCGACGCCGAGCTCCTCCAGGCGCAGCAGGAGCTCCAGGACATCCAGGCACGGATCCCCGGCGCCCGGGCGGAGCTCGCCTCCGCGGAGGCGCTCCTCGCGCAGCTGCAGCTCGAGGCGGAGCTCATCGCCGAGCGGCTCACCGTGGCCCAGGAGCAGGAGAGCACGATCACGGGTCAGATCGACGCGGACGCCGACCGTGCCGGCGACATCCGCGTCGCCATCGGGCAGATGGCCCGCGACGCCTACAAGGGCGACATGGCGGCGTCGGCGCTCTCCGCCGTGCTCGACGCCCGCACCACGGACGAGTTCGTCCAGCAGTCCGAGCTGGCGTCGACGGCCCTGCGCGCGCAGACCCAGGCGCTGCGCGACCTCGAGCAGATCAACGGCGTCAACCGCAACCGCCAGGCACGCCTCACCGCGGTGCGCGAGCAGATCGTCCAGCTCAAGGCGGAGGCGGACGCCAAGGTCGTCGAGGCCGAGGCCGCACGGGCCCAGGCGGAGGCGCGCAAGGTGGAGCTCGAGCGCCTGCAGGAGCAGGAGACCGAGCGGATCGCGACGATCGAGTCCAAGCGCGCCGAGCAGCTCGCCCGGCGGGCCGAGCTCGAGCAGCAGCGGGCCCAGCTCGAGACGGAGCTGCAGGAGATCATCGCGGCGCAGGAGGCGGAGCGGCAGCGCATCATCGCCGAGCAGCGCGCGCGGGAGGAGGCCGAGCGGCGTGCCCGCGAGGAGGCCGACCGGCGTGCGCGGGAGGAGGCCGACCGGCGTGCGCGCGAGGAGGCCGAGCGCCGCGCGCGCGAGGAGGCGGCGAGCCGGAACAACTCCTCCGGCGGTGGTGGTGGCG
>NZ_AXCW01000109.1 GCF_000603945.1 Actinotalea ferrariae CF5-4 | reverse complement strand
AGGCGTCAGGGCGCTCGTCGTCGCCGAGACGGAGGCCTGGGTCGGGACCGACGCGGGCGCTGCGGGCGCTGCGGGCGCTGCGGGCGCTGCGGGCGCTGCCGGGGGTCCGAAGCCACCCTCGGCGACCTGGGCGAGGCGCTGCAGCGTGGGCTCCGCGACGGTCACCGTCGTGTCCCGGCCGGACCGGACGTCGAGCACCGTCGCGCTCGCCCACCGGTCCACGGGTGCGCCGCGCCATCCCAGCGGCAGCCCGGTGAAGCGGTCGACGGCGCGCAGCCCGAGCGCGAGCTTGCCCGGGGTGCGTCCGGTCCGGGCTTGCACAGCGAGGACCCCGGCCGCAGACAGCGCCGCGACGACGACGGCGCCCGCAGCCACCGCGGCGGCCGGGGCACCCGCCGCGCGGAGCACGAACGCCGCAGCGGCGAGGATCAGGAGGGCCAGGACGACGTCGACGACGACCGCCGCGGCGCGCGCCGCCGTCGTCGCCGGGACGGAACCCGCGAGCAGAAGGGTCGGCTCGGAGGCTCCGGAACCGTCGCGGGAGGGCGTGTGCCGTCGACCGCAGCGGGGGCACACCTCGCCGGGACCCGGGACGGTCGCCGAGCACGCGGCGCACGTCACCGTCCCCCTCGGCATGCTCGAAGCCCCCTCCGCGTCGGCGCGCTGCCACTGCCCTCGGGGATCCTAGCCGCGTCGCACCACGACAACGCCGGGCGCCCGGGAGCAGGCCGCACCGGGGATGCGGCGGCTGCCATACTTCGGCGGTCGCGGCTGCGACGACGTCGGCGTTCCCCGGGGGAGGACCATGACCAGCGCACCGCCACCGTTCCCGACGACCTCGCCGTACCCGGCGCCGGCCGCCGCGGCGGACCCCGGCACACGCCGCGGCGTCCTCGCGAGCTGGCTGCAGCGCGTGGGGGCGTACCTCGTGGACGTGCTCGCCGCGCTCGCGCCGTGGCTCGTCGCCGGCCCGTTCGCCTACCTCACCGCCGACCGCGGCGTGGACATCTTCGGCGAGCCGTCGATCATGACGACACCGGCCGGCGACTGGGCCGTCCTTGCGGCCCTCGCGGTGCAGGTCGTGCTCTGGGTCGCCAACCGGTGGGTGCTGCAGGGCCGGACCGGGCGCTCGGTGGGCAAGCGCGTGCTCGGCCTGCGCCTCGCCGACCAGCGGACCGGGGTCGTTCCGGGGGCGGGCCGGACCATCGGTCGCGAGCTGGCGCACGTGCTCGACTGGCCCGGGTCGCTCGGCTTCCTCTGGCCGCTGTGGGACCCGCTCACCCAGACCTTCGCGGACAAGGTGAGCAGCACCGTCGTCGTCCGCGAGCGCTGAGCCGCTCCTCGGCGGACATCGCGGTCCGTCACGGGGTGACGGTCCGTGGCGATCCACTCGACGTCGTGCGAGCGGCGCCATCCTGCCCGATCGCGTCATCGCCGTGGGTCTCGCAACCCGGTCACCGGGCAGTCGCCGGTCCGTCACCGAGCGCCGGGAAGACCGGGTCGGGCCACCGGTCGACCGTCTCCAGCGGGAGCTCCTGGACCCACTCCACGTGACGCGACAGCTCGACCGCGGGTACGGAACCGCGCCACCCGGCACCCGGCTCGGGAGGCAGCGGCGGCTCGAGGAACCGCCCGCGCCCGTCCCTGGGCCCTGGCGCGGGATAGCCATCGGGGGCGTAGTCGACGTGCGCCCACGGCCCGTCGATGCTGTGGACCAGCACGGGGAATACACGCCACCACGCCGAGGTCAGGACGCGGAACAGGCGCGAGCACTCCGACCGGGTCACGCGCCGGTGCCAGTGGCCGCCCATCCGGTCGTCCCACACGAAGTCCGGTGGCGCCGCGTCATCCCCGTGCACTACCAGCCCGACGACCGGCGAGCCCGGCGCGGTGCGAGCACGGTAGGTGCGCCCGTCGACCGTTGCGTACAGGCCGGCTCTCACCTCGACCACCTGAGTGCTCTCGGGCTCGCTTGAGGGCACGTCAGCCGTGGAGACCTCGTCCTGACTGCCCTGCACCCTGAGCCTTCCCTCACGAGGATCGCGGTCGGACCGTGTCACCGAACGTCGGCTGCCGTCATCGCCGGCGTCGACCCGGCCGTCCCTCCGGAACGACGGCCGGCGGGCCCACCGCCGTCGCGCGGGGGGAGGGGCGGCGGCTGGGGGACAGACCAACGCTCCACCCGCCCAAGCGGGAGCCCCTGCACCACCTCGACCACACCCGTCAGCTCGTCCACCGCCACCGGACCGGACCACCCCACACCATGGTCGCCCGGGAGCGGCGGCTCCCGGAAACGGCCTGTCGCATCGACAGGGGGCGCCGAGCCCAGGGCACGTCGGGCGTGCACGGCTCAGCCACCCGCCGGCTGGGGGAACGCGGGGCGACCACGGGGATCCTGGAACGAGGCAACGAGGTCGTCGAGGGGGACCGCGAGGGCGTGCGCGAGCTTCCGCGCCGAGCGGGGCTGCAGGCCGCCGAGCACGCAGCCCGGCGGACCATCGACCAGCAGCTCGCTACGGCGCCCGTCGCCATCGGCCACGTGGAACCCCGCCGGCAGCGGGGTCTCGTGGTCGGTCAGCCGCAGCGGTCCCAGACCATGCGCGTCCCGCCAGTCGTTTCCGTAGTGGACGACCAGGAAGACGTCCACCACGTCTCTCGTCGCGCCGGTCAGGACCACCGCCTCGGTCGTGCCCTTGCCCCAGCGGGCGACGTCGAAGCAGCCGTCTGCCCGGTCGATCACCACAAGACCCGAGTCCGTGGCGATCCACCCCACGCCCTCCGGCGTCGGCTGCTCATGAGCACCGGCCTCGACCAGGAACTCTCCGACCCGGGGGGTGACCTTCATCAGCGCAGCACTCCGTCTTCCACAAGCATCTCAACCGTCAGTGCCTCATCGTCCTTGAAGAACCGCACCTGGATGCCACCGCCAGGCTGCCCGAAAGCGGGGGCGACCTGCGAGACGTGGATCTCGACGCCTGCCCGAGAGGCGGCCGCGCGGTCGATCTCGTACCGGTGGACGGCCTGCGCCAAGGTGTCCGGCGTGATCGCGCGTTCGGACCACGTGGCACCCGGCGGCACTCCGAGGTACTGGCCGGACGGACGACCGACCCGGTCCAGCTGATCCCCGAACACCTCGGTGAACGCTCCCGCGTCCTCGAACACGAGCCGTGTCCCCGGCACCGATCCGCCGTTGGCGGGCCAGCGGACTGCCCCGTCAGCGGTCGTGTAGCGGGCCACCCACTCCTGCTCGGTCAGCGATGCACCTGTCAGCGGGTCATGCCCCCAGGGTCGCGCAGCGTCTCCGCCGATCGCCTGGATGCCGGGGGACGCCTCCGCAGGCGGACTGGCCCACGGAGGAACCTGCTCCCCTGCGTCCGCGCGAGGGAATCCGTAGTCCGGGTCCAGGGCCTCGTCCGACAACCTGCGCCATCCGTCGCCAGCGCTGTGCCCGTCGTGCAGGAGGTCCAGCATCCCGGCGGTGGGCGCCGCCTGCCCCGAGCCGTCCGTCCCGGGCGGTGCGTCGTCCGACGGGCCCGGACCCGTAGGGGGCTCACCGTCGGTCGCCGGCTGCGCGGTGCCTGGGGCGTCCGGCGAGGTCGGACCGCCGCCGTCCCCCACCAGGTCGTCGACAGCTCCGCCGCCGGGTGCGTCGCCGGGCCACCCGGTGCCGCTCGGAACCCCTCCACCGCTCGAGGTGGGGGTCTCTGGCCAGCCGGTCCCGCCGGGTGCCGGGGCGGGCGTTGGATCGGTGCCCACCGCCCCTCCGATGGCCGCCCCGTCGCCTCCGGTCGTGGCCGGCCCGCCGCCACCGGTCGTGGTGGTTGTCGCGTTCGGGGGTTGGTGCAGGTCGTCCGCCCCGTGCGCAAGACCTCCCGGAGCCTCGTGGGCCGGGCCGCCGACGAGCGCCGGCTCCGGCTGAGGTGTCGGTGCGGGCACAGGCTCGGCGACGTCCGGGTCCCGGACCGGCGGGAGGTCGCCGGCGAGCCCGTCGAGGTCGTCCAGCACCGTCACGACGCCGTCCAGGTCAGCCACTGGCACCTCGAGGTCGGCGCGCACCGCCGGCACCACAGCTGCCTCGGGCACGCGGAGGGAGTCGCCCAGACCCTGGGTCGCCAGGCGCATGTCGGCGAGCATGTCACCGATCTTGGGCAGCGCGGCGCGCCCGCCCATGAGCCCCAGGGCGACCGGGTCCACGAAGTCCACGACCCGCGCCCCACGAGCGAGGAGCGTCGCCGTCCGGCCGGCCGTGCCCGCCGCGGTGCCGGCCGTCTTGGTGCCCGTGACGGCGGCTCCGGCCGGGATGAGGATCGTGGCGAGATTGAACACCGCGCCACCGGCCGCCCGGGCCGGGTCCTCGTCCCAGGTGTCGTACGCGATGAGGCCCTTGCCCAGCGCCGTCCAGGCGTCGCCCGCGTTGCCCCAGGACCACTCCCCGCCGGAGTAGCCGATGAGGGAGCCCATGCCCACCCAGGACGACGACATCGTCTCCCAGGACCAGCCGCTCCCGTCGATGCCGACGAGGAGCCCGAGGCCGGTGACGGTGCCCCACAGCCCGTCCACGACGACGCCGTCCCACACGAACCGCTTGACCCCGACCGCGGCGGACTTCGGGCAGTGGTCCTTGCGCTGGACGTCGCTGCCCCACGGCATCGCGGCGTCCGTCGGGATCTCGTCGACGCCGTACCCCCGGGGGTCGCCCTCCGCGGTCGCGGCACGCCAGGCCGGGGCCCCGTAGAGCGCGCGGATCGCGTTCGCGCAGCGGCGCTCGGCCTCCCACAGCCGGACCTGGAGCGTGTTCACCCTCGCGACCAGGGCGGTGTTCCGGTCGACCAGGTCCTGGTCGTACTCCCACTCCGGCTCCGAGGCGATGTCGCTGCGGAAACCCCACGCGTCGGCCCGCACCGCGGCGAGCGAGGCCTTGATCGGCCTGATCTCCTCGGCGTACGCGCGGAGCGCGCCCGCGACGGACTCCACGTCGTCGCCGAACCGGCGGGCGTTGGTCTCCACCGGGTCCATGACGGAGAACAGCCGCGGCGCCTCGGGCGCCTCGTAGTGCAGCGCGAGGCCTCGCCAGTCCTGCAGGACGTCCGCACCCGCGTCTCGCACCGCGGCGCCGTCGGCCGCGAGCGCCCGGGCCGCCGCCTCGACCGCGTCCGGGTCCAGCTCGTCGCCCGGGATCGCCGACGGGTTGATCCCCGAGGCGTAGCACTGCTCGGTCACTGCGCCACCACCGGGCCGCGGGCGCCGGCCGGGCGCACCCGACCCGTCCCCGCGACCTGCGCCGCCGCAGCCTGGTGCTCCGCCGCCATCTGCTCATCCCCCTGCACGTACGCGGTGGTGGCGGCAGCCGCCCCCGTCACGGACGCGTTGATCCGGTTCCCGATGGACTCCAGCGTCGTGGCGTGGTGCTCGAAGAAGCCGATGAGCGCGTCTGCGATGATCGGGTTCTGCCCCGTCCCCGCGACCGCCTGCTCCGCCTTCGCCGGCAGGCCCACGACGGCGGCGTCGAGCACCGCCGCCGTGGCCCCCACACGCTGCAGGACGTCCTGCACCCCCTGCGGGGTGATCCGCCACCCGCTCACCGGCTCAGCCGATCGCGTCGACGGCCGCCTGCGCCCGCCGCAGCGTGTCCTGCGCCGTCGCGTCGTTCTTCTCCAGCGACCCGCGCAGGGTCCGGATGATCGTCCGGACCTCGGCGGCGACCCGGTTCCACCGGGCCTCCTTCGCCGCGTACTCCTCGGACACACCGGTCGCGAGGTAGTCCGCCATGGCGGACTTCACGTCCCGGTCGCGCTGGTCGATGAGCGCCTCGAGGCGCCCGGCGACCGCGTTGAAGTTGTCCTGCGCCGCTGCCGACGCCGCCAGCTCGAAGTCGCGCCGGTCGATGCTGTTGCCCGTTGCCATGTCTGCCCCCTCAGGCCTTCGCCGAACCGAAACGTGCCGCGTCGAACGAGGACGCGCCCTCGCTCGCCCGCGTCTCGTCCGCCATCTGCGCGTCGCCCTCGACGAAGGAGCGGTCCATGCCGGAGATGCCGGTGAGCACGGCGTTGAGCGCCCCGTTGAGCTCGATCGCGATGCGGTCCGTCTCGCCCTTGAACCTGTCGAACGCCGCGCGTCCCGCACCGTTGAACTTGCCCTGCAGCGGCTCCGCCGCCGCGGCCAGCTCCTTGACGAGCGCGCCCAGGTCCTCGCTCGAGGAGGACGTCTTCTTGGTCAACGTCGACAGGACGTCGGACCCCATGGCGAACTTCATGCGGTACCCCCTTGGTGGTTCAGCAGGGGTGCCCCACGACGCCCCCGGGGACGCATCCTGGCAAAGAAACGGCGGTGTGCCTACCGCTGTCCACAGGTTCCGGGCGTGGACGGACCAGGTTCACCCGTGCGTGGGAAACCCCAGGTTGATCCCGCCGTGGCTGGGGTCGAGCCAGCGCGTCGTGACGACCTTGCCGCGCGTGAAGAAGTGCACGCCCTCCGCGCCGTGCGCGTGGGAGTCGCCGAACAGGCTGTTCTTCCACCCGCCGAACGAGTAGTAGGCCATCGGGACGGGGATCGGCACGTTGATGCCGACCATGCCGACCTCGACCTCGTACTCGAAGCGCCGCGCCGCACCGCCGTCGTTCGTGAAGATCGCCGTGCCGTTGCCGTAGGGGTTGTCGTTGATGAGGCGCAGCCCCTCCTCGTACCCGGGCACCCGGACCACGGACAGGACCGGCCCGAAGATCTCCTCGCGGTAGATCGACATCTCCGGGGTCACGCGGTCGAAGAGGGTCGGGCCGAGCCAGTACCCGTTGGGGTCGCCCTCGGGGACGACGTCGCGGCCGTCCACGACGAGGTCCGCGCCCTCGGCCACGCCCGCGTCGACGTAGCCGGCCACCTTGTCGCGGTGCTGGGCGCAGACCAGCGGGCCCATGTCGCAGCCGCGGCGGCCGTCGCCGGTGCTGAGACCGGCCATGCGCTCGGCGATCTTGGCGACGAGCTCGTCGGCGACCGACTCGACCGCCACGAGCGCGGAGATCGCCATGCAGCGCTCCCCCGCCGAGCCGAAGCCGGCGTTGACAGCCGCGTCCGCGGCGAGGTCCAGGTCCGCGTCGGGCAGCACGAGCATGTGGTTCTTCGCGCCGCCGAGCGCCTGGACGCGCTTGCCGTGCGCCGTGCCCGTCTCGTAGACGTACCGCGCGATGGGCGTCGACCCGACGAAGGAGACGGCCTTGACGTCCGGGTGCGTGAGCAGCCCGTCCACCGCTTCCTTGTCCCCGTGCAGCACGGTCAGGACGCCGTCGGGCAGCCCGGCCTCCTTCCACCACGCCGCCATGAGGTTGGCCGCGGACGGGTCCTTCTCGCTCGGCTTGAGGACGACGGCGTTCCCGGCCGCGATCGCCACCGGGACGAACCACAGGGGCACCATCGCCGGGAAGTTGAACGGCGAGATGACGGCGACGACGCCGAGCGGCTGGCGCACCGAGTGGACGTCCACCCCGGTCGAGACGCCCTCGGAGTGCCCGCCCTTGAGCAGGTGCGGGATGCCGCACGCGAACTCCACGACCTCCAGCCCGCGCGTCACCTCGCCGACGGCGTCCGAGAGCACCTTGCCGTGCTCGGCGGTGATGACCGCGCCCAGCTCCTCCTTGCGCGCGTCGAGGATCTGCCGGAACGCGAAGAGGACGCGCGTGCGCTGGGTGAGGGACGCGCGGCGCCAGCCGTCGGCCGCCTTGACCGCGGCCGCGACGGCCTCGTCGACGACCCCCGCGTCCGCGAGGAGGACCTCGGCCGTCTGACGTCCGGTCGCCGGGTCGTGCACGGGGGCCGTCCGGCCCGCCGCCCCGGTCCACTCGTCACCATTGATCCAGTGGGCGATGCGCTGCATGACGACGAGTATGGGGGGTCCAGGAGCCTGATGGCTACGGTATCCGCGGTCGTGGGCGTTCCGCACCGACGGCGGCCCGGGGGCGGGCCCCCCGGCGCGAGGGCACTGGGCGCCCCTTGGCAGACCGTCGTCCCTGCGCCGTCGTCCCGCGCCGTCGTCCCCGCTCCGGCGTCCCGCGCCGTCGTCCCACGCGGTCGTCCCCGCTCCAGCGCCCCTGCTCCGGCGCGGAGCCGGTCGCTCAGTCCCGCGCCGCGGCCAGCTGCTCGACCTCACCGGTCACGCGCTCGACCGTCCCGGTCATGTCGGCGACCGCGGCCCGAGCGGACGCCGTCGCGCGTCCCTGCTCGTCCGTCGCCGCGGAGATCGTGCGCTGCGCCGCGACGACGGCGGTGATCGCCTCGCCGATCTGCGCGGTCCCGGCGAGGACCTCCTGCGTGCCCGCGCGCACGTTCGCCACGACGCCGTCGATCTCCTGCGTCGCCCTCGCGGTCTGGCCCGAGAGCTCCTTGACCTCCTGCGCGACCACGCTGAAGCCCTTGCCCGCCTCGCCCGCGCGCGCCGCCTCGATGGTGGCGTTGAGGGCGAGGAGGTTCGTCTGCTCGGCGATCGACGTGATCGTCCTCGCGATGTCGGTGATCTGCTGGGTCGCGTCCCCCAGCCGGTGCATCGCCTCCGACGACGTCGCGACGGTCGCCGCCGCCTGCTCGGCGTGACCCGCCGCGGCGCCGGCCGCGGCCCCGATCTCACCGGCGACGGACACGAGGTCGTCCATGAGCTGGGACGCCGACCGGGCCCCGTCACGGAGCCGCGTCCCTGCGTCCGTGAGCGTGACCAGACGCTGCTCGATCTCGGCCGTCCGGCGCGTGCGCTCCTGGAGCTCCTCGAGAGCGCGCGCGGCGGCACGCTGCTGCTCCGCCGCGACCTCGGCCTGCAGTGCGAGCTGCTCGGCCGCCGTCCGCTCGGCGCGCTCCTGCTCGGCCCGGCGGGCGTCCTCGGCCTGCTCGGTGAACCGCCAGCTCGCGGCGAGCGCCACGCACTCGGCGAGGAGGAGGACCGCGTGCACGAGCGCCCACAGGAGCGGCGCCTCCTGCGACCGGCCGTCGAACACCAGCGTGGGGTCCACCAGGCTCATCCCGATGTGGTGGACCGCGACGCCCGCGATGGCCACGAGGAACGGCGTCCACATCTGGTAGAGGGCGACGACCGCGACGACGACGAAGAAGTGCAGGTGCATGTCCGTCATGCCGCCCGAGACGTGCACGAGGACCGTGCTGGAGACGACCAGTCCGGCGCTCACCGCGGCCGCCCGCAGGCCCTGCCCGCGCGCAACCCTCCCGACGGCGGCCAGGGCGAGCATCACCCCGATGCCGACCCAGACGAGGTCACGGTGGTCGGCGGACGCGGCGTGGTCGGCATGACCGGCCGGCCACCAGAACAGCGCCAGCCCCGCGAGGAGAGGCACGTGGGCCAGGAGGACGGCGGTGAGGGCGCGGTGCCGGACGGCGAAAGCCTCGGGCGTCAGCCGGGCGCCGCGGGGGATCAGGGTCCGGCGGACGGCCGGCTGCACAGGGCCGTGCGAGCCGTGCGGGTCGTGCCCGCTCCGCTGGGCCGGCACCACCCCCGCCGGGCGGCTCGAGGTGGGCAGCGCGGACGGCGCCTGCCGGGTCGTGCCAGTCGCAGCGCTCATGGCTCGCCCATCGTCCCGGCCCCCGAGGCTCTGAGCAGCCGGCGCCCACCCGCCCCCCGTCACCAGGGTGAAAACCGAGCGCGATCGACCACGAGGACCACCCGCGACCTGGTGGACCCTCGTGCCGGTCCGCACGGGCCGTCGACAGGGGGGAGTCGAGGGTCCGGGACGTCCAGCCCCGCCGAGATCGGCACTTCCGCGCGAGCTCGGTACCCGTGAGTACCGATCTGGCGCAGGAGTACCGAGCTCGCGCAGAAGTACCGAGCTCGCACGCGAGGGGGCGGGCGGGCCTCAGGCGTCGAGGTAGCGCACCAGGTCCGCGGCGGCGCCGGTGTACGAGCCGGGGGTCATCGCCGACAGGCGCGCCGCGACGTCGTCGGGCAGGCCGAGGCCCGCGACGAACGCCCGCAGGTCCTCCCCCGTGATCCGGCGCCCCCGCGTCAGCTCCTTGAGCCGCTCGTACGGCTGGTCCATGCCCGGCACGCCCGCGATCCCCGCCGCGCGCATCGCGGACTGCACCGCCTCGCCGAGCACCTCCCAGTTCGCGTCGAGGTCGCGCTGCATCGCCGCCGGGTCGGCGTCGAGCCCGGCGAGCCCGCGGCGCACGTTGTCGATCGCGAGCAGCGAGTGGCCGAACGCCGGGCCGATGTTGCGCTGGGTCGTGGAGTCCGTCAGGTCGCGCTGGAGCCGCGACGTGACGAGCGTCGCCGACAGGGTGTCGAGCAGCGCGCACGAGATCTCGAGGTTCGCCTCGGCGTTCTCGAACCGGATCGGGTTGACCTTGTGCGGCATGGTCGAGGAGCCGACGGTGCCCTGGCCGCGCACCTGCGCGAAGTAGCCGAGGGAGATGTAGGTCCACACGTCGGTGGCGAGGTTGTGCAGGATGCGGTTGAACCGCGCGAGGTCGGCGTAGAGCTCGGCCTGCCAGTCGTGGGACTCGATCTGGGTCGTCAGCGGGTTCCACGTGAGGCCCAGGTGCTCGACGAACGACCGCGACACCGCGACCCAGTCGGCACCCGGCACCGCCGCCAGGTGCGCGCCGTACGTCCCGGTCGCCCCGTTGATCTTGCCCAGGTACTCGGCACCCTCGACCCGGCGCACCTGCCGCTGCAGGCGGTGCGCGAGGACGGCGAGCTCCTTGCCGAGCGTCGTCGGCGTCGCGGGCTGGCCGTGCGTCCGGGCGAGCATCGGCACGGCGGCGTGCTCGCGCGCCATGACCGCGAGGTCCCCGACGACGCCGCGCGCGGCCGGCAGCCACACGTCCCGCACAGCGCCCTGGACCATGAGCGCGTAGGAGAGGTTGTTGACGTCCTCGCTCGTGCATGCGAAGTGGACGAGCTCGGTGACCTTCGGCAGCACCGTGTCCTCGCCGAGCAGGTCCGGCGCCAGCTCCAGGCGGCGCTTGAGGAAGTACTCGACGGCCTTGACGTCGTGGACCGTGACGCGCTCGGTCTCGGCCAGCTCCGCGATCGACTCGCCGTCGAACGTCCGCACGACGTCGCGCAGGTACTCGCGCTCCTCGCTCGACAGCGTCGGGGCACCCGGCACGACGTGGTGCGACGTCAGGTGGATGAGCCACTCGACCTCGACGTGCACGCGCGCCCGGTTGAGCGCGGCCTCGGAGAGGTGGTCGACGAGCGACGCGACCGCAGCGCGGTACCGGCCGTCCAGCGGGCCCAGCGCGATCGGCGGCGTGACGGCGGCGAGGCTGACGCGCTCGTCGCGCGCGGTCGCCGGTCCCGAGGCGCCGGTCCCGGCGGTCGCGGCGTCGTCGTCGGGGGTCGTGTCGGGCGAGGTCTGCGACATGCCGCCGATCCTCCCACCGGAGCGGGCGACGACGACGCCCCGTCCGCCCACCGACGACGTCGGCCCGTTCCCGCTCCGTCCGCCACCCGCCCGCCAGGACGGCGCGCGCGGACCGACCTAGGGTCGTGCGGGTGAGGACACGCGTCGGCGCCTATGCGGTGGTGGTGGACGACGCACGCCTGCTGCTCGCCCGGCTCACGGAGCGCGAGGGCCGGCGGTGGACCCTGCCGGGCGGCGGGATCGACCACTGCGAGGCGCCGGAGGACGCCGTCCGGCGCGAGGTGCTCGAGGAGACCGGGTACGCCGTCGAGGTCGAGGGGCTCCTCGGCGTCGACTCCCTCGTGGTCCCCGCGGAGCGGCGACTCGACGGCGCGGGCACCGACCTGCACCACATCCGGCTCGTCTACCGGGCGCACGTGGTCGGCGGGGACCTGCAGGACGAGGTGGACGGCAGCACGGATCAGGCGGCCTGGCTCCCCCTCGGCGACGTCCGGGACCTCCCGCGGGTGACGCTGGTCGACCGCGCCCTGGCGATGAGCGGACAGCTGCAGCACTGACGGCCCGGAGCCGGCGCGCAGGTGACGGCCGTGCCGCACGTCCGCGCGGGCGTCACCCCAGGTGCTGGACCAGCGTCCGCTCCTCCGGCGTCACGACGACCTCCGCCAGCGCGCCGTTCACCAGCGCCAGGTGCGGCGGCACGTGCCCGCAGTCGACGTCGACGACGACGGGCACGTCGAGCCCCTCGAGCGCGCTCCGGAGGGCGTCCCGCTGCGTGAACGCCCCCGACGACGGCGCCCGCGTCCGTGCCACGAGCACCGCGTTCGCGCGGTCGAACCAGCCCGCCAGCCGCAGCCGCCACAGGTGGCGCGCCATGTCGAGGGCGTGGCTCTCGGTGGGGTCGAGGTAGACGACCAGGCCCCCGGGCGCGTGCTCGTCGGCGAACCGGCGCACGTCGCCCCACGGGGTCCCGGCGAGCATCGACACCGTCTCGACGCACCCCCCGACCAGCCGTCCCTGCGCCCGGAGCTCCGTCCCGCCGTCGAGCAGGGACCACGTCCCGGCGTCGGGCAGCGTGTACGCCGTCGTCGTCGGGTCGTCCTGCCAGCGGTCGAAGCCCTCGGCGCGGTGGTGCGTGGACGCGCCCTGCACGACGGGGCCGCTGCCGGCGTCCCGACCGACGACGTCCCACCACGGCAGCAGCGGTGCCGGCACGGCGTAGGGCGTGTCCATGAGGTTCTGGCCGTACAGGGTCGCCACACCGCTCGTCGTCGTCAGCGGCAGGAGGAGCGTCGACAGGTCCGAGTAGCCGACCAGCCACGCGGGCTCGGCGGCCGCCATCGCGTCGAGGTCCAGGTGCGGGAGGAGCTCCACCGCCAGCTCACCGCCCCACGGCGGGACGACGGCGCGCACGGTGGGGTCCGTCAGGAACGCCGTCAGCTCGGCGGCACGCTCCGCCGGGGGCGCGCTGACCACGCCGGCCCCGTCCAGGCACTCGCCGAGCACGACGTCGAACCCGAGCCCCCGCAGGTGCTCGACCGCGAACGCGAGGCGGGGACGCAGGTCCTCCGCGACGCCGGAGGACGGGGCCGTGACGGCGACGCGGTCGCCCGGACGCAGCGGCAGGGGGTAGCGGACCGGCATCCCCACACCCTGGCGCCCGGCGCCCCGTCCGTCCACGGCGATCCCCGCACCTCCCGGCACGACGACGGCGCCCGGCCTCGCGGGGAGGTCGGGCGCCGCCGTCGGGTGCGCCGGGGTCAGCCGGCGCGGAGCAGCCGGTTCGGGCTCAGGTAGCCCGCGCCGTAGACGACGTTCGTCGTGGCGGAGCCGATGATCGAGCTCGCCACCGCGGCCGGGCTCGCGGACGGGTTGCGCTGCAGGACCAGCGCCGCCGCACCGGCGACGTGCGGCGCCGCCATCGAGGTGCCGGAGATGGTGCTGGTCGCGGTGCGCGACGTCCACCACGTCGAGGTGATGTCCTGCCCCGGGGCGAAGATGTCGAGGCAGCGGCCGTAGTTCGAGAACGACGCGCGGGCGTCGTTGCTGGCCGTGGCGCCGACCGTGATCGCGGCCGAGAGGCGCGCGGGGGAGGTCGAGCAGGCGTCGACGTTCTCGTTCCCGGCGGCGACCGCCACCGTGACGCCGTCGTTGATCATGTTCTGCACGGCCGTGTCGACCGCGGAGCTCGCCGGGCCGCCGAGGCTCAGGTTCGCGACGGCCGGGACCCCGGCCTGGTGGTGCCGCACGACCCAGTCGAGGCCGGCGATGACCTGCGACCACGAGCCGTTGCCCTGGCAGTCCAGGACCCGCACGGGGATGACGGTCGCGCGCTTGGCGACGCCGTACGACGTCCCGGCGACCGTGCCGGCGACGTGCGTGCCGTGGCCGTTGCAGTCACCGGAGCCGCGACCGTCGTTGATCGCCGACGCGCCGCTCGCGACCCGACCGCTGAGGTCGGCGTGGTCGGCACGGACACCCGTGTCGACCACGTAGGCGTTCACGCCGGCGCCCGTCGCCCCGTACGTGTACGAGCGGTTGAGCGGCAGGTTCGCCTGGTCGACGCGGTCCAGGCCCCAGCTCGGGGTCGGGTACTGCGTCGCCGCGACGGTGACCTCGGCGTCGAGCTCGACCGCCAGCACGTTCGGGTTGCGCTGCAGGGCCGTGACCGCCGCCTTCGGCAGCGTCGCGGCGAAGCCGGCGAGGACGTCGGTGTAGACCTGCGTGACCTCGCCGCCGCCCCCGGCCCGGGAGGCCGCGACGGCGTCGTCCGTGAGGGCCGTCGCCAGGCCGCGGGCGTCCGCGCCGGGGCGCAGCTGGACGATGACGTCGACGCGCTCGGCCGCCTCGGCCGCCCGCTCGGCGGGCGCTGCCGCAGCGGCCGTCGGGACGGTGATGCCGACGGC
>NZ_AXCW01000108.1 GCF_000603945.1 Actinotalea ferrariae CF5-4 | reverse complement strand
CGGCCGCGAGCGCGACGATGCGCCCGCGACGGTGGGTGGTGCCGGACATGTGGTGTCCTCCGTGTGATCGAACCGCGGTGCGCCGCCGTGGTTCGCACGGTCGCCGCCCCCTGTGCGGTCGATCCTGTGGCGGGGGCCCGGACGGACCACGCGGCGACCAGCGGTTTCCCACCATCCGGACGTGTTGATCGCGCCCGCGGGCCGAGTGTCACGTCCGTGGAACATCCGTGTGAACGGACGCAACATCCGGCTCCGGACGGATGCCGCCCTGGCGGCCGGCCGGGGCCGGGTCGAGTGATCCCGGGTCCCCCGACGTCCCGGCGCGGCGTCGGCGATGATGTCCCGGTGCACGGCACGGGGGCAGGGACGGGCGGCGCGCGCGCCGTCGTCGGGCAGGCGCGCCGGCCGTCGTCGGCGCGGCCGGCCGTCGTCGGCGTCCTGCTCGTCATCGCGGTGCTGGCGTCCGCCCTGGCCGGGCCCTGGTCCCCCGAGTTCGCCCCCGGCGGTCCCGTGACGGTCCGGGAGACCGCGGACCCTCCCGTCGAGCCGACCGCGGAGCCGACGGTGGGCCCGGTCGTCGAGGACCAGCAGCCGCCGATGGGCCGGGAGACGGTCGCCTGGGCGGGCTTCCTCCTGATCACCGCCGCCCTCGTGGCGCTGGCGCTGCTGCTGCGCCGGTTCGCCGGGAGCGGCCGGCGGGGGATCGACGCCGGCACGGACGACACCGCGGCACCCCCCGGCCCGGGGACGGCCGCCGTCGGCGCGGACGTCCCGGACGTGGACGCCCTGCGCGAGGGCGTGGCCGCCGCC
>NZ_AXCW01000107.1 GCF_000603945.1 Actinotalea ferrariae CF5-4 | reverse complement strand
ACACCCTCGATTGCGATGAGCCGGTTAGCCTGGCCGGGTGAGCGAGGACCCTGGCCTGGTGCGCGCCGACATGACGCCGACGACGGCGTGCCTGGTGGCGCTATCGGGGGTGGAGCGATGACCCGGGTCCCACCGCTGGTCGAGCCAGGACCGCCGTTGAGCCGGGCGGAGATCACGCGGTACTCCCGGCACCTGCTGCTGCCCGACCTGGGCGAGGACGGCCAGCGCCGGCTGCGCGCGGCACGGGTCCTGGTGGTTGGCGCCGGCGGGCTCGGCTCGCCGGTCCTGCTGTACCTCGCCGCTGCGGGCGTGGGGACGCTCGGTGTCGTCGACGCCGACGAGGTCGAGCTGTCCAACCTCCAGCGCCAGATCATCCACGGGGAGGGGGACGTGGGGCGCGCCAAGGTCGACTCCGCTGCGGACGCCGTCGCCCGCCTGGACCCGGCCGTCCGCGTGATCGCGCACCACCTGCGTCTGGACGAGTCGACCGTGGACGAGGTGCTCGCCGGCTACGACCTCGTGATCGACGGCACGGACAACTTCCCCACGCGATACCTGGTGAACGACGCATGCGTGCGGCTCGGGCTGCCCGAGGTGTGGGGGTCCATCTACCGGATGGATGCGCAGGTGGCCGTGTTCTGGGGGCGCCCGCCGGAGAGCAGCGGTGTCGCGGGCGTCGAGCTGCGGGACCTGTTCCCCTCGCCGCCCGCGCCTGGGACGGTGCCCTCGTGCGCCGAGGGCGGCGTGCTCGGCGCGATGTGCGGACAGGTGGGTGCGCTCATGGCGACCGAGGCGGTGAAGCTCATCACCGGCGTCGGGGAGCCGCTGCTCGGGCGCGTGCTCGTGCTGGACGCCCTCGCAGCCCGCTGGACGGAGCTGTCCCTCGTGGCGACGGCCCGTGCGGGCGACGACGCCGCCACGGCACGCCGCCCCGCCGACGCGCACCCTGCCGACGCGCAGCCTGCCGACGCGCAGCCCGCCAATTGCGGGCTTTCCCCTGCCGGAGCAGCAGAAGGCGCGCAATCAGCGCCAGCGGGCGGCGTTGCTGGTGCGGCGGGCGCGGTGGACGCGTCCGCGGTGGGGAGCGCCGGCCCAGCTGCGGTGCCGACGGTGACCGCCCGCGAGCTCGGTCGCAGGCTCGACGACGTGCTCCTCGTGGACGTGCGGGAACCGGGGGAGCGGCTGATCGCCTCGATCGACGGCGCCGTCCACGTCCCGCTCGCGGCCATCCTCGACGGCAGCGGACTCAGCGTCATACCGCGCGAGCGTCCCGTCGTCCTGCACTGCCGTAGCGGGGTGCGCTCCGAGCAGGCTGCCCGCGCTCTCCTCGCTGCCGGGTACGACGACGTCGTGCACCTCGCGGGAGGGATCCTCGCCTGGGCGACCGACCAGGACCCGTCGATGGCGACCTACTGACGACGACGCGCTCGAGAGGGCCGGGACGTCGTGCGTTCTCAGCGGGGCAGCGGGCTCACCGGTGGACGCAGGTGGGTGACGCAGAGGTCGGGCTGGAGGAAGGGCACGATGCGGGTGGCCGCCACCGGCGCGCCGCTGCGTTCGAGCGCTCCCTGGATGAGACCGAGGTGCACCGAGCAGACGACGTCGGGCTGCGCCTCGGCCACCTCCCGGAACGGGCAGTGCCGTAGGTGTATCTCGTCGCCGTCGGGCGAGAGTCGCGGGGCGAAGCCGGTGCGCGCGAGCATCCGCAGCACCGGCGCCAGGGCCGCCTCGACCGGAGACGCGTCGTCGTCCGTCGTGGGCGCCGGCGCGCCCGGTCCGCCGGGGCGAAGCGGGCTGGTGACGTCTGCGCGTCCGACGGCGGCCGCTGCTTCGGCTTCCGCCTCGGCGGCGCGTTCGGCGACCTGCTCGGGGCCGATCGCCCCCGCCCACCGTCGACCTGCGGCGAGGGCCACGTCCACGGCCCGCCCGCGCCCGCCTGCCAGGTCGGCCAGGCCGCTCGCGAGGACCTGGGCCAGCAGCGCGTAGCTGCGCTCGTCGTCGGGCACGTCTGTGGCCTCGTAGAGCTCCCGGGGGCGGCCCGGGGTCGCGCGCGCCTCGGTCCGGCGGGTGACCCGACCAGCGCGCACGAGAACGTCCAGGTGCGCCCGCACGGTGTTCGGGTGCAGCCCCAGCTCGGGGGCGATCTCCGCGACCGTCATGGCCGAGCCGCGGGCGCCGAGCAGCGCGAGGAGGTCCGCGCGCCGCGCTCCCGGGGGGCGGCGGACGGCGGCGTCGGTTCGAGGGACGGGCACGACTCGATTTTTCCTCGTAACGGGAGTAGAAATCAACCACCGACACCGATCGACGTCGTCGGTCAGGGGGTCCCGTCGCGCGCGACGCCCTGCCATGATCCACGAGCACGCCACGAGCGGCCCGAGCGCACAGGAGCACCGATGAGCGACAGCACCACGACCGAGGTCCAGACCGGCACGGACGTCGGCACCGAGAGCACGGGCGGCTGCGGCTGCGGCGGGTGCGGGTGCGGCGGCGGGGGTGGCGGCGAGCAGTCCGGCCTCCAGATCGTCGCGAAGCCTGACGCGAACGAGGTCCAGGCCGGTGACCTCGACGTCCGGACGCTGCCCCCGGCGCAGCGTCACGAGCAGATCTTCGCCGCGGTCGCCGCGCTGGTCCCGGGTGAGGGCTTCGTGCTCGCGAACGACCACGACCCGAAGCCGCTGAAGTACCAGCTCGACGCCGAGCAGCCGGGTGAGATCGGGTGGGAGTACCTTGCCGAGGGTCCGGACGTCTGGCGCGTCCTGATCAGCCGCACCACCTGCTGCTGACCTCGCAACGACCCCTGGAGCCCCGCGTGCGCACCGTCGCCGAGCACCTCGAGGCGGTGCTCGCCCTGGTCGAGCCCCTACCGCCGGTCGGGACCGAGCTCGAGGACGCTCTCGGCGCGGTGCTGGCTCAGGACGTGCGCGCCGATGACGCGCTGCCGCACTGGGACTGCTCGGCGATGGACGGATACGCGGTGCGCGCCGGGGACCTGCTCGGTGCCGGGCCGAGCAGCCCCGTGCGGCTCCGGGTGGTCGCGGACCTCCCTGCGGGTTCGGGCGCGGAGCCCGTGCTGGCGTTGGGCTCGGCGGCACGCATCATGACGGGCGCGCCGATCCCGGCGGGAGCGGACGCCGTCGTCCCGGTCGAGCAGAGTGACGGCGGGGTCGAGCACGTCGTGCTCACGCAGGCTCCGGCGCTCGGCGCGCACATCCGTCGGGCCGGCGAGGACGTCCGCCCCGGAGACCTCGTCCTGGCAGCCGGCACGTGGCTCGGCCCTGCCCAGCTCGCGGCTGCGGCGTCCGTGGGCGCGGGTCGGCTCCAGGTCCACCGCAGACCCCGCGTCGCGGTGCTGTCCACCGGTGCCGAGCTCGTCCCACCCGGGCGATCGCTCACGTACGGCCAGATCCACGACTCGAACTCCTACCTGCTCGCGGCTGCGGTCCGGGAGGCCGGGTGCGACGCGGTGCGGGTCGGCGCGGTCCCGGACGACCCCGCCGCGCTCGCCGAGGCGCTGGACGCAGCCGAGCAGCAGGCGGACCTCGTCGTCACCTCCGGCGGCGTCAGCATGGGTGCGTACGACGTGGTCAAGCAGCTGCTCGCGGGGCGCACCGGGATCGACTTCGTCCGCGTCGCGATGCAGCCGGGGAAGCCGCAGGGCCTCGGCCGCCTGCGCAGCGGCACCCCGCTGCTCGCGCTGCCGGGCAACCCGGTGAGCGCGTTCGTCTCGTTCCACATGTTCGTCCGGCCCGCCCTGCGCCGGCTGGCGGGTCACCGCGACGCCGCACCCGCCGTACGCGAGGCCCTCGTCGAGGACGCGTGGCGCACACCTGAGAGCCGCGCGCAGGTCATGCCGGTGGTGCTGGTGGACACCGCAGCCGGCGACGGCGCCCTCCGCGTCCGCCGTGCGGTCGAGGGCGGCTCCGGCTCGCACCTCGTGGCGAGCCTGGCCCGGGCGCACGGGCTCGCCGTCGTCCCGGCCGCGGTGCAGGACGTCCGCCCGGGGGACCGGGTCGAGGTCCTGATCACCGCACCCGAACTCGTCCCGTCCAGCGCTGGGAGCCCCCGATGACCGAGCCGAGCCGGTCGACCGAGTCGGGCCGGACGACCGAGTCGGGCCGGATGGGCGAGTCGGGCCGGATGAGCGAGTCGAGCGGGATGGGCGAGTCGAGCGGGATGGGCGAGTCGGGCCGGATGGGCGAGCTGACACACCTGGACGGCGCCGGTCACGCGCGCATGGTGGACGTCACGCACAAGCAGCCCACCGTGCGTTCGGCCACCGCCGAGGCGATGGTGCGCTGCAGCGACGCCGTCGTGCGCGTCCTGCGGGACGGCACGGCACCCAAGGGCGACGTCCTGGCCGTCGCGCGCATCGCCGGGATCAGCGCGGCCAAGCGCACCGCCGAGCTGCTCCCGCTCGCCCACGTGATCGGCGTGCACGGTGCGGTCGTGGACCTGGAGATCACCGACGAGGGCGTGCACGTCACGGCGACCGTCCGGACGGCCGACCGCACCGGGGTCGAGATGGAGGCGCTGACCGCGGCAGCCGTCGCCGGGCTCGCCGTCGTCGACATGGTCAAGGGCCTGGACAAGGGCACGACGCTCACCGACGTGCGGCTGCTCGCCAAGACCGGCGGGAAGTCCGGCGACTGGCAGCGGGCGTGAGGCCGGCCGACCTGTACGACGCGATCGTGCTCGCAGGTGGGCGCGGCGAGCGGCTGGGCGGGTTCGGCAAGGCCCACATCCCGGTCGCCGGCCGTCCGCTGCTCGAGCATGCGCTCGACGCCGTGGCGGCAGCGCGCGCGGTCGTCGTCGTGGCTCCGCCGGGCACCGCACCCGAAGGTGTGCGGTCCACCTTCGAGGACCCACCGCTCGGGGGGCCGGTCGCCGGGATCGCGGCCGGCCTGGCCGAGCTTCCCGCCGACGACGACGTCCCGGTGGTGGTCCTCGCGTGCGACGTGCCGGGAGCGGCCCCCGCGGTGCCGCTGCTGCTCGAGGCGCTCCGCGCTGACGCGGGCGCTGACGGCGCGACCGTCGTCGACGCCGAGGGTCGGCGCCAGACCTTGGTCGCGGTCTACCGTGGCGCCGCGCTGCGGGCTGCGGTGCGCCGGCTGGACACCGAGGGCGGGGTCGACGGCGTGTCCGTCCGTCGACTTGTCGTGGACCTGCGCACCATCGGGGTCGCCGACCCGGCGGGGTCGCCGGTTTCGCGATGGGTGAGGATCCAGTCGGTGGAGTCCACGCAGTCCACGACGTGCGCGGCCTGCTCACCCTCGAGGACGAGTGATTCGACCGACGGCGAGATCATCGGCGCACCGACCATCTTGACGTCGTTCTGCTCGGCCCACAGCAGCGACTCCGCCAGGCCCGCTCTCGCCTTGTCGACGATGAAGCGATCGAAGTCCTGCGGCAGGGGAGCCAGGGGGTCGGCGAGCGCGGCTGCCGAGACCTCCCAGTAGGTGCGGTATGCCGCGAGCACGGCCGCCTCCGCCTCGGCCACGGCTGGGTCGACCGTGGCTGTCGGTTCAGCGGTGGGGGTTGGGTCCTGCGACGGGGGTGTCGTGAGCGTCGCCGTTGGCACCGGAGTCTGAGCAGGCGCGGCGACTAAGCATCCCCCTGCGCCCATGACGGCGGCGCAGACCAGTGCCGCTGCGTACGGTGTCAGCCCTCTTCGTCTCGGCATGGTTCCGTCCCCCTTGACGGTGCCCGACCTACGTCTCGTCTCCGCCGTGGGGACTCGACGTGGAAGTGCCCACTGTGACACGAGTAGCCCGGTTTGTGACAGCCCCTGTGGCTCGGGCGTTGCCGGCTGGGCTGCGAAGCGATGGGTCTCATACCACCAGGTGTGCGCCGCGGACAGAGAAGATGTGGCCGGCTCCGGCGCGGGCTGTGGAGGAGGTCAGCTCGCGAGGCCCTGTGGACGGGAGCCGCGGGCGGCGAAGCAGCCTCGGGTCGGTGTGGGCAACGTTCGCGAACGCGTCGCGGCGGTCGCCTCGCGCAGCTCAACGGCGTTGACGATGTGCGGGCCCTCGGCGATGAGCCGTGCAAGCAGGCCGGGGCGGTCGGCCGACCCTCGGAGCAGGTACGTGAGCCTGCGTGCCTGCCATGGGGGCAACGCGAGCCGGGCCGCCAGCGGCCGCCATCCCACGACGGTCGCGCCGCGGCCCAGCGCCTCGTCCATGAGAGCCACCTCTGCGACGATCCGTCTCGCCTCGTCGGGGTCCCAGCCGGCCTGCGTCAAGGCGTCGGCGGCCGACTGCAGCGCCGACGCCACGGGAGTTCCTGGCGCTGGTCCTGGCGCTGAGCTCGGGTCGGCCGTGTCGAAGCCGGACGCGAGGAGCGGCTCCAGACGGATGGGCCGAGCGCGTCGTCCGGTGCGATCTTCGGCGTTGTGCTCCCAGGCCCGGCGGGTCTGCGTGCCCCACCGGGCGGCGAGGACCTCGGCGAGAACTGCGCGCCGGGCGGTCTGCCAGATCACGCCCCACGGAGATGCTGCGGAGCGCAGGTGGGGTTCGCGCAGCTTGAGCCACACCGTCTCCCACGCGCTGGCTTCCGCCTGGGCCGCGGCAGTGCCGCGCAGGCCGATGTTGATCGTCAACGGTCGGATCAGCGCGTACCGGATCCGCGTCAGCAGAGCGGTCGCCGGCTCGCTGTCCCAACCCTGGGCGTCCACGAGCGCGAGTGCGTCGAGAAGCTCCTGCCTGTCGCGGGTCACTCCCCGCTGCTCGCAGGCCGGCAAGACGCCAGCCGGTGTCATGTTGTCGTGCCTCATCGTCGTCGCCTCCGGTCTCGAACGGACACCGAAGACGCTGCTCAGCGGCGATAGCCGTAGCGATGACGGGGACGGACTCGCAGGTCAGGCGCGATGACGACACGAGGGTGTAGCGATGACGGGCCGCGGAGCCATCGCCCGCGTCATCGCGACGGCTATGTCCTCCCCAGGGGCGTCATCGCTGGCGCTAGGGGGCTGTCTGGCCCGTCATCGGTTTGGCTATCGGCCCTGAGGACCCTCGAGGGACCGACTCGCTCCTGGGGGAACTATGGCCACCGAATCGATCCACCAGACCTCACCATCGACGTTCGTCACCGTCGCCGACGTCGCTCGGGACTCGAAACTGGCGCAGCGAGACCGAACTGCTCAGGCGCTGCACTCCAAGGCGCTGGCGGTCAGCGTCGAGGAGCCAAAGCCAATCGCGCCCGAGACGAGCGCTGACACGAGGTCATTGAGTTGCTCTGCTGCCATGCCGGAGACTTTGGCTCATGCCACTGGCACGCGACCGTCGGTAGGCCTCGGCCCTCGCACTAAATCGATCAGCATGATCCATGATCGATCCGATATGACACGTATATGACACGTGCCGATCGCGCAGGCCGCTGAACTGCGCAAACGTGGTGCCCCGAGTGGGATTCGAACCCACACTGGATCGGGTTTGAGCCGAACGCCTCTGCCGGTTGGGCTATCGGGGCCTGACGGCGAGCGCCCGGAGGTCCACCGTCGCCGTGACGAGATGTCTGCTCCGCTCCGACGGGCCGTCTACGCAGCCCGCGAAGGTCGGCACTAGGCTAGCGCGCGTGACCGAGAGCGACGTTCCGCAGACCACCGACCTCGACCTCCAGGCCGAGGTCAGCACCGACTCCGACGCCGCACCCGAGGCCGCACCGTCCTCCGGCGAGCGCGCCCGTCGAACCGCCGTCGTCGTCGAGGACGAGGCGCTCATCCGCATGGACGTCGTCGAGACCCTGCGCGACGCCGGGTTCGACGTCGTCGGCGAGGCCGGCGACGGCGAGACGGCCGTCGCCCTCGCGGTCGAGCTGCGTCCTGACGTCGTCGTCATGGACGTGAAGATGCCGGTGATGGACGGGATCACCGCCGCGGAGAAGATCGGCAAGGAGCACGCGGCCCCCGTGGTCCTGCTCACGGCGTTCTCCCAGACCGAGCTGGTCGAGCGGGCACGCGACGCCGGGGCGATGGCCTACGTGATCAAGCCCTTCACCCCGGCGGACCTCCTGCCGGCGGTCGAGATCGCCATCTCGCGCTACAAGCAGATCAGCGCACTGGAGGAGGAGGTCGCCGACCTCGCCGAGCGTTTCGAGACCCGCAAGCGCGTGGACCGGGCCAAGGGCCTGCTCATGACGAAGATGGGCCTGACCGAGCCGGAGTCGTTCCGGTGGATCCAGAAGACGTCCATGGACCGTCGCCTCACCATGCGCGAGGTCGCGGACGCCGTCATCGAGCAGGTGGGCGGCGGGGCCTGACGGACCGTCCCGGCCAGGAGCCGGGTGCGGGTCCGGGGAGGGTCGGGGACCCTGACCCGGCGCGCGGACCACTAGGCCGTTCGGGCTCGTAGGGCGTCGCCTGCTGCGCCCAGCATGTGGGACCTACGTCACAAGTCGGCAACGTCTCGACTTGGTATCGCGGATTTCACCACGTGGAGACCTCGGGGCGGTACTTTTCGTCCACACAGTTCACCGTGGTCGACGAGATCCGCGGTGATCACCACCTGCAACGAGGGGTGCCCCGAATGAAGAGAACCACTCACACGGCGCGAGCAGCGGCGCTCGCAGGAGCCGTCGCACTGGTCCTCGCCGCCTGCGGCGGAGGCGACGGCGACGCCGCTCCCGAAGACGGCGACACCGGTACGGACAGCGGCGACACGGCGGACGGCGGCGAAGAGGGCGGTGAGCCGCTGATCATCGGCTCGCTCCTCCCGCAGACCGGCTCGCTCGCCTTCCTCGGCCCGCCCGAGATCGCCGGCGTGGACCTCGCGATCGAGGAGATCAACGAGGCCGGCGGCGTGCTCGGCCAGGACGTGGAGATCATCCACGCCGACTCCTCGGACGCCGACAACGCCGAGGTCGCGACCCAGTCCGTGACCGACCTCCTGAGCCAGAACGCCCAGGTCATCATTGGCGCGGCGTCCTCCGCGGTGTCGCTCAGCGTCGTCGACGACATCACCGGCGCGAACGTCGTCCAGATCTCCCCGGCGAACACGTCGACCGCCCTGAGCGGCTACTCGCCGTTCTACTTCCGGACGGCGCCGTCCGACCTCATCCAGGGCAACGCGCTCGGCAACCTCGTGGTCAACGACGGTCACGCCAACGTCGCCGTGCTCGTCTTCAACGACGACTACGGCATCACGCTGCGCGACGTCGCCAAGGAGACCATCGAGGCCGCCGGCGGCACGATCGTCTACGGCAACCCGGGCGAGGAGTTCGACCCCGCGTCGGACGACGTCATCCCCTCGGTGGTCACGGCCGCGCTCGCGACCAACCCCGACGCGATCATCGTGATCGCGTTCGACCAGACCCGCCTGATCGTCCCGCAGCTCGCCGCCGCGGGCTTCGACACGTCGAAGCTCTACTTCACCGACGGCAACCTGTCGAACTACGGCGAGGAGTTCGAGGCCGGCACGCTCGAGGGGGCCCAGGGCACGCTGCCCGGCGCCTTCCCGGACGACGCCTTCCAGGAGCGTCTCCTCGGCGTCGACCCGGAGCTCAACGACTTCTCCTACGCGGCGGAGTCGTACGACGCGGTCATCCTGGCGGCACTCGCGGCCGTGCGGGGTGGGGCGACGGACGGCGTGACGATCCAGGAGAACCTGGCGGCGGTCTCCGGCGCTGAGGGTGGCACGGCGTGCACCGGCTTCGCCGAGTGCGCCGAGCTGCTCGCCAACGGCGAGGACATCGACTACGAGGCCGTCTCGGGCGCGGGTCCGTTCAACGAGGACAACGACCCGTCCTCGGCGTTCGTCGGCATCTACCGCTACGGCGCCGACAACACCTACGAGTGGGTCAAGGCGGAGTTCGGCGAGCTCTGACCGCCCAGCTCGACAGTGTGACCAGCAGCACCGACGGCCCGGCCGGGTTCCCCGGCCGGGCCGTCGTGCTGCCAGCACCGTGTCGAGCAGGGACGTGACGGCGCCGTCGGGCAGCTGCACCCGTCGTCGTCGGCCCGTCCCGGCGCTGCACCGGCGGACGACGACGGCGCCCCGCCCCCGAAGGGGCGAGGCGCCGTGGATCTGGCGTCAGGCGGTCGGGGGCGTCGTCGGCGCGCCGTGACCGTCGGCGTTGTCGACGTCCGCGGCCAGCGTGCCGAGGTAGAGCTCGATGACCTTGGGGTCGTTCATCAGCTCACGGCCGGGCGCCGTGTAGGCGTTGCGGCCCTGGTCCAGCACGTAGCCGCGGTCGCAGATCTGCAGGCACCGGCGGGCGTTCTGCTCGACCATGACGATCGAGACGCCGGTCTTGTTGATCCGGCGGGTGCGCAGGAACGTCTCGTCCTGGCGCACGGGGGACAGGCCTGCGGAGGGCTCGTCGAGCAGGAGCACGGACGGCTCCATCATGAGCGCCCGGGCCATCGCCACCATCTGCCGCTCGCCGCCGGACAGGGACCCGGCCCGCTGCTTGCGCCGGTCACCCAGCGTGGGGAAGAGGTCGACCATCGCCTCGAAACGCTCCGCGAACTTCTTGGGCCGCTGGAAGCCGCCCATCTGGAGGTTCTCCTCGATGGTCAGCGTCGGGAAGACGTTGTTGTTCTGCGGGACGAACCCCACGCCGCGGTGAACGAGGGCGTCCGCCCGCATGTTCGTGATCTCGTCGCCCCCGAGCGTCACGGTGCCGCTGCGGACGTTCACGAGGCCGAAGAGGGCCTTGAGCAGGGTCGACTTGCCGGCACCGTTCGGCCCGATGATCCCGATCAGCTCACCCGGGTAGAGGTCCAGGTCGCAGCCGTTGAGGATGTTCACCCCGGGGAGGTAGCCGGCGACGAGGTCCGACGCCCGGAGCAGGGGCTCGCCGTCCCGTCGGGGTGCCGTGGCGGGGGACGGGTCGGTCGTCGTCATCGCTGCTCCTCCTCGTGGGCCTTCGCCTCGGCGGCAGCCTCCTGCTCGAGCTGACGGGCGACGGACTCGTCGAGGAGCGCGTCGTCGCCCAGGTCGGTGTCGTGGTGCGCACCGAGGTAGGCGTCGATGACCGCCGGGTCCGCCATGACCGTCCCCGGGGTGCCCTCGGCGACCAGGCGGCCCTCCGCCATGACGGCGACCCAGTCCGAGATGTGGCGGACCATGTGCATGTCGTGCTCGACGAAGAGCACCGTGGTGCCCTGGTCGCGCAGACCCTGGATGTGCCCCAGCAGGGACTGCGTCAGGGCCGGGTTCACCCCGGCCATGGGCTCGTCGAGCATGACCATGGTCGGGTCGCTCATGAGCGCCCTCGCCATCTCCAGGAGCTTGCGCTGCCCGCCGGACAGGCTCCCCGCGAAGTCGTCGCGCTTCTCGTAGAGCTTGAAGCGGTCGAGCAGCTCCTCGGCCTTCGCGGTGATCTCCTTCTCGCGCGCCCGCCACAGCGGCGGGACCAGGGCCTTGACCAGGCTCTCGCCGGGCTGGTCCTTCGCGCCGAGCCGCATGTTCTCCATGACGGTCATGCGGCTGAGGGCCTTGGTGAGCTGGAAGGTCCGGACCATCCCGGCCTTGGACACCCGGGCCGCCGGCACGCCGCCCAGCGAGCGGCCCTCGAACGTCCACGAGCCGCTGTTGGGCCGGTCGAACCCGGTGAGGAGGTTGAACAGCGTCGTCTTGCCGGCGCCGTTCGGGCCGATGAGCGCGGTGATCGTGCCGCGCTGGACCTCGATGTGGCGGACGTCGACGGCCGTGATCCCGCCGAACCGGCGCACCACGTCGTCGGCCACGAGGATCGGGTCGGGCTTGGCGGCACCGGGCGTGCGGGGGACGCCCGCCAGGGCCGTCGCTGCGTCAGCGGACATTGATCGCCAGCTCCTTCTTGTCGCCCAGGATCCCTTGGGGTCGGAAGATCACCAGGAGCATGAGCGTCACACCGACGACGATCCAGCCGAACTGCTCGATCTGCGCGGTGGACATCACCGAGCTCGGGATGACGTCGCGCCCGACCACACGGATCAGCATGAGGACCGACCAGAACAGCATCGAGCCGAGGACGGGGCCGAACACGGTGGCCGCCCCGCCCAGGAGCAGGATGGTCCACACCCAGAACGTCATGGGCCGGCCCATGGAGTCCGGTTGTACGGCACGGGGCAGGACGTAGAGGATGCCGGCGATCGATCCGATCACGCCCCCGAGGACGAGGGCCTGCATCTTGTAGGCGTAGACGTTCTTGCCCAGCGAGCGGACGGCGTCCTCGTCCTCGCGGATGCCCTTGAGGACACGACCCCACGGGCTGCGCATGAGACGCCAGACGAGCAGGCAGGCCAGGGCCACCACGACCCACGCCACCACGCGCAGCCACCAGCTGTTGGAGAAGCTGTTGGAGTAGGTGAACGGACCGATCGTCGAGCTGCCGTCCCCGAAGGGCGACAGGGAGTGGAACGTCTCCTTGTAGCTGTCGCCCCGGAGACCGGAGGAGGCGCCGGTGACGTCCGTCAGCGCGGTGGACCGCCCGACGATCCGCACGATCTCGGCGGCGGCGATGGTGACGATCGCGAGGTAGTCACCGCGCAGCTTCAGCGTGGGGATGCCCAGGACGAGAGCGAAGACCGTCGAGCACGCGACCGCGACGAGCAGCGCCGCCCAGATCGGGAAGCCGGCGATGGTCGAGACCGCGAAGCCGTAGGCGCCGAGCAGCATGAACCCGGCCTGTCCGAAGTTCAGCAGGCCCGTGAGGCCGAAGTGGATGTTGAGCCCGATCGCGGCCAGGGCGTAGGCGGCCGTCGTCGGTGCGAAGAGCTCGCCCGCGACGGTGGTGAGGATGCGTTCGAAGTCCATGCTGACCGCCTTATCCGATCCGCTCGGCCCGGCCGAGGATGCCCTGGGGCCGCAGGAGCAGCACGAGGATGAGGATGACGAGGGCGCCGGCGTACCGCATGTCCGACGGGATCACGAGGTTCGACAGCTCCACGACGAGTCCGATGACCAGCGAGCCGACCAGGGCGCCGAACGCCGTGCCCAGCCCGCCGAGGGTCACGGCGGCGAACATGAGGAGCAGGATCGTCGCGCCCATGTTCCAGGCCGTGGCGTTGAAGTAGAGCCCGAGGAAGACGCCGCCGAGGGCCGCCAGGGCCCCACCGACCGTCCAGACGAGCCGGATGATCCGGTCCACCGCGATGCCCGAGGCCGCGGCGAGCGCCGGGTTGTCGGAGACCGCTCGGGTCGCCCGTCCGGTCCGCGTGCCGACGAGGAAGTATGCGACCGCGCCGAGCACGAGCACGCCGACGACGAGGCCGACGAGGGACTGCGTCGTGAGGAAGACGGGGCCCAGGTTCACGGTCGTCGGGTTGGCCGTGACGATGCGCAGCGAACCCCCGCCGAAGAAGAACTGGAAGACGTACTGCGCCGTGATGGCGAGGCCGATCGTCACGATGAGCTGCTGCGTCAGTCCGACGCGGCGCTTGCGCAGCGGCTTCCACATCCCGGCGTCCTGCACCCACCCGGCGAGGGCGCCGACCGCCACCGCGAGGATCGCCGCAGGGATCAACGGCAGGCCCACGACCTGCACGAACACGAAGGCTGCCAGCCCGCCGAGGGTCACCATCTCCGCGTGCGCGAAGTTGCTGAGCCCCGTGGTGCCGAAGATGAGCGAGAGCCCGACGGACGCCAGGGCGAGCAGGGTGCCGAAGACGATGCCCGCCAAAGCCTGCTGCGCGACACGCTCCCAGGTGATCGAGGATCCGGTGGACCCGCCCTGGGTGGGGGTGTCGAGGCCCGGCTCGCCGCCGCCGGTGCCGGGCGCGGGCTCGCTGGGCGCGTCCGTCCCGCCGTCCGCGGGTGGGCTGGGCGCGGCCGGCTCGCCGAGCGGGAAGAGCGCCCCGGCGGACGAGCCGAGCGTGACCACGACGGTCCGCGGGTTGTCGGCGGGGTTCCGGAGCGTCTCCCCGGCGGGGAGCGTCGCCTCGTCCACGGCGACCGCGTACTCCCCGCCGGTCGTGACCTCGGCCGCCCAGCGACCGTCCGCGCCGGTGACGGCGGTGGTCTCCTCGGGGCCGGTGACGGAGATCTCGACGCCGACGGCAGGCTCGCCCGCTGCGGTCCGGATGGTCCCGCTGAGGCAGGCGGTCTCGGGGCTCGGGGAGCAGGTCGCCGTCGCGGCGGACGCGGGTGGGGCCAGGAGGGCGAGGAGGGTGCCCAGGGCGAGGATCGCTCCGAGCACCGAGATCCTGCGGCGGGGCGGTCGTGAGGCGGGGGGCCTCGTCCGTCGTGTGGTCGCTGCAGGTGGCACGTGCCCTCCGTCTGCCGTGCGCTCTCGCGCTCGCTCGTTCCGCGGGCTCCGCTGCCCGCGTCGGGACCCGCGTCGCAGCGCCCTGCCCAGGCCCGGCAACGATAGGCAATCCGGATGTCATGGACTTTTCATGACGTGGGAGAGGATGCCAGGTGAACGGCCCGAGGCACAGCACCCGCCCAGGGGTTTCTCGCCCGAGGAGCCGTCGCTTCCCTCAGGAGGCGCGCACCGTTATCTTTTCGTCATCTCCCGGGCCGCCCCCCGACTGCCCGGTCCCTGCACCGAAGGAGGACACCCGTGCGTCCAGGTGTCGAGGTGAGGCAGGTCGAGCCGGCCGACGTCGACGGCGTCCTGGCGCTGGTCCTCGCGGCCCGCGCCGAGTCCTCCGTCGGGTCGCAGGTGTGCACGAGCGAGCGGGAGCAGCTCCAGCAGCAGCTCGGCGCGCTGACCGCCGTCCCCGGGGGCACCGTGCTGGTCGCGGTGAGCGGGGACGAGGTCGTCGGCCTGCTCCTCGGCCGTGTCCTGGAGCCCACCCTCTTCACCGACCGGTCGAGCTTCACGGTCGACGCCGTCTACGTCGCCTCGGGCCATCGCCGGCGCGGCGTGGGGCACGCGCTCATGCTGGGCGCGACGGAGGTCGCCCTCGCGGCGTCCGCCGAGCAGGTCTACGTCACCCCGCTGCCGGGTGCGCGCGGGATGCAGAGGTTCTTCGTGCAGCTCGGCTTCGCCCCGGCGGCGGCGTTCCGGGCGGCCGCGACGGCAGCGTTGCACCGTCGGCTCACCCTGGACGCTCCCGTCGCGCGGCGCTCGCCGCGGCGGATCGAGGACCTCATCGCGCGCCGCCGGGAGACCCGGCGCCGCGGGGACGACGGGCCGCAGGACGTGTCCCCCAAGGCGGAGCACGCCGCACCCGTGCGGGGCGGCACCTCCGACCAGGCGGCTCAGCCCTGATCCACCGGC
>NZ_AXCW01000106.1 GCF_000603945.1 Actinotalea ferrariae CF5-4 | reverse complement strand
ACACCCTCGATTGCGATGAGCCGGTAAACCCCGCCCTGATCGACTACGGCGCCGCCTCCGTCAGCCCGGACACGCTGAGCGGCCGCGGGCTGCACTACACCGGATGGGCCGGACGACCGGCGGCGCGACTGCGGGGAACCCGAGCGTCGTTGGCGTGCCGGTGCTTGACCGCCCGGATGAGCTCGGGCGGGAGATACACGTTGAACTGCGCCTTCTCGGCCATGACGACGACCACACTCGCTTGCCGGCAGACCGGCATGCCCACCACCGGAGGCCGCGTCCGGACCCCCGCCCCCCAGCACCAGCACTTCTGGGGAACGTTCGTGCCGGATAACGCCACGAACACTCCCCAGAGTGTTGTGGCGGCAACCCGGGCGCGCGGCCCGCGGTACCCGGGCACGCATCCGGCCGGAACCCATCGCCACCAGATGTAGCGACACGCGCGCCACTCACCGCTAGATGTTGTGGTCACCCCGGTGCGTACCGCTAGGGTCGGGCGCACCGACGGTTCACCGGGGAATCCACTCCGGTGAGGCAAGAGGGAACCCGGTGCGACTCCGGGACTGCCCCGCAGCGGTGAGTGGGAACGAGAGCCGTCAGACGCACTGGGTGCACACCTGGGAAGCGACGGCCGGTAGGTGCGAGCAGGTCGACGGACCGGCGCGCGAGCCCACGAGTCCGAAGACCTGCCATCGGTCCGCGCACCGCCGGTGCGTGGTGGTCGTGGAGCCTCGCGGGAGGGCTGCCCGGCGGTCGGTGCTGTGCCGGCGCACGCGTGCGTCGGCGGGTCCTCCGTCGTGCGCCCATGGGCTCCGCACCTCGGACCCGTCCTGGGAGCACGCGCATGACCCTCACCGACCTCGAGCACCGAGCAGCGGCCGACGACGCCGCGCCCGGCACCTCCCCAGCCCCCGCCGCGCCGTCGTCGGCGGCCGGCCGCATCCACGTGACCAAGCGCGACGGCACGCGGGAGCCCTACGACGCCGACCGCATCAACCGGGCGATCGAGCGGGCCACCGCCGGCCTGCCGGACCCGATCAGCATCGTCACGCAGGTCGCGAGCGAGCTCGCCATCACCCTGTTCGACGGGATCACCACCGAGCAGCTCGACGAGGCGGCGATCGCCGTCGCCGTCCAGAACGTCAAGGACGACCCGGACTTCGACGTCGTCGCGTCCCGCCTCCTGCGCAAGGTGATCCACAAGCGCGTCCTCGGCGGCTACGAGACCGAGCACGAGCTGGCGCTGCTGCACCAGGCCCGGTTCCCCGGGTACGTCCGCGAGGGCGTCGAGCTCGGGCTGCTCGACCCGCGGCTCGCCACCCACTTCGACCTCGACGCGCTCGCCGCGGCCCTGGACCACCGCCATGACGAGCGGCTGCGCTACATCGGCACCGTCACGATGCGGAACCGGTACATGCTCGCGGGCCCCGACGGGCGGCCGCTCGAGGTGCCGCAGTGGTTCTGGATGCGCGTCGCCATGGGCCTGTCGCTCACCGAGGACGACGCGACGGCCGCGGCGGTCCGCTTCTACGACGCGATCGCGCGGCTGGACTACCTGCCGGCGGGCTCGACGCTGGTCAACGCAGGGACGTCGTACCCGCAGCTGTCGAACTGCTTCGTCATGCAGATGGACGACGACATCGAGCACATCGCCACGTCGATCCGGAACGTCATGTGGCTGACCAAGGGCACGGGCGGGATCGGGCTGTCGGTGACGAAGCTGCGCTC
Organism: Actinotalea ferrariae CF5-4; assembly: GCF_000603945.1. Lineage (GTDB taxonomy): Bacteria > Actinomycetota > Actinomycetes > Actinomycetales > Cellulomonadaceae > Actinotalea > Actinotalea ferrariae. The sequence continues at coordinate 13,516 of NZ_AXCW01000106.1, read as the reverse complement.
CGAGGGGTCGCGGATCCGGTCCAACAACACGACGTCGACCGGGCCGATCCCGTTCATGCACACGATCGACTCGACGCTGCGGGCGGTCTCCCGCGGCGGCAAGAAGTTCGGCGCCCTGTGCTTCTACATCGAGAACTGGCACCTGGACTTCCCGCAGTTCCTGGACCTGCGGCAGAACTCCGGCGACCCGTACCGGCGCACGCGCACCGCCAACACCGCGGTGTGGATCAGCGACGAGTTCATGAAGCGCGTCGCCGCGGACGACGACTGGTACCTCTTCGACCCCGCGGACACCCCGGACCTCGTCGAGCTCACCGGCGCGGCGTTCTCGGAGCGGTACGCGCACTACGTCGCCGAGGCCCGGGCGGGACGGCTGCCCCGGCACCGGCGCCTGCGGGCGCGCGAGCAGTGGACGGCGATGCTCGTGACGCTGCAGTCGACGTCGCACCCGTGGCTGACCTGGAAGGACTCGGTCAACACCCGCGCGCTCAACGACAACACCGGCACCATCCACCTGTCGAACCTGTGCACCGAGATCACGCTGCCGCAGGACCGGGACACGATCGCCGTCTGCAACCTCGCGTCGGTGAACCTGGCTGCGCACCTGGTGCCGGCGGCCGACGGCGGCGCAACGGCCGGCTCGGGTGACCTCGCGATCGACTGGGAGCGGCTGGAGCGGACCACCCGGCTCGCGGTCCGGCAGCTCGACAACCTCGTGGACATCACGCTGTCGTCGGTGGCGGAGTCGGAGCGCGCGAACTCGGCGAACCGGGCCGTCGGGCTCGGGGTCATGGGGTTCACCGACGTCACCGAGCAGCTCGGCCTCGCGTACGACTCCCCCGAGGCCGCTGACCTCGCCGACCGGCTGCTCGAGCACATCAGCTGGCACGCGATCGACGCGTCGGCGGAGCTGGCCCGCGAGCGCGGGGCGTACCCGAACTTCGCCGGGTCGGGGTGGTCGCACGGCCTCGTGCCGGTGGACACGCTGGACCGCCTCGAGGCGGACCGCGGCGTGCCCGTGACCGTCGACCGCGGCGTGCGCCTGGACTGGGACGCGCTGCGCGCCAAGGTCGCCGGCGGCATGCGCAACGCGACGCTCCTGGCCATCGCGCCGACGGCGTCCATCGGCCTCGTCGCCGGGACGACCCCCGGACTCGACCCGCAGTTCTCGCAGATCTTCAGCCGCGCGACGTCGTCGGGGAAGTTCCTCGAGGTCAACCGCAACCTCGTCCGCGACCTCCAGGCCCGCGGTCTGTGGGAGCGGGTGCGCGACGACCTGCTCGCGGCGCAGGGCGACCTCGCTGCGGTGCCGGGCGTGCCCGAGGAGCTCGTGGCGGTGTACCGGACGTCGTTCCAGGTGTCGCCGTACGCGTTCGTCGAGGTCGCGGCGCGGGCGCAGAAGTGGGTCGACCAGGCGATCAGCCGGAACATCTACCTCGCGTCGCGGGACGTCGGCGAGATGTCCGACCTGTACCGGGCCGCGTGGGAGCGGGGCGTCAAGACGACGTACTACCTGCACATGAAGCCGCGGCACACCGCCGAGCAGAGCACCGTGCGGGTCAACAAGGCCGAGTCGCACGGTCCGGCGGCCGGGCGGTCGGGACGGGTCGGCTTCGGCCGGGCGGCAGCCCCGGCCGGGGCCAGCGCGCCGGCACCGGCACCCGCGCTGTCGGCAGCGCTCACCCCTGCCACCCCACCGGCGCTCACCACCCGACCGGCCGATCGCATTTCGCGACAAGAAGGTGCGCCGGCGGACGGAGTTGTCGCGGAAGGTGACCGGACGACGACGCCGCTCGCCGGCGGGGAGTCGACGGCCACCGCGGCACCGGCGCGCCGAGGGTTCGGGTTCGCCGGCGTGGCGAGCCCGACACCACCGACGGTGGCGCCCTCCGCCGTCGGGTCGCCGTCGGCGGAGTCGCCCGACGACGCGATGTCGGACGACCTGGGGCTCGACGTCGTCGACGGGGTCGCGTGCCCCGTGGACCCGATGGAGCGCCTGCAGTGCGACTCCTGCCAGTGACGCCCTGACACCCTCCCCCGCTCCCAGGGACGCCTGCCCCCGCCTGCGGCGCAGCGCGCCCCGAGCACCCGACCCTTCGGAAGGACCCACCCATGACCACCACCGCCGCACCCTCGATCCTCGGCACCGGCATCGCCGAGGGTCTGCTGCTCAAGCCCGTCCGGTACGCGTGGGCGATGGACCTGTACGACCAGGCCGTCGCGAACACCTGGTTCCCCAACGAGATCCAGCTCGGCGAGGACCTCGCCGACTTCCAGCGCATGACGGACGAGGAGAAGCACGCCGTCACGTTCCTCATGAGCTACTTCAACCCCAGCGAGCTGCTGGTCAACAAGGCGCTCGCGTTCGGCGTGTACCCGTACCTCAACGCCCCCGAGGCGCACCTCTACCTCGCCAAGCAGATGTGGGAGGAGGCCAACCACTGCATGGCGTTCGAGTACGTCCTGGAGACGTTCCCCATCGACCGGACGGAGGCCTACGAGTCGCACGTGACCGTGCCGTCGATGGCCGCGAAGGAGGAGTTCGAGGTCCACTACATCCGCCGGATGACCGAGCAGACCATCGACATCTCGACCACCGAGGGCAAGCGCGACTTCGTGCGGAACCTCGTCGCGTACAACGTCGTCCTCGAGGGCATCTGGTTCTACAGCGGCTTCATGGTCGCGCTGAGCTTCCGGCAGCGGAACCTGCTGCGGAACTTCGGCTCGCTCATCGACTGGATCGTCCGCGACGAGTCGCTGCACCTGAAGTTCGGGATCAACCTCATCCTGACCGTGCTGGAGGAGAACCCCGACCTGCAGACGCCGGAGTTCGCCGAGGAGATCCGCCAGATGGTCCTCGACGCCGTCGAGATGGAGGAGCGCTACAACCGCGACCTGCTGCCGCACGGCATCCTCGGCCTCAACGCCGACTACGTGAACCAGTACGTCCGCTACCTCGCGGACCGTCGCCTGGAGGAGCTCGGCTTCGAGCCGCACTACCGGGTGAGCAACCCGGCGAAGTGGATGGCCGCGGCGAACGACACCCTGCAGCTCGTGAACTTCTTCGAGGCGACCAACACGAGCTACGAGGTCAACGCCGCGGCGTCGTCGGCCCGCTGAGCGACTCCGGCGGACGCCCGCGCAGGTCGCGCAGGCACCCAGCGGTGAGGGTTGGAGCTGCCATCCGGCTCCAACCCTCACCGCAGCGAGGACCGACTCGGGTGTGCCGGCGGTCCGGTGACGGTGGGAGTCGCCATGCGGCTCCCTGGCTCACAGCCGTCGGCCGGCCTCCGGGGCGTCGAGGACGTGCCAGATGACGGCGCCGTCGTCGTCGGTCGCGACGCGTTGCGCGCGGAAGCCGAGCTTCTGCGCCACGCGCAGCGACGGTGCGTTCCACGGTCGGATCGTCGCCCACAGCCGGGTGCGGCCCGTGGCGAACGCCGCGTCGACGACGGCGCGCGCGGCCTCCGTCGCGTAGCCGTGACCGTGCGCCCAGGGCAGCAGCTCGTAGGCGACCTCCGGTTCCGCCACCGTGCTGCGGCCGACGACGAGCCCGCAGTACCCGAGGGGTTCGCCGGCCGGCCGGCGGCGGAGGACGAGGACCCCGATCCCGAGGGACGCGATCGTCTGCCGCATCGTGGCGATCTTGTCGAGGGCGTCGTCGGTCGTCCACGTCCGCCCGTCGTCCCGGGCGGTGAGCAGCTCGGCCATCCAGGCGGCGTCGTCGTCGGTCTGGGCGGTGAGGACGAGGCGCTCGGTCGCGAGGTGCAGCGCGAGGGGCGCGAACGAGCCGGGCTCGGCCCCACCGGGCTCCGTCACGCCGGGCTCCCGGACGACCGGGTCGGGCGGCAGCTCGTCACCCGGCTCATCGTGCCAGGCGCTGCCGACGTGCGCGCCCGGCGACAGGTCGGACCGCGAGCGCACGGCGGTCAGCGGAGGGCGACCCAGATGAGGAGCATCGTGACCAGGAAGCCGACGACGTAGTTCGCGCCGAGGAACTGCCGCCAGCCCTTGTTCGCCGTCTCGGCCGTCGCGTCCGTGATCCCGCGGAACTGCCACACGATCGCCAGGTACGGCAGCACGAGCAGCGCCGCGAGCGGCCCCGGCCACGGCAGCGCCAGCATGAGGAGCCCACCGACGGCGTAGAGCGCGAACGCGAACCACACCGTCGGACGGGCGCCGAGCACCGTCGCGATCGACCCGATGCCCGCAGCCCGGTCCGCGACGACGTCCTGCACCGCCCCGAACGCCTGGCTCGCCATCCCCCACAGGAAGAACCCGGCGAGGATGATCCACGCCGCGGCGGAGATCCCCTCCCCCGCCAGCACGAACCCGTACAGCGCGGGCGAGACGAAGTGGGTCGCGGACGTCATCGAGTCCAGGACCGGGCGCTCCTTGAACCGCAGCCGCGGCGCCGAGTACGCGACGACCGCGAACAGCGAGAACGCGAGCACGAGCCACGACAGCGGGTCACCGATCGCCACGAGGTACGCGACGAACGGCAGCGGCAGCAGCGTCGAGGCCAGCAGCGTCGTCCGGTGCAGGCGCGTGTCGAGCAGCGCCCCCTCGACGCCACCCTTGCGCGGGTTCTTGAGGTCCGACTCGTAGTCGAAGACGTCGTTGATCCCGTACATGAGCAGGTTGTAGGGGATGAGGAAGAACAGCGTCCCGACCACCAGAGCGGCGTCGACCTCGCGGGTGCTCATGACGTACGCCGCCGCGAACGGGTACGCGGTGTTGACCCAGCTCAGCGGCCGCGAGCTGAGCGTCAGCTCCCGCACCACACCGAGGGGTCCCCGGTGCGCGGTGGTCGTCACGTCGTCTCCGTCCGTCGGGTCGTCTCCCCGATCGTCCCACCGGCAGACCCGGCCGACGACGACGCCGCAGCCGCCCGCGAGCGCCGACCGCCCCACGGCGCGATGAGGTGCCACAGCGCCGGCAGGAGGATCACCGCGAGCACGGCGTAGGCGAAGTCCTCGATCGGCGCGACGCCGATCTGCAGGCCGATGCGCTGGGCGTCGTCGTAGGCCACGAGCCCGGCCATGATCATGAAGTTGTCGAAGATCGCGGTGAGGACGAGCAGCACGGCCATCGTCCCCGCGAGCGGCTTCCATGCCGGCCGACCGGTCCGGACCCGCGCCACGACCAGCGCCACGACGGCGAGCAGCAGGAACGGCACGTTGAGCAGCGCGTAGGTCATCGCGCACCGCCCGCCACGTCGGCGGCCCGAGCGGGCACGGCGCCGTCGTCGGTCACGTCCTCACCCAGCACGTGGCGCAGCCCGCCGTAGACGTTCATGGTCAGGTAGCTCAGCAGCACGAGGAAGAACAGCTCCTCCAGCGGCAGCTCGGGGGCGAGCAGCACGCCGGTCATGAACTCGGTCTGGCCGCGGAAGAAGACCCCGAGCAGGATGCCGAAGCCGTCCCACAGCAGGAACACCGAGACACCGAGGAGCAGGACCATCGCGGCGCGCGCCGGCGCGACCCAGAAGAACAGCCGGAACCGCCGGTCGAGCACGACCATGCCCGTGATGGAGACGAGCAGGACGGCCAGGTACGAGAAGCCGATCATGCGTGCGTGATCACCGGCGCCCGGCCGGACGCAGCGGCTCCGGGAGCGGACCGGTCGAGGTGTCCCCGCGCAGCCGCTTGATCACGAGCTCGGCGCTGATGAGGCACATCGGCAGGCCGATGCCCGGGATGGTCGTGCCACCCGCGTGGTAGAGCCCCGCGACCTTCCGGGACGCGTTGCCCGCCCGGAACATCGCGCTCTGCCGCAGCGTGTGGGCCGGGCCCAGCGCCGTGCCGTGCCAGGTCCGCAGGTCCTCCGCGAAGTCGGCCGGTCCGACCGTCCGGCGCACCGTGATGCGCTCGGCCAGGTCCGGCACGCCGGCCCACTGCGCGATCTGGGCGATCGCCGCGTCCGCGGTCGCCTCGACCCACGGGTCGCCCGCGCCGTCGACGCCACCGCGACCCAGCCGCGTGTCCGCCGGGGCGGGCACCAGGACGAAGAGGTTCTCGTCGCCTTCCGGCGCCACGGAGGGGTCCGTCGCGCTCGGCCGGCACACGTAGATCGACATGGGGCTCGGGAACGGCACGTGCGGACCGGCCGACGCCGCCCGACGCTGCCCCTTCGGGAAGATCGCGTCGAACCCGCGCTGCCAGTCCTCGGTGAAGAACAGCGAGTGGTGCTGGAGCTCCTCGATCCGGCCCGTGACGCCGAGGTACAGCAGGACCGCGCTCGGCCCGGGCAGCTGCTTGTCCCACCAGCGCCGGGAGTGCCCGCGCAGGTGCTCGGGCAGCAGCCGGCTGTCGGTCTGGAACATGTCCACCGCGCTGACGACGACGTCCGCCGCCACGTGCTGCATCCGCCCCTCGGCGTCGCGGTAGTCCACGCCGGTCACCCGGGCCTGCTGACCGAGGCGGCGGCCCAGCCGGCGCTCCGCCTCGCCGCGCACCCCGGGCGCCGGCGGCAGGTCCTGTGTCGCGATCCCGACGACGTCGGCCTGCGTCCGGACCTCGACCCCGTGCTTCTCGGCGATCGCCCGGATACGGGCGATGAGCTCGGTGAACCCGCCCTGGGGGTAGTAGACGACGTCCGTCAGGTCCAGGTGGCTCATGAGGTGGTACATGCTCGGCGTGAGGCGCGGCGCCGAGCCGAGGAACACCGCCGGGTACCCGAGCACCTGACGCAGGCGCGGGTCCTGGAACTGCTCGGCGACGTACGTCTCGAGGTTCTTCGTCAGGAGCGTCGCCAGCCGCGGCAGCCGCCGCAGGACGTCCTTGTGGAGCAGCGGCAGGTACGACGCGAACGTCGTGTAGAGGAAGTGCCGCAGCGCCACGCGGTACGTGTCGGACGCGGACTCGAGGTAGGCGCGCATCTTCGCCCCGGCGCCGGGCTCGATCGCCTCGAACGACGCGACGGTGTGCTCGAGGTCCGAGCGCACGTCCAGCGGGGGGAACCGGTCGAAGAACACCCGGTAGCCGGGGTCGAGGCCGACGAGGTCGAGCTCCTCGTCGGCGGTCGAGCCGAGCAGCCGGAAGAAGTGGTCGAACACCTCGGGCATGAGGTACCAGGACGGCCCCGTGTCGAACGTGAAGCCGTCGGAGTGCCACGTCCCCGAGCGGCCGCCGACGTCCTCGCGCGCCTCGAGCAGCGTCACCGCGTAGCCCTCGGCACCGAGCAGCGCCGCGGTACCCAGGCCGGCGATGCCGCCCCCGACGACGACGGCGCGCCGCGGCTCGCCGTCCGCGCCCTGCGGGGCCCGCGCCTGCCCGCTCATCGGACCGCTCCGGCGGGACGCCCGCCGACCCGGCCCAGCAGCGACGTCGGCCCTGGTAGCCGGCCGTGCTCGCGCAGCGCGCGGCCCGCGACCCGGAGCTTGACGGGCGTCGGGACGCTCACCCGCGTGGTGAGCAGCGCGGCCGCGGGGGTGGCCTCGAGCCGGCGCGTCAGCTCCGCGAAGAGCTCGCACGCGACGGCGACGGCCGGTCGGGCTGCGGCGGGGAGTCGGTCGATGGCGTCGCGGGCGACGCGCAGGTCCTGGGCGATGTCGGCCAGCACGGCGGTCTTCTGCTCCTCGGTGAAGCGCTGAGGGTCGACCCCCACGAAATAGCTCCGACCCAGCCGGAGGGCGTCGTCGGCCAGGTCCCGAAGGAAGTTGATCTTCTGGAAGGCGGCGCCCAACGCCCGGGCACCGGGCGTCAGCTCACGGTACCGAGCCTCCCGGACGGTCGAGGGCTCCTCGAGCAGGAAGATTCTCAGGCACATGAGCCCGACGACCTCGGCCGACCCGTAGACGTACCGGTCGAAGCTCTCCGCGTCGTGGTGGGTGGTGTCGAGGTCCATCCGCATCGACGCGTAGAACGGCGCCGTCAGCTCCGGCCCGAAGCCCGCCTCCCGCGCCGTCCGGGCGAAGGCGTGCACGAGGACGTTGGTGCTGTACCCGGTGCGCATCGCCAGCTCGGTCTCGACCTCGAGCGCGTCGAGGCGCACGCGGGCGTCCGCGACGTCGCCGCCGACCTCCTCCGTCGCGCCGTCGACGACCTCGTCGGCGAGCCGGACCAGGGCGTAGACGTCGCGGATCCGGCCCCGCTGGGCGGACGGGAGGATGCGCGTCGCGAGGCCGAAGCTCGTCGAGTACTCCCGGACCACCAGGTCCGCGGCCCGGTGCGCGACCGCGTCGTACAGGCTCAGCCTGCTGGTCATCGGGCCGACGCCCGGACGTGCTCGACGACGTCGTCGAGCGCCGTGCGCACGTGCCCGGTGATCCCGGCGACGAACTCCACCATGGCGTCCGGCAGGTCAGCCGTCACGCAGCGCACCTCGACCTCCGCGAGGTCCTGACGGACGTGGTCCTCGACGAGGTGGGGCGCGGGCGAGCCCGCGAGCGCCGCGCGCATCGCGTCCGCCGTCTCCCGGTCCAGGTCGGGCCGCCCGAAGTCCGGCGCGATCCGGTCCCAGACCGGCAGCTGCTGCGCGCGGAGGACCAGCGCCGTGTGCTTGCCCTCACGCAGGTCGCTGATGTTGCTCTTGCCGATCCGGTCCTCCGGCGCGAAGACGCCGAGCAGGTCGTCGACGAGCTGGAACGCCCGCCCGAGCAGCCGCCCGACGTGGTCGAGCTCCATCTGCTCGGCCAGGGACGCGCCGGCGAGGATCGCCCCGGCCCGTAGGGGCGCGCGGAAGGAGTACATCGCGGTCTTCGACTCGCAGACGAGGAGCGCCTCGTCGAGGTCCGGCACGTGCAGCCCGAGCCCGTAGGCGGTGTCGGCGAGCTCGCCGCCCGCGGAGACGAGCAGCGTCTCGTCCAGGAGGTCCAGCAGCTGCTCGACCTGGGGACGCGGCACGTCCACGCCGCCGATGAGCCGGTGCGCGCGGGTCAGCGCGAGGTCCCCGGCGAGCACCGCGGCCGCCTCCGACCACTGCTGCGCCGGGCCCTCCTCCGAGCCCGTCGCCATGGACACGGCGCGCATCGTCGCCGCGAGGTTGGGCTTGCCGCGCCGGACCCAGTCGTGGTCGATGAGGTCGTCGTGGATGAGGAAGGCGGTGTGGAGCAGCTCGAACCCCGCGGCGACCTCGACGGCGGCGCGCTGGGCCGAGCCACCGAGGGCCTCGTGGGTGCCGAGCACGATCGCGGACCGGAACCGCTTGCCGCCACGCACGCTGCGGGCGATCTCGGACCAGATGAGCTCGTACTCGGTGCCGAACACGTGCGCGCGGGCACGCGCCGACTCCAGCACGTCGCGGAGCAGGAGGTCGACGTCGGGGTGCGGTCGGAACAGCGCAGCGCCCTGCGCCAGCGGGCTGAGCGTCACACCCCCACCCCCTCGTGCAGGAGCGGGACGTCGTCGGCGTGCTGCACGAGCCACGGGCTGAGCGCCCACGGCGCGGACGCGATCGCGCGGCGCAGGTCCTCCGGCGCGACCCAGGCCACCTCCATCACCTCGTCCGGGTGCGGCGCGAGGTCGCCCACGACGCGCGCGGTGAAGACGGGGCACACCTCGTTCTCGACGATGCCGGACGCGTCGACCGCCCGGTAGCGGAAGTCCGGCGCGACGAGCGTGATGTCCGTGACCTGCGTACCCAGCTCGTCGGCCGCGCGCCGGCGGATCGCGTCCTCGAAGGACTCCTCGGGCGCGGGGTGGCCGCACACGGAGTTGGTCCAGACACCCGGCCAGGTCTTCTTGCTCAGGGCGCGGCGCGTCACGAGGACCCGGCCCTCGGCGTCCAGCAGGTGGCAGGAGAACGCCAGGTGCAGGGGCGTGTCGGTGGTGTGGACGGTCGCCTTGTCGGCGGTCCCGGTCCGCGTCCCGTCGTCGTCGAGGAGGACGACGGTCTCACGAGCAGTCATTCGAGGGGACCTTCCGGGGACGACGGCGAATACTCAGCACGCTGAGCATAGGGCGGCGCGGGACCTTGGTCCGTTGTTCCGGACATGGTTCTTCTCCCCCTGAGCCACAGCGCCTGGTGCACCATGGTGATCGATCGCGCACGGGGAGTCGAGAGGCCCCGGATTTCCCCGGCGCGTGTTCGCAGCAAGAGAAACCTGCATCCACCCCGACCCGGGAGCGTCGTGACCCCCTCGCTGTCCGTCGTCATCCCCGTCAAGGACGACGCCGTCGCCCTGCGCCAGTGCCTGCGCGCGCTCGCCGGGCAGACCCTCGCGCCGCTGGAGGTGGTGGTCGTCGACAACGGCTGCACCGACGACAGCGTCGCCGTCGCGCTCGAGCACGGCGCCCGGGTCGTCGTCGAGCCGCGACCCGGCATCCCGGCCGCCGCGTCCGCGGGCTACGACGCGGCCGTCGGCGACGTCATCGTCCGGTGCGACGCGGACACCCGCGCCCCGGCGGACTGGCTCGCCCGGATCACGGCGGCCTTCGACGCCGACCCGGACCTGGACGCCCTGACCGGCGACGGCGACTTCTACGACCTCGGCCCGCGCGGCCCGCTGCTGGCGCGGATCTACCTCGGCGCGTACTACACGTCGCTGCACGGCGCCCTGGCCCACCCGCCGCTGTGGGGCTCGAACATGGCGCTGCGGCGGACGGCGTGGCTCGGCGTCCGGGACCGCGTGAACCGGTGGGACCCCGAGGTGCACGACGACACCGACCTCGCCTTCGCCCTCGGTCCCGGCGCGCGCATCCGCCGCGACCGCACCCTGCGCGTGGGGGTGTCCGGCCGGTCGCTCCAGGGCGTCCGGCAGCTGCGCCGGCGCTTCGCCCGCGGGTTCCGGACGGTCGCGGCGCACCGCTCCACCAGCCCGTCGTGGCGCCGGTGGGAGCACCGCCTGCGCCACCCCGACGGCGGCCCGCGGCTCCTGCCGCCGGGTCCGTCGGCCGGCCCCTCGGCCTGACCATCCCCCGGCGCCGGCCCGGCCGCGGGTCCACGACCGCCCCTGAGACCGGCCCTGAGACCGCCCGCCCCCAGCGCATGCGGCCCGACGACGCCCCACCTAGCGTGGCCGGATGCGCATCCTCATCGCCGGTGGCCACGGCCAGATCGCCCTCCGCCTCACCCGCCTCCTCGCCGAGCGCGGCGACCAGGCGGTCGGGCTCGTCCGGAACCCCGCCCACACGGCGGACGTCGAGGCGGCCGGCGGGCAGGCCGTCGTCCTGGACATGGAGCACAGCAGCGCGGGCGAGCTCGCCCCGGTGCTGGACGGCGCCGACGCCGTCGTCTTCGCCGCCGGCGCGGGCCCGGGCTCGTCCGCCGAGCGCAAGGACACCGTCGACCGGGCGGGCGCCGCGCTCCTCGCCGACGCCGCGGAGCAGGCCGGGGTCAGCCGGTACGTGCTCGTCTCCTCCGTCGGTGCGGACCGCGCCGACGAGGTGGACGACGAGGCCATGGGGCCCTACCTGCGCGCCAAGGCGGCGAGCGAGGCGGACCTGCGCAGCCGGTCGCTGGACTGGACGGTGCTGCGCCCCGCCCGCCTGACCGACGAGCCGGGCACCGGGAAGGTGCGCCTGGAGCCGTCGCTCGGCGAGGCCGCCACGCAGGCGTCGGTGAGCCGCGACGACGTCGCGCGGACGATCGTCGGGCTGCTGGACGAGGCGGCCGTCGTCGGGCTGACCCTCGAGCTGGCGTCGGGCGAGGACCTCGTCGACGCGGCCGTCCAGGCCGCCGGCCGCGGCGAGCCGGGGGACGGGTCGCTCGACGCGATCGAGGAGACCGCCGACCGCGCCTGACCCGCCGGTCCTGCGTCAGACGGCCTGCGTCAGACGGCGACCGGGCCGGCCATCCCCCCGCGTCCGACCATCGCGACGGTGCTGGTGGCGGTGGCGGTGGTCGTCCCGCTGGTCACCACGGCCGTCACGACCTTGCCGTCGGGGCCGCTGCCCGCGGTCACCACGGCCACCGACCGCGTCACGGCCGCCCCGGGGGCCAGGCCGCCGACGTCGCACGTGACGGTCATGTTCGTGCCCTGCGGGGCCGCGGTGCAGCCGTCGGGCAGCGGCTGGTCCGTGTCCACCGCGAGACCACCGGGCAGGTCGATCGTCAGGCGGGTGTCGGGGGCGAGGGTGCCGCCGGTGTTCCGCACGGTCACCTCCACCGTGCCGCGAAGGTCCACGAGCGTCGTCGTCGGCGGGAGGACGACCTCGAGCTCCGCCGGCCGCGGGGGCGCCGGGGGACCGACGACGCGGACCTCGCCGGTGAGCACGCGGCCGGCGGCCGTCACGCCGACCGGGACCATCACGTCGGACCCGACGGGCGGGGCGTCGGCCCGCAGCGCCAGGAGCACCTCGGTGGCGCCACCGGCCGGGACGTCGACCTCGCGGCAGACCCCCGCGGGGCAGGCGGCCCAGCCGTCACCGGACACGACCAGCGGGAGCGCCGGCAGCGCGACCTCGACCGTGACGGCCCGCGCCGTGGTCCCCCCGGTGTTCGTCACGCGGACCGTCGCGCTGCGCGGGCCGTCGGCCGTGACCGGCTCCGTCGCCGTGTCGGGCAGCACCAGGGCGGCGTCGAGCACCGCCGGCCGCGACCGGACGACGCCGGGCAGCCGCACGGCCTCCGGGCGCGCGGTGTGGCCCGGCGCCCAGGTGCGCAGGCCGACGGGCAGGTCCGTCTCGCCGTCGAGGGAGGCGGGGTCGACCACGAGGCGGGCGTGCAGGGTCGTCGAGGCGCCGGGCGCCAGGTCGGGGAAGGTGCAGACGCCGACGTGCTCGGCGTCCGCGACGTCCGGGGCGCACGTCCAGCCGCCGTCGGCGTCCCGCGCCACCGCGAAGCCCGCTCCGGCGGGCGGGGCGCCGAGCGCCTCGAGCTCCCAGCGGGTCCCGTCGGCGAACTCCAGCTCGGTCCGGACCTCCTCGGCCGCCGCGGTCCCGGTGTTGGTGACCTGGACGGCGACGAGCGTCGGCGTGCCGGCCTGCACCTGGACCTCGGAGGGCGTCGCCACCGCGAGCGCGACGAACGGCTCCGGGTCGGGGTCGGTCGGGTCGGGGTCGGTCGGGTCGGGGTCGGTCGGGTCGGTCGGGTCGGGGTCGGTGGGGTCCGGGTCGGCGGGGTCGGCCGGGCCCGGGTCTCCAGCCGGCGGCCCGCCCGGCGTGGTCCCGCCCGGCGTGGTCCCGCCCGGCGTGGTCCCGCCCGGGGTGGTCCCACCGGTCGTCGTCCCGCCGCTCGTCGTCCCGCCGCTTGCGCCCGGGACGGCGACAGGGGACGCGTCGTCCGACGGCGGCGCGCCGGCAGGTGCGCCACCGGGGTCGGGCTCGGTCACCGGCGCGCCCTCGTCGGCAGGTCCGTCGGTACCGTCACCGGCAGGGTCGGTCGCGCCCTCCGCTCCCGCGCCGTCGTCGTCGCTCGCCTCGTCGCCGCTCGCCTCGTCGTCGACCCCCGCCGCGGGCTCGGAGGCGACCACGGGTGCGTCGTCGGCGGAGAACAGACCGGTCGCCCCGGCGACGACGAGGCCGCCCGTGACGAGGACGGCGGCCACGGCCGCGGCGATGCCCGTCGGCACCGCGGCGATCAGGGCGGCGAGGCCCGTGACGGACCCGGCGGTGCCGGCGGCGGACAGGGCGGC
>NZ_AXCW01000105.1 GCF_000603945.1 Actinotalea ferrariae CF5-4 | reverse complement strand
AGACCGGTGGATCAGGGCTGAGGCGCCGCTGGGCCCGGCCCACCGACCGGCCGCGCCGGACGATCGCTCCGTCAGCCGCGCTCCGTCAGCCCCTGCCCGTCACCCGCTGTCCGTCGGCCGCTGCCCGTCGGTCAGGGAAGCACGGGCGCGTCGGCGGGCCGCAGGTCGGTCCATCCCCGGGCACGTGCGGCGGCGGCGGCGAGCACGCCGATCACGGTCGACGGGTTGTGGAGCCGGCCACCGAGCACGGCGGTGGCCGCCTCGTCGAGCGGGACCCATCGCACGGGCATCCCGTGCTCCTCGGCCTCGCGGGTGTGCCGCTCGGCCTCCGGCACGGCACGCAGGTCGCGCGCGAGGAAGACCCTCAGAGCCTCGTCGCTGCCGCCGGGGCTGCTGCGGTAGTCCACCAGGGTCCACCAGCTCTCCGCGACGAGGTCGGCCTCCTCCGCCAGCTCGCGCGCGGCGGCCGCCTGGAGCGGCTCCCCCGGTACGTCGAGCAGGCCTGCCGGCGGCTCCCACAGCTCCTGGCCCACAGGGTGCCGGTACTGGCGCAGGAGCAGGACGCGGTCCTGCTCGTCGAGCGCGACGACGGACACCGCACCCGGGTGGCGCACGTACTCGCGCCGGACGGTGCCCGCGTCACCGAGGTCGACGGTGTCGCGGACCACGTCCCAGATCATCCCGGCGTGCAGCAGCTCCGTGCCCGTCACCGAGCGTGGCGCCGCGACGTCGGACGGCGCGGCGGCCTCGGACGGTGCGCCGACCTCGGCCGGCCCGCCGGCCGCCATCACGCCTCGCGCTGCGCGAGCGCCGCAGAGACCAGCCCGGCGAAGAGCGGGTGGGCCCGGGTGGGCCGGGACCGGAACTCCGGGTGCGCCTGGGTCGCGACGTAGTAGGGGTGCACCGCGCGCGGGAGCTCGACGAACTCCACCAGGCCGAGCTCCGGCGAGATGCCCGAGACCACCAGCCCGGCCTCCTCGAGGTCCCCGCGGTAGGCGTTGTTGACCTCGTAGCGGTGACGGTGCCGCTCCGTGACGCGCTCGGTGCCGTAGGCCTGCGCCACGACCGAGCCGGGTGTCAGGACGGCGTCGTACGCGCCGAGGCGCATCGTGCCGCCGAGGTCGCCGTCGCCCTCGACGATCGCCTTCTGCTCCGCCATGGTCGCCACGACCGGGTGGGACGTGGCCGGGTCGAACTCCGACGACGACGCCCCGGCCAGGCCGAGGACCGTCCGGGCGTACTCCATGACCATCACCTGCAGGCCGAGGCAGATGCCGAGCGTCGGGACCCGGTGCGTCCGCGCCCAGGTGAGGGCCCCGATCTTGCCCTCGACGCCCCGGACCCCGAACCCGCCGGGGACCAGGACCGCGTCCACGCCGCCCAGCGCGCGCTCGGCACCCTCGGGGGTGTCGCAGTCGTCCGACGCGACCCAGCGGATCCGGACGCGGGCGTCGTTCGCGAAGCCCCCGGCGCGCAGCGCCTCGGTCACCGAGAGGTAGGCGTCCGGCAGGTCGATGTACTTGCCGACGAGCGCGACCTCGACCTCGTGGGTCGGGTGGTGCACCGCGTGCATGACCTGGTCCCAGCCGTCCCAGTCGACGTCGCGGAACGGCAGGTCCAGGCGCCGCACGACGTACGCGTCCAGGCCCTCCGAGTGCAGCACCTTGGGGATGTCGTAGATGCTCGGCGCGTCCGCGGCGGTGACGACGGCCTCGGTGTCGACGTCGCACATCAGGGCGATCTTGCGCTTGGTCGAGTCCGGCAGGTCGCGGTCCGCCCGGAGTACGAGGGCGTCCGGCTGGATGCCGATCGACCGCAGCGCGGCCACGGAGTGCTGGGTCGGCTTGGTCTTCAGCTCCCCGCTCGGCCCGATGTACGGCACGAGCGAGACGTGGAGGAAGAACACGTTGTCGCGGCCCAGGTCGTGGCGCACCTGCCGCGCCGCCTCGAGGAACGGCAGCGACTCGATGTCGCCGACGGTGCCACCGATCTCCGTGATGATGACGTCGACCTGAGGACCGGCCTGGGCCCGCATCCGGGCCTTGATCTCGTCGGTGATGTGCGGGATGACCTGCACCGTGTCACCGAGGTACTCCCCGCGCCGCTCCTTGGCGATGACGGTCGAGTAGATCTGGCCCGTGGTGACGTTGGCCTGCGCGCTGAGGTCGACGTCGAGGAAGCGCTCGTAGTGCCCGATGTCCAGGTCGGTCTCGGCGCCGTCGTGCGTGACGAACACCTCGCCGTGCTGGAACGGGTTCATCGTCCCCGGGTCGACGTTGAGGTACGGGTCGAGCTTCTGCATCGTGACCCGGAGGCCTCGGGAGCGGAGGAGGCGGCCCAGGCTCGACGCCGTCAGACCCTTCCCCAGGGAGGAGGCGACGCCTCCGGTGACGAAGATGTGCCGGGTCGTCTGGTCCGACCGGCCGGAGAGTCGATTCGCGGCTGCCACGGGCTTCCACACTACCGGACGGGGCCGCCCCCTCGGTCCGGACGCGCGGACGGCGGACCGGTCGTCCCGCCGACGTCGCCCCGAGCGGCCCGGTAGACGCGGTCGAGCTGGTCCAGCGTCGCCGCGAGGTCCGGCAGCTGCGCGGCCCGCCGTCGAGCACGGTGCGCCAGGTCGGCCCGCCGCTTCGGGTCCTCGACCAGGGCGTCGACCGCGGCAGCGATCCGGGCGGCGTCGGGCTCGACGAGGACCGCGGCGTCCTGCGTGACCTCGCGCGTGCCGCCGACGTCGGTGGCGACCACCGGCGCGCCGAGGGCGAGCGCCTCCTGGATCCCGAGCGGCTGACCCTCCCAGCGGGCGGTGCTGACGACGACGTCGGCTGCCGCGAGGAGGTCCGCCACGTCCTCCCGGCGCCCCAGGACGCGGACGGGCAGCCGCTGGCTCGCGGCGCGCCCTTCGAGCTCCCCCTGCAGGGGCCCGTCCCCGGCCACGAGCCAGAGGATGCCTTTGGACCGCAGGGCACCGGCGGCGTCGGCGAGCAGGTCGAGCCCCTTCTGCGGGGCGAGCCGGGCGACCGTGAGGAGCAGGACGACGTCGTCGCCCACACCCAGCGCCGCCCGGGTCAGCGCCCGCGGGCCCGCCACCGGCAGGGGCGGCGCGGGGACGAGGGCGCGCTCGGCACGCCGGGCGCCGCGGGACTCCGCCCGGGCCACGAGGTCGCCCGAGACACCCAGGACGACGTCGGCGCCACGGCCGACCACCTGCTCGAGGATCCCCGCCACGGCCCGGACGCCCCGCCCGCCCACGGGCAGGT
>NZ_AXCW01000104.1 GCF_000603945.1 Actinotalea ferrariae CF5-4 | reverse complement strand
CAGCGTCACGACCACGGCGGGCCGCCCCCGGGTGCGGAGGTCGCCCCGGACCGCCAGCACGGCGAGCGCCCCCGCCCGCAGCCCGTGGGCGTGGACGACGTCGGCGTCCCGCGCCAGGACCGCGAGGCGCCGCACCGAGGCGACGTCCCCGCGTCCCGGCCGGTCCGTGATCTCCACGGGCGCGAACGTGACCCCCGAGCCGGGCGGTACCAGCCGGTCGGCGAGCGCGGCGGGGCCGGCGACGAGGACGCGCCACCCGCGTCCCGCGCCTCCGGCCGCGACCTGCGCGACGTGACGGGCGACCCCGCCCGCGCTCGACCCCAGGACCTGCAGCACCCTCACCTCGTGGCGCTCCTCGTCGTCAGCCATCCGACACCCCTCCCCTGCCCCGGCGCACCAGCGCGCCCCAGGACGACCGGTCCAGCACGGCGACACCGGCAAGGACGACGGCGGCCGCGACCGCGCCGGCCAGGGCGCCGGCGCCGAGGGCCCCGCCCAGCCCGAGGTCCTCCAGCGGACCCGCGAGCCCCAGAGCAGCCCTGCCCGCCACGACGGCGAGCGCCCCGAAAGCGACGACGACGAGGGTCGTCCGCCCGGCCCCCTGCATCGACGCCCGACCCGCGGCCCGAGCGACCGCCGCGACGAGGAGGGAACCGGCCAGGAGCATCCCCGCGCTGTTCGCCGCTCCGAGGCCGACCAGCGTCCCGACCTGGTCCCGCTGACCGCCCGTCAGGACGGGCACGAGGACCGCGGCCGTCGCGGCGACCGTGAGCCAGCCGGACGCGGCACCCACGACGGCGGCTCGGCCCCGCTCCAGGGCGTACAGCGCGCGGGAGAGGTGGAAGACGAGGGTGAAGCCGACCAGGCCGGGCGCGGTCCAGGACAGACCCGTGGCCATCCCGCTGAAGTCGCCGGTGCCGAACACCTGGAAGAAGCGCTCCACCGCGGGCGCCGCCGCGACGAGCACGGCCGTGCCCAGGACCGCGATCACGAGGAGGGCCCGCGTGGTCATGGCGACCAGCCGGGCGTAGCCGGCACCGTCGCCCTGCGAGGCGCGCTCGGCGAGGCGCGGGAAGGCGGCGGTCGCGAGCGGCACGGCGAGGACCGCGTACGGCAGCACGTAGACCGCCTGGGAGTACAGGACGACCGAGAGCGTCCCGGCTCCGCCCCCGGCGTCCCGCGCGCCGAACTGGTTCGCCAGCACCAGCGTCGCGACGACGCTGACCTGCTGGGCCAGGAGCGCCCCGAGGCCGGCCGCAGCCAGGGCCCGGGCGCGGGCAGCGACCCCGCCCGGGAGGCGCAGCGTCGGTCGCAGCCGCACGCCGGCCCGGTGCACGGGGACCAGGAGCGGGAGGCTCAACGCCACCACGCCGGCCGTCGTCCCCCACCCGAGCAGAGCGATCGCCCCGTCCGTCACCGCTGCCAGGTCCGTGGGGTCCGGAGCCAGCCGACCGAAGGCCAGGTAGACGCCGATGACGACCAGGCTGCTCAGGAGCGGCGCGAGGGCGGGCCCGAGGAATCGGCGGTGCGCCTGGAGCACGCCGGTGAGGACGACGCCGACCCCGTAGAGCGGCACCTGCGGGGCGAACACGCGCAGGAGCGTCGCGGCCACGTCGACCTGGGCGTCCGGCGCGTCCCGCAGCAGGAGGGCGGCGAGCGGCTCCGCCAGCAGGACGAGCAGAGCCGCCAGGGGCACGAGGACGACGAGGCACCAGCCCAGCAGCGCCGACGCGATCCGGTCGACGTCCGCGCGCATCGAGCGGGCGAGCGGCGCGGCGAGCAGCGGCACGACGGCGCCGGCGAGGGCACCGCCCGCGGCCACCTCGAAGAGCACGTTGGGCAGGAGGTTGGCGGTGTTGTACGCGTCGCCGAGGGCGGTGGCGCCGACCTCGCGGGACTGCACGACCGTCCGACCCAGGCCGGCGACCCGGCTCACGATCGTCACCGCGGCGATCATGACTGCTGCGCCGGCGAGCCCGCCGGTCAGACCCCGCAGCCGCGGACTCAGCGCCGACCCCAGGCGTCGATCTCCCGCAGGACGGGCGTGCGGGCGATGACCGCGGTGAAGCTGACCCGCTCGCTGGCGAGCGTGAGGGCGACCGCCCCCGCGAGGAGGGCGAGGCGCCCCCGCCGCCCGCGGGCGAGGACGGCACCCACGCCCAGCAGCGCGCCGAGCGCGTTCGCCCCGCCGTCGCCCAGCATGTCCGTCTCCCCGAGGTCACGGGGCAGAGCGGCCCCGGCCGCACCGAGCGTCGCTCCCGCCACGGCACCCCCTGGACCCGCGAGGAGGGGCAGGGCGGCGAGGCCGGCCGCCTTGAGGGCGCGGCCGGGGCGGAGGTCGAGCAGGTTGACCAGGTTCGCGGAGGCGGCCACCAGGGCGCCGGAGACGCCCACGTCCAGGAGCCGACCGACGGGCCCGACGGCGCGCCGCGACGGCAGCAGCGCGGCGGCGACGAGCGAGGTCGCCCCGATCCCGAGCACCTTGAGCCCACCGGTCGTCAGCTCACCGTGCGCGAGGGCGCCCAGATGGCCGCGCAGCCCCTTGCGGGAGCGCGCCGTGTCCTCCGTCAGGTCGTCCACCAGCCCGAAGGCCGCCGCACCGCCCGCCGCCACCGCGCAGGCCGCCGCGATGCGTCGGTCCGACGCGCTCAGCACGGCACCCGCGACCAGCCCCGCCGCCACGGAGGGGCCCTCGAGGAGGCTCAGCGGCGCGCCCCGGTGGTTCGTCCGCGTCCACCGGGGGGTCCCAGGGGCGACCAGCGCGTCGGCCGCCCGGCGGGCGCCCCACGTCGCTGCGGCGGACGCGAGCCCGGCGAGGACCACCCGGTGCGGACCCGGTGGGCTCACCGCCACCCGGCTCATCCCTCGCCGTCGCCGGTGGTGTCGGTGGTGTCGGTGGTGGTGGCGTCCTCACCGGTCGCGCCCTCGGCGTCCCCGTCGCCCTCGGCGTCGGTCTGGGCCGGAGGAGCCGGCGGCTCCTCCGGGACGCGGACCACCGGCGGCAGGACGACCCGCGGCGGCATGAGGTCCGTCGCGCTCTCGCCCGTGCCGTAGTGCCCGACGGTCCCGCTGATCCGGGCGGCGAGGGCGAGCGGGACAGCCACCTGACCGGACACGCGCTGGACCGACTCCACGGTGCTCACCAGGCCGACCGTCTCCTCGTCGGCCCGCAGACGCTGCACCAGGCTGGGCTCGACGAGGTCGCCGCCGGCGACGACCGCCCCGGCCGAGCGCTGCTGCACGGCGACGCTGATCTGCTGCGCGGCGCCGAGCAGGCCCTCCAGGAGCTCCTCGCGCTCCTCGACCACCTCCGGTGCGGCGCTCTCCTGGGCGGCCTGCTCTTCGGCGACCTGCACGGCGCTGACCGTGGGCCCGGCGAGGACCACGACGGCGTCCGCAGGCGCGGTGATCGCCGGGTCGAACGTGACCAGGCCACCCTCGCGGAGCAGCTCCAGGGCGACCGCCGCCGACTCCGTGAGGACGTCCGGGTCCTCCGGTCGTGCGGCGGTCAGGCCCTGGGCGAGCGCCTCCGCCAGCTCCGTCCCCGTGCCGGCGTCGTCCGCCGGCTGCGGGTCGAGGTACTCGACGAGCTGCCCGGCCAGGGACTGCCGGAACGCGAGCTGGTCGGGGTCCGTCCACGCATCGGTGACCCGGACCGTCCCGGTCACGGTCGCACCAGCCTCCTCCAGCCGCGCCACGACCGCCTCGCGGATCTCGGGCTCGACCTCCGCGATCTCCACCACGGCCACACGGCGCTCCCCGAGGACGTCGGCGAGCAGGTCGCCGGAGACGTCCTCGAGCGCGGCCTGGCTGCGGGCGAGGTCGGTCTCCGCCTGCTCGAGCCGGGAGCGCAGGTCCGCCCGCTCCTCGCGGAGCTGGTCGACCTGGCCGGTCAGGGTGTTCCCGATCGACTCCTCGAGCGGCCCGGCGCCCAGCGCGATGCCGACGGCGAGCGCGAGGAACACCGAGATGAGGGAGACGAGGTGGTACCGGAAGTCGATCACGTGAGAGGTCCTCGGTCGGGGGTGGGACGGGGGGCGTACGTCACGGGGGCCCCCCGCCGAACAGCGTGCTGGCGGCGGACCAGACGTCGTCCAGGCGGGCACCGATAAGCCCGAAGAGCGTCTGACCCGCCACGGTGGAGGCGAGGGCGACGCCGAGGGCGAAGAGGCCGGCGAGCACGAGGAGGACGAGCTGCCAGGTGGAGATCCGGTGCCGGTACAGCCGCGAGACGCCCTTGGCGTCGATGAGCTTGCCGCCGACCCGCAGCCGGGTGAGGAAGGTGCTGGCCATGCCCGAGCGCCCCTTGTCCAGGAACTCCACGAGCGTGGCGTGCGTGCCGACCGCGACGATGAGCTCGGCACCCTTGTCGTCGGCCAGGAGCATCGCCACGTCCTCGCTGGTGCCCGTCGCGGGGAAGATGACGGGGTCGACCCCGAGCTTCTGGACGCGCTCGACGCCCGGCGCGCGGCCGTCGCGGTAGGCGTGCACGACGATCTCCGCGCCGCTGGTCAGGGCCCGGTCGGAGACCGAGTCCATGTCGCCGACGATCATGTCGGGCGCCCAGCCCGCCTCGATGATCGCGTCGGCCCCGCCGTCGACGCCGATGAGGACCGGCCGGTACTCCTTGATGTACGGGCGCAGGACGACCAGGTCCTCCTTGTAGTGGTACCCGCGCACCACGATGAGCACCTGGCGTCCGTCGATGCGCGTGCGGACGTCCGGCACGCCGACGCCGTCCAGGAGGAGCTCGCGCTCCCGTCGCAGGTAGTCCATCGTGTTCGCCGCGAACGCCTCGAGCTGGACGGCCAGGCCGGCGCGCGCCTCCTCCATGGCCGCCGCGATCGTCGCGGGGTCCTGGACCACGCCCTCGGCGACGAGCCGCGCCCCGTCGTAGACGGCGCCGTCGACCACGCGCACGCGCCGGCCCTCGACGAGCCCGAGCACGTCCGGGCCCAGGTCGTCGACGAGGAGCACGCCGGCGTCCACGAGGATCTCCGGTCCGAGGTTCGGGTACCTGCCGGAGGTGCTGCGCGCGGCGTTGAGGACCGCAAGAGGCCGGCAGGCCACGAGCGCCTCGGCGGACACGCGGTCGATGTCCAGGTGGTCGATCACCGCGACCTCGCCCGGGCGCAGACGCTTGGTGAGGTTCTTGGTCCGGGCGTCGACGCGCACGGCTCCCTGCAGGCCTGGTTCAGTGGCCGGCACGTCCTGCCGGCGTCGCTTCAGTGGACTCATCGGGCGTCATCGTCCCACGGTGGAGCGCTCGAGGAGCTCAGCGGCGTGCTCCAGCGCGGCAGCGGAGTCCTCCTGCCCGGACAGCATGCGCGCCAGCTCCGCGACACGCTCGTCGCCGGTCACCTCGCGCACGTCCGAGACGGTCACCACGTCACCGTCCGCCCCCGACGACTTCGTGACGACGAGCTGCCGGTCCGCGAACGCGGCGACCTGCGCGAGGTGCGTGACGACGACGACCTGGGCCTGGCGTGCGAGCTCGGCGAGACGGCGACCCACCTCGACCGCCGCCCGTCCCCCGACCCCGGCGTCGACCTCGTCGAAGACGAAGGTCGGCGGTCGCGCGGCACCCGAGTCCTCCGACGTCGCCAGCGCGACCTCGATCGCGAGCATGACGCGGGAGAGCTCACCGCCGGAGGCGCCCTGACCGAGCGGCCGCGCGGGCGCGCCGGCGTGCGCGACGAGGTGCATCTCGACCTCCTCCGCCCCCCAGGGGCCGGCCGGGTCGAGCGGCACGAGGCGGACCTCGAGCGAGCTCCCCGCCATGGCCAGACCCTCCAGCTCCCCCGTCACGGCGGCGGCGAGCCGGCGCGCCGCGTCCGCACGCGCCTGCGAGATCTCGCCGGCGAGGCCGCCCAGGACGGTGTCGGCCTCCGCGATGCGGGCCCGGACCGACGCCGTCCTGTCGCCCGAGCCGTCGAGCTCGAGCAGGCGCAGACCCGCCTCCCGCGCCCACGCGAGCGCCGCCGCGACCGTGCCGCCATGGGCACGGGCCAGCGACGTGAGCTCGGCGCGTCGGTGCTGGACCGCGTCGAGCCGAGCGGGGTCGGCCTGGACGGTGTCGACGTACCCGGCGAGGTCGCTCGCCACGTCGTCCAGGAGGTAGCCGACCTCGGCGACCCGCGTGGCGAGCCGTCCCAGCTCCTCGTCGTGCACCGACGCCTGCTCCAGGACGCGCCGGGCCCGGTCGACCTCGGGCACCGCGCCGGCGCCCGGGCCCCGAGGAGCGGCGTCGCCGTCCCCCGACAGCGCCAGGTAGGCCGACGACGCCGCGGTGCGCAGGTCCTCGGCGTGGCCGAGGCGCTCCGACTCCGCCGCCAGCGCGAGGTCCTCGTCGGGCTGGGGGTCGACACGCTCGACCTCGGCGAGGCCGATGCGGAGCAGCTCCGCCTCGCGATCGCGCTCCTGCGCGTGCTCGACCAGGTCGTCGAGCTCGGCCTGCAGCTCCTGGCGTTCCGTCCACGCCCGGCGGTAGGCGGTGAGCCGGTCCAGGTGCGCGGTGCCCGCGAACGCGTCGAGCGCCTCCCGCTGACGGCGCGGCGACCGGAGCCGCATCTGGTCGGCCTGGCCGTGCACCGTGACGAGCTCCTCCGCGACCTCCGCCAGCACGGCCTGCGGCACGCTGCGCCCGCCGAGGAACGCCCGCGAGCGCCCCTGGGCGGCCACCGTCCGGACCGCGAGCAGCGTGCCGTCGTCGTCGACCTCCGCGCCGGCGTCCCGCGCCCGGTCCAGCGCCCGGGACCCCGGGTCGACGACGAAGCAGCCCTCCGCCGTCGCCTGGCGCGCGCCCGTCCGGACGGTGGCGGCGTCGGCGCGCCGCCCGAGGAGCAGCGCGAGCCCGGTCAGCACCATCGTCTTGCCGGCACCGGTCTCGCCCGTGATGGCCGTCAGCCCCGGTGCGAGCGGGACGTGGGCGCGGCCGATGACGCCCAGGTCCTCGATCCGGATCTCCTCGATCACGCGTCGTACCCCGGTGCCGGCACGTCGGGCCCGGGTTCGGGCGTCGCGCCTCCCAGCCGTGACGACGTCCCGTTGGGTCCGCGGCCACGCCAGCCGGTGACCGGCAGCGCGAAGCGCGAGACGAGCCGGTCGGTGAAGGGGGCGTGGCTCATCCGGGCGAGCCGCACGGGCTCCTCGCCCCGCCGGACCTCGACCCGCGTCCCGACGGGCAGGTCCTCCTTCCGCCGGCCGTCGCAGGTGAGGACGCCAGGGGCGCCGGACCGGGTGAGGATCTCCACCGCCAGCACCGACGCCGGCCCGACGACGATCGGCCGCGCGAACAGGGCGTGGGCGGACACCGGCACGAGCAGGTTCGCGTCCACGTCCGGCCAGACGACCGGTCCTCCGGCCGAGAAGGCGTGGGCGGTGGACCCCGTCGACGTCGCCATGACCACGCCGTCGCAGCCGAACGTCGACAGCGGTCGGCCGTCGACCTCGACGACCACCTCGACCATCCGTGCCCGGTCCGCCTTCTCCACGGTCGCCTCGTTGACCGCCCAACCGGTGGTCACCCGGCCGTCCGGCCGCAGGACCCGCACGTCGACCGTGCGCCGCTCCTCGACGTCGTACTCCCGGGCGGCGACCCGCCGGACCGCCTCGTGGATGTCCTCGCGCTCGCTCTCCGCGAGGAACCCGATGTGCCCGAGGTTCACGCCGAGCAGCGGCACGCGGGTCCCCCGGGTCAGCTCGGCGGCCCGCAGGATCGTCCCGTCACCTCCCAGGACGACGACCATCTCGACGTCCGCCGCGCCGGCCCGGTCGGACTCGTCGACGGGCGTGAGGCCGACGTCCTCCAGAGCGCGGCGCGCCTCCTCGGCGGCGTGCACCGCCTCGGCACGGCCGCTGTGCGTCACGAGCAGGACCGCGCGGGTCACCGCGCCCCACCCCCCTCGGCCGGCCGGGCCCAGCACGGGACCGGCGGCGTCCCGAGGAGCAGCGGCTCGCCCCCGACGACGGCGCGCCGCACGTCCTCGCGCCACGCGGCGACCCCGGGCCCTTCCGAGAGTGTTGTGCCCTCGATGGCCGCACTGCCCTCCACCGCAGCGCCCTCCACCGCACGGCCCTCCATCGCAGCGCCCTCCACCGCAGCGCCCTCCACCGCAGCGCCCTCCGGCACCCGACGCGTCCCCCACAGGAAGAGCTCACGGTTCCCGGCCTCCCCGGCGAGCCCGCTCGGCACCACGCCGCAGAGCCGTACCCCGAGGTCGACGAGCGTCTCCGCGACGCCCGTCACCGCCTCGGCGCGCAGCGCGTCCGACTCGACGACGCCGCCGCGACCCAGCCGCTCCCGGCCGACCTCGAACTGCGGCTTGACCAGCAGGAGCAGCTGCCCCCCGGGCCGCACCGCCGGCACGAGTGCCGCAGCCACCGTGCGCAGCGAGATGAAGGAGAGGTCCGCCACGACGACGTCGACCGGGCGTCCGACGTGCTCCGGGACGTCACCGGCAGCCCCGCTCGCCACGAGGCCGAGCTCGAGGTCGCGGACGTTGACGCCCTCGACGGCCGTCACCCGCGGGTCGGCGCCGATCGACGGGTCCAGCTGCCCGTGGCCGACGTCAACGGCCAGGACGTGCGCGGCACCACGACGGAGCAGGACCTGGGTGAACCCGCCGGTGGACGCGCCGGCGTCCAGGCAGCGGGCACCGTTCGGGTCGAGCGCACCCGGCGCCAGGCGGGCGATGTCGTCGAGCGCCCCGGCGAGCTTCCGGGCACCGCGGGACACGTCGTCCTGCGCACCGGCGGTGACGACGATCTCGGCGGTGTCGGGGACGGGCTGGGCGGACCGCCGCACGGGGCAGCCGTCCACGGTCACCAGGCCGCCGGTCACGAGCGCGGCGGCTCGTGTCCGGGACCGGGCCAGCCCCCGCCGGACGAGCTCGGTGTCGAGCCGTGCCGTGGTCACCTCACGCCTGCCCCTCGGCGAGCCGGTCCGACAGCGCCCGATGGACCGCGTCGAAGGCCGCGACGTGATCGCGGAGTGCACGTCCGTCGAGCCCGTCGAGGGTCCGCAGGGCCTCGTCGACGGCCGCGTCCCCCGTCGGGTCACCGGGGAGCTCCGTCACGCGTCCTCCTCAGTCGCGAGCCCGGTCGGACACCCGGCTCTCTCGTCACGACGCCCGCGCGACGAGCGCGGGACCCTCCACGGCACGGGCCGGCCACGGGGCCGGTCACCGCCGCCGCCCACGCTACCGCCCACCGGTCGCCCCGAGGCCGCGGCCCACAGGAGGCAGCGACGGGAGCGCCGAGGCGACGGTCAGACGCCGAGGTCAGGGACGCTGGCCGGGTCGACGAGCGTGCCTCCGTCCGTCGCCCGCCACACGGCAGCGCAGGCCACGCGAGCGGCATCCACGCCTCGCGACCGCTCGTCCAGCTCGAGCCGGCCGTCGACGACCCGGGCCGCTGCGCCACGCAGCGCCCACCAGCCCTGCTCCTCGTGCGGGGCGTCGTGCGGCTCGAGGAGCCCGCGCAGGTCGGCGGCGAGGAAGCTCGGTCGCTCGGTCGCCGGCGCCAGGACGGCGTCGCGGGCTGAGCTCACACCGGTGAGCACGTGCAGGCCGGGGTAGCCCGCCGCGACCGCCCCTCCGAGGTCGGTGTCGAGCCGGTCACCGATGACCAGCGGGTTGCTCGCCCCGCTCCGCTCGACGGCGAGGCGGTACATGTCCGGCTGCGGCTTGCCGGCGCTCAGAGGGGTCACCCCGGTCGCCGCGACCACTGCCCCCACGAGCGACCCGTTGCCCGGGGCGAAGCCGCGCTCCGTCGGCAGCGAGAGGTCCAGGTTGCTCGCGACGTGCAGGGCACCGCGCTCGATCGCGTACGCCGCCTCGGCGAGCTCACGCCAGCCGATCGTCGGCGCGAAACCCTGCACGACGGCCACGGGCTCGTCGTCGGCGCAGGCGACGACCTCGAAGCCGGCGGCGGTGACCGCTGTGAGCAGCCCCGCACCGCCGACGACGAGCACCCGCGCCCCCGGCTCGACGTGGTGCCGCAGGAGGGCCGCTGCCGCCTGAGCGGCCGTCATGACCTCGTCGGGCGATGTGGCGATTCCCAGGCCGGTGAGCTGATCGGCGACGGACTCCGGCTCCCGCGAGGCGTTGTTCGTCACGAAGACCAGCCGCATGCCTCGCCGACGGGCGTCGGTGAGTCCGTCGGCGGCGTGCGGGATCGGGTCGTGCCCCTTGTAGGCCACGCCGTCGAGGTCGACGAGGGCCAGGTCGTAGGCCTCGGCCAGCGGCAGCGTCGTCGAGAGCAGCATCAGGAAAGGTCCTCCTCGGTCAGGTCGTCGTCATCGGTCGTCGCGTCTCCGCGGGCTGCGGGAGCACCCTGCGAGGTCCCGGTCTCGACCCCGTCGCCGTCGTCCGCCGACCCGGCCGTCTCGACCTCGTCGCCGTCCGCATCCGCGTCATCGACGCCATCCGCGTCCTCCGCGTCCTGCGCGTCCTGCGCGTCCTGCGCGTCCTGCGCGTCCTGCGCGTCCTGCGCGTCCTCCGCGTCCTGCGCGTCCTGCGCGTCCTCCGCGTCCTCCGCGTCCTCCGCGTCCTCCGCGTCCTGCGCGTCCTGCGCGTCCTCCGCGTCCTCCGCGTCCTCCGCGTCCTCCGCGTCCTCGAGGTCGTACACCAGGACCTCGTCCTCGGCGTCCACCTCGGCGGGCAGCGTCCTCTCGAGCGCCGCCGCCTGGTCCTCCCGGCCGGCTGCCCGGAGCGCGACGACCAGGGCCTGCGCGACCCGGAGCCGCAGCTCGCCCTGGCTGGCACGCGCCGTCGGCGTGCTCAGGACCGCGACCGCGGCCTCCACCTCGCCCAGGTCGAGCCGCGCACCGCTGACCACGATCGCGAGCTCCACCTGCAGCTCCGGGGGAAGAGCGCGGGCGATGTCGTCCGATGCGAGCGCGATCGCCCGCTCCGGGCGACCCAGGCCGCGCTCGCAGTCGGCCATGAGCGGCAGGTGCTCGTCCGACCCGTTGAGCCGGCGGACCGTGCGCAGCTCCCGGAGGGCCTCCGCGTACCGCCCGGTCCGGTAGGCGGCGATCGCCGCAGCCTCACGGACGACGTCCACCCGGCCGGCCCGCCGGACCGCAGCCTGGCTGTGCTGGTAGGCGAGCTCGGGGTCGACGTCCAGCAGACGTCCCGCCATCACGAGGTGGCGGGCGACACCGTCGGCGTTGTCCTTGCTCAGGGTGCGCAGACGGGTGCGCACGCTCTTGTCGAGGTCGGCAGCGACGACGTCGTCCGGGACCTCAGGTGCCACGGTCCGCGCGACCTCGGGAGCCTCGCTGTCACCCCGGGCCGTGGTCGCACGCGAGGGACCAGGCTCCTGGTCACCGCCCCAACCGCGCGCGGGACGGGGAGGACCGGACCGACGGTCCCCGCCAGCCGGCCCGGATCGCCCGTTCCCTGGCCCGGACCGACCACTCGCACCCGCAGGACCACGCCGGTCCCCCGCACCGGACGGGGCCCCGGCCCACCGGTCCTGGCCTCCGACCCGCGAGCCACCGCCAGACCGGGAGCCACCGTCACGCCGGTCCCCCGCACCGGACGCCGACCCGGCCCACCGGTCCTGACCCCCGCCCCGCGAGCCACCGCCAGACCGCGACCCAGCACCGCCGCGGGGGTCACCGGCGGAGGAGACACCCCGACCGGCGCCGCGCTCATCAGTGCCCGCACGCGGCCCACCGGGCCGCTGGCCGGAACCCGACCAGGGACGAGACACCGCTGACCCCTCGGCGTCGCCACCCTGACGCGAGCCCCAGGTCCGCTCGCCGCCGGCATGAGGCGGCCCCGAGGCCGCACCGCGGGGCGCCCGAGCCGCGCCAGAGCCTCGCTCTCCGGTGCCGAAGCGTCGCTGGCTGCCCGTGCGTTCCGCCCCCCCGCCGGAGGAGCGCTCGCCGACACCACCACGCGGAGCACCCGACCGCGGCGCCCGAGCCGATTCCCCGTCCGACCGCCTGGCCGAAGGCGCCACCCCTCGCTCGGGGCGGCCCGATCCGCTCGGACCGGACCACCGGCGCTCCGGATCACCGCCTCGACCTGCCGCGCCACCACCCTGGCCGTCACGGCGCCCGTCGGTCCCGGTCCCCACACGGCGGCCCGCGTCGCGCCCGTTACCCTGCTCCCCAGTTCTGCCACCACGGCCCGGCGCCCCTGCACGGCTCGCACCGGCCCGCCCGGAAGCACCGGCCGGACGACCACGACCACCACCGTCCGACGACGCCGGGCGTCGCTGTCCCGACCCTGCACCTCGAGCCGCGTCGCCTCCCTGGCCGGTACCGCCGCGGCCGCGCGAACCCGACCGGGGCTCGCCCGCGCCGGCGTCTGACTGCCTGTCGTCCGTGCTCACGTGCTCGCTCCTCGTCAGACCTTCTGGTCCAGCATCGTCGTCAGATGCGGCTCGCACCACGCCGCAAACCAAGAAAGAGGGCCACCATACGGTGGCCCTCTTTCTCGAAAGGGTGTTCGGCGGCGACCTAC
>NZ_AXCW01000103.1 GCF_000603945.1 Actinotalea ferrariae CF5-4 | reverse complement strand
CAGGCCGGCCCCGGGCGCGTCCGGGGCCGTGGCGCGCTCGTGCACGGTGACGGACCAGCCCGCCCGGCCGAGCGCCACGGCGGCGGCGAGACCGCCGATGCCTGCGCCGACGACGGCGGCGGTGCGGGGTGGCGGCGGCGTCATGCCGCGGACTCTACGGAGGACGACGGCAGCGGGCGCCGTGGGGTCACGCGGTGCTGCTGCTCCGCAGGATCGAGGTCATCTTCTTGCCGCGCGCCAGCTCGTCCACCAGCTTGTCCATCCAGCGGATCTGCTGCATGAGCGGGTCCTCGATCTCCTCGACCCGGATCCCGCAGATCAGCCCCCGGATCTCGGTGGCGTGCGGGTTCATCGCCGGCGCCCGGGCGAAGAACGTCTCGAGGTCGACGTCGTCCGCGATGGCCCGCTCGAGGCCGGCCGCGTCGTAGCCGGTGAGCCAGGTGATGACCTGGTCCACCTCCTCCCTGCTGTGCCCCTTGCGCTCCGCCTTGGCGACGTAGAGCGGGTGGATGCGCGCGAAGCTCATCCCGAAGATCCGGTGTCCGGCCACGGTGCGCTCCCGGCTCGTCGTGCGGCTGCTGTCCCGGCTCCGAGGCTAGTCCGCACCGGTCCGGCTCGGTTGACCGGCCCCCTGTCATCGTGGCGGGTT
>NZ_AXCW01000102.1 GCF_000603945.1 Actinotalea ferrariae CF5-4 | reverse complement strand
GGACGGCGCGGGGAACCCGCCACGATGGCGCGACCGCGGTCCTGCCGCGCGTCCACGGAGGTCGACGGTCCGCGTTGTCAGGGGGCGCGCCTACCCTGGACCTCGACATGGACACGCTCTTCTCCGACCTGCCGCTGGCCGGCGTCCCGCGCACCACCGAGGGCCGCCTCCCGCGGGCGGTCCCCCCGCGCCCTGCCGCCGACGACGACGCCACGGGCTCTCCCGGCGAGGCCCCGGCGGGCACGGCGCAGGCGCGCGACACGGCCCGCGCGGACGCGCTGCTCGAGGGCCTGAACACCGAGCAGCGGGAGGCGGTGCTGCACGGTGGGTCGCCGCTGCTCATCGTCGCCGGTGCGGGGTCGGGCAAGACGCGCGTCCTGACGCACCGGATCGCGCACAAGCTCGCGACGCACCAGGTCCGGCCGTCCGAGGTCCTGGCGATCACCTTCACCAACAAGGCCGCGGGCGAGATGCGCGAGCGCGTCGAGAGCATCGTCGGCCCGGCCGCCCGCTCGATGTGGGTGTCGACGTTCCACTCCGCCTGCGTACGCATCCTGCGACGCGAGCACGCCGCGTTGGGGATGCGCTCGTCCTTCTCGATCTACGACTCGGCCGACTCCCAGCGCCTGCTGACCCTCGTGGCCCGCGAGCTGGACCTGGACGTCAAGAAGTACCCCGCGCGCGCCCTCGCGTCGAAGATCTCCAAGCTCAAGGACGAGTTGGTCGACCCCGACACGTACGCGCAGAGCTCCGGGGCGGCGTCGGGGGAGGCGGACCAGTTCGACGCGGTCCTGTCCTCGGTCTACACCCGCTACCAGCAGCGGCTGCGGGCGGCGCACGCGCTCGACTTCGACGACCTCATCATGACCACGGTGCACCTGCTCCAGGCGTTCCCGGAGGTCGCCGAGCACTACCGCCGCCGGTTCCGGCAGATCCTCGTGGACGAGTACCAGGACACCAACCACGCGCAGTACGTGCTGGTCCGGGAGCTGGCGGCGGCCGGCGAGCAGGGCGTGCCCGCCGAGCTGACCGTCGTCGGCGACGCCGACCAATCGATCTACGCGTTCCGCGGCGCCACGATCCGCAACATTCTCGAGTTCGAGGCCGACTACCCGGACGCCCGCACGATCCTGCTGGAGCAGAACTACCGCTCGACGCAGACGATCCTGACGGCGGCGAACGCGGTCATCTCCCGCAATCCCGGCCGCAAGCCCAAGCGGCTCTGGACGGACTCCGGCGCCGGGCCGCAGATCGTCGGGTACGTCGCGGACAACGAGCACGAGGAGGCCCGGTTCGTCGCCGAGGAGATCGACCGCCTCGGGGACGCCGAGGGCGTCCGGCCGGGCGACGTCGCCGTCTTCTACCGGACCAACGCGCAGTCCCGCGCCCTGGAGGAGGTGCTCATCCGGGTCGGCCTGCCGTACAAGGTCGTCGGCGGCACGCGCTTCTACGAGCGCAAGGAGATCAAGGACGCCGTCGCGTACCTGCGCGCCATCGCCAACCCGGACGACGACGTCAACGTCCGCCGCGTGCTCAACGTCCCCAAGCGCGGCCTGGGCGACCGGTCGGAGGCGATGATCGCCGCGTTCGCCGAGCGGGAGCGGATCTCCTTCGGTGCCGCGCTCGAGCGTGCCGACGAGGCGCCGGGCGTCGGGACCCGGGCGGTGACCGGGCTGCGCGCGTTCGCCGAGCTCATGTCCGGGCTGCGGGATCTCGCCGACTCGGGTGCGGGCCCGGCCGAGGTCCTCGGCGCGGTCCTGGACCGCACCGGCTACCTCGCGGAGCTGCGGGCGAGCGACGACCCGCAGGACGGCACGCGCGTGGAGAACCTCGCCGAGCTGCACGCGGTCGCCACGGAGTTCGAGCAGGCCGAGCCCGACGGCGACCTGACGGACTTCCTCGAGCGGGTCTCCCTGGTCGCGGACTCCGACCAGATCCCCGACGTCCGCGAGGGTGAGGACGTCGAGGCGGCCGTCGCCGCCGCGCGGGAGCAGGGCGTCGTGACCCTCATGACGCTGCACACCGCCAAGGGGCTGGAGTTCCCGGTCGTGTTCGTGACCGGCTGGGAGGACGGGACGTTCCCGCACCTGCGGTCCCTCGCCGACCCCGACGAGCTCGCCGAGGAGCGCCGGCTCGCCTACGTCGGGCTCACCCGCGCCCGGCTCCGGCTCTACATCTCCCGCGCCGCGGTCCGCACGGCGTGGGGCGCGCCCAACGAGTTCCCCGCCAGCCGGTTCCTCGACGACGTCCCCGAGGAGCTCGTCGACTGGAAGCGCAAGGAGTCGAGCATGGCCGTCCTGCGGGCCGGCGGCAGCAGTGGTTGGGGCTCCGGCGCCTCGGCCTGGGGCGGACGCGGCGGCTCCGGCGGCTCCCGGCCGCGCCGGGACCTGGACAGCCCGGTGGTGACGCGCAAGGCCTTGCCGTCGACGGGAGCGACCTTCGGCTCCGCGACGCCGCGCCCCGCCGGCGACGTCCCGTCGCTGGAGATCGGCGACAAGGTGACGCACGACGCCTACGGCATGGGCACCGTCGTCGCGGTCGAGGGCGCCGGCCCGAACGCCGTCGCGAAGATCGACTTCGGGACGGACGGCACGAAGCGCCTCCTCCTGCGCTACTCCCCGGTCACCAAGCTCTGACGCCCCGGCTCTGCGCTGGGCCAAAGCCTCATGGGCGCTGTGAAGGTGCGCGCTCATGCCGAGTTCCGGATGCCGGTTGCGGAGGTGCGGAGTCGCTGCCCGCCCCACCGAATCCGTGCTCTTGCGACGCCCGGATCCGCCGCGTCCAGCGCGTCTACTCGATGACCTTGAGCGGGCCCTCGGCGATCGTCGGCGCCTCGAAATGGTCGAAGTACGCAGCGGCGAGCGCCTCGGTGAGCGGGAAGTCGTCGGCGTGCGCAGCTGCACGAGCACGGACACGAGCGAGCACGACGTCGCGCTGGGTCGCCAGGTAGATCGTCTCGGGCTCGACCCCGAGCGGCTTGAGCAGCTCGCGGTAGCCGTCCCGCATCTGGCGGGACCAGAACGAGAAGTCGAGCACCACGTCCACGTCGTGCGTGACGAGGTCGATCAGACGTGCACGCAGGTCGGCCTCGATCTCGCGATGGACCCCATCAGGAATCGGCATCGAGCGATGCCCCCGATGCCACGCCACGTCGTCGAAGGACAGCCGGGTCATGCCCTCGGACTCGAGCCGACGCGCAATCGTCGACTTGCCCGAACCCGCGGGGCCGCACATGAAGATCACTCGGCGCACCTCCGCAAACTACCTCGACCCTCCCGCCTGTGGCCGCCCCGCTCCCGAACCCTGCGCTGTTAGCTGCGCCCAGGTGCGCGCGGTCATGCCGCATCCAGGCTTAGGTCGTCCCTCCAGGTCGAGGCGTCCGGCTACGCCGCCGCGACCCCCTGCCGGGAGCCGGGCCTACGGGTCATGGCCGGCACCACTACCGGGAACACGACAGCGGCGGTCAGGTGCTGCGGACGGCGGTCGACCGGGCGAGCTCGACGGCCTCCCGCCAGTCGGCGCGCTGACCAATCATGAGCCGCAGGCGCAGGACGGCTCGGCGCTGGTTGACGCCCAGGGCGCCGGTCACCCGATCACCGGTGCGGTAGAGGGCCAGCAGGTCGCCGGTCTCGGCGGAGCCGGCGACGGTGGTGACCTCGTCACTGTCCGGCACACCGACGAACTGGATGCGGTCGGTGACCCAGTCCGACCAGAAGTACGGGACGACGTCGCAGGTCACCGGCTCACCCGTGCCGACGGCGTTGCGGCCGGCGACCATGCCCTGCTCCGCCGCCGAGGTCCAGTGCTCCAGGCGCATCGACCGGTCGAATGTCGGGTTGTGCCACCGGGCGACGTCGCCGGCCGCGTACACGCCGGGGGCGCCGGCGTTGAGCGTCGCGTCGCAGACGACGCCGTCCTCGATCGTCAGGCCTGAGCCGCGGAGCCACTCCGTCACGGGGGCAGCGCCCACCCCGACGAGCACGAGGTCCGCCGGCAGCACCTGGCCGTCGGCCAGCCGTACCGCCTCGAGGGTGTCCTTGCCGACGACAGCCTCGACCACGGCACCGCACCGCACATCGATGCCGTGCCGCGCGTGCAGGCCACCGAGAGCCTCGCCCATCGCGGGACCGACCGCCCGCACGAGGGGCACGTCGGCAGCCTCGAGCACGGTGACGTGCGCGCCGAGGTGCATCGCGGAGCAGGCGAACTCGGAACCGATGAAGCCTGCGCCGATGACGACGACGCGGCTCCCCGGGCGTAGCGCCGACCGCAGGGCGACGGCGTCAGCATGGCTGCGCAGCGTGTGCACCCCAGCCGGCCCGTGCATCCCTGGCAGCAGTCGTGCGGTCGAACCGGTGGCGATCACCAGCCCGGTGTAGGGCAGCTCCTCCGCCCCGACCGCCACGGTCCTCGCGGCCGGGTCCACCGCGGTGGCGGTCTCGCCGAGCCGGAGGTCGACGTCGAGCTCGCCGCGCAGGCTCTCCGCGGTGCGCAGGTACCTGAGGGCGGCACTCTCGGTCAGGAACGCCTTGGACAGCGGAGGACGGTCGTACGGCGCGTCGGTCTCGGTCCCGAGGAGCGTCACGGCCCCGGTGAACCCGCCGAGTCGGGCGCCCTCGACAGCGCGCACCCCCGCCAGGCCGGCCCCGACGACCACCAGGCCGGCTGTGCTCATCCGAGCAGGCGCAGGGCTTGCTCCGGGCACTGGTTGACCGCGTACCCGATGTCCACCCTGTCCTCCTCCTCGAGCGTCCGGGGGACGACGCGCGCCTTGCCGTCGTCGTCGACCTCGAAGACGTGCGGAGCGATGGCCTCGCACACCCCGTGCCCGGCACAGGCGGCGGTGTCGATGTGCACCTCCATGAGACCTCCTTCATGGCGCGCCGTGCGGCACGCTGGTCGACCCGATGTCCCGGCAGGCGCGACGACGGGCGCCGCACGCAGGGCGACGGCCCTGCACGATAACCGACAGGCCGCTCCGGGAGAGGCGGCGCTCAGAAGCTCACCAACCGAGCGCTCCACGAGCGAACGCGTCGTCCCCGGCCGTCAGGCCACGGCGCTGCCGAGCTCGCGGGTCAGCGCAGGATGCCGCAGACGGCCGGGTCCGTCGCCTCGGCCGGCAGGCTCGGGTCCAGCTCGCTGGCCCCCTCGTCACTGAAGCTGTACATCCCGTCGCCGTCGTAGTCGACGCCGTGGATGACGACGACGCCCTCACCGGCGCGGATCGCATCGGCGATCTGCTTCGGGGTGCCCTCGCCACCGGTGTAGCCGGTGCCGGCCACCGGCGTGAAGTTCATGTCGCCGCGCTGGTAGTGGTAGCTGCCGTCCTCCGCGACCGGGAACCGGTCCACGGCGAGAACGCTGGCGGGGGAGGTGTCCCCGGTGGTGGTCAGGGAGAGGACGACAGGGCCGTAGGCGGGCACGCCCTCGACGGTGGTGATCCGGCCGTCGCCGTCGGCGTCGTCGAACAGGCCCGGGCACTCGTTGCGGGCGTCGTCGCCGTAGTGGATGTGCTGGGCATGCGGGGCGTCCGGCGTGAGGCCGTGGGCGTGCACCTCGGTGGAGAGGATCTTCTGGTTGCGGACGACGACGGTCGCCGTGCCGTACGCGCCGGAGCCGTTGAGCTGCGTGAGGTCCGCGTTGAGCGTGACGGTCTTGTCCTGGCCCCGGTTCCCCTCCTGCTGGTGGGCCAGGGCCGGGGTGGCTCCGACGAGAGCGACGGCGCAGAGAGCCGCCGCGGTGGTGCCGAGTCGTGCGGTGCCGTGTCGCTTGTTCACTGTCTGCTCCTCGGTTCGGACCGGGCGGGTGAGCCCCGCCGTCCGTGAGGTTCGGAGACCGGAGGGGAGCGGATGGGTCGGATCGCCACGGATCCGTACAGATCGGCACGGTGTCGGCGAGGAGACACGGTCCGGGCGGGGGTCGGGCGACACGGAGACGCGCCGTCGGCGCCGCAGTTCTGCGGGAGACTGGACGACACCACCCATCCACCGACGAGGAGACACCACCGTGCCCCAGGGAACCGTCCGCTGGTTCGACGCCGACAGGGGGTTCGGCTTCCTCGCCCGCGAGGACGACGCCGAGGACCTGTTCGTGCACGCGTCCGAGATCCTCGGCGGTGACGGGACGCGGCTCCTCCGGGAGGGGCAGGTCGTCGAGTTCGAGGTGGGCGAGGGGGACCGCGGCCCGCAGGCCCGCCGCGTCCGGGTCACGGGCGACCAGGCCGTCGACGGGCCGCTGGGCGTGCTCGGCACGGTCAGCTGGTACGAGCCGACCAAGGGGTACGGCTTCGTGGCCCCTGAGGGCGTTGGCGCCGAGATCTTCGTGCACAGCTCGGCCATCGTGGGTGGCGGCGTGATCGTGGACGGGCAGCGTGTGGCGTTCCTGGTCGTGGAGGGGGAGAAGGGGCCGCAGGCCGACCACCTGCTCCCGCTCGGACCCGGCGCCGCGCAGCAGGCCGCCGTGTCGGACGGGGCGGACGGCACCGTGTCGTTCTACGACGCGGACAAGGGCTTCGGGTTCGCCACGCAGGACTCCGGCGGCGAGGACGTCTTCGTCCACGCCAAGGCGCTGGCCGGAGGGCTGACCGAGCTGTCCGAGGGCGACCGCATCACCTTCGAGGTCGCTGCGAGCGACCGGGGGCCGCAGGCCCGCGACGTGCGGCTCGTGGGCGGTGCGGCACGCCGGGGCGCTCCGACGGCGCCCGCAGCGTCCGCGCGTGGTCGGTCGGCGCGCCCGACGGCGTCCGGCGCGCCGGCACGCGGCGGGGAGGGTGTGGTCTCGCGCTACGACGCCGACCGCGGGTTCGGCTTCATCGCCCCGGATGCCGGCGGCGCCGACCTGTTCGTGCACGTCTCGGTCGTCAAGGGCGCCCAGGCGCTGCAGGAGGGCGACCGGGTCCGGTACACGGTGCGTCAGAGCGATCGGGGACCGCAGGCGGACCGCGTCGAGCGGCTCTGAGCGTCACGGCGCCCCGTCGGCCGGTCTCGGCTGCCGGGGCGCCCGCCCTCGTCGCGGGCACCGGCATCAGCCGTCACGTCAACGATCGCTCGTCGGAGATGTCGTACTCCGTCACGGACGCGGCGAGGATGGCGGCGCTCTGCTCGTCGCTGGGTCCGCTCCCGCGGAACGTCTCCACGGCGGTTCGTGACACCCAGCGTTCGAAGACGTTGATGCGACCGGGGTCCAGGACGTCCGCCGCGAGACTGAAGTCCAGGCAGCCCTCGGCGGCGCGGGCCTGTCGGACGACGTCGGCGCAGTCGGAGAGATAGGACTCCCGGACCGAGGGATCGACGACGAGGTGTCCGGCAACGATGATCATCGGTTCCTCCGAGGGCGGTGGGTGGACTCCGGCGGCGACCGGGCGTGAGCTGGTCGGCACGCGGCCCTCAGCTCGTGGCCGAGACGATCCAGATGTGGTTGCCGTCCGGGTCGCGCAGGGCGAAGAGCAGCGGCACCCCCGGCATCGGGTCCGGCACCGGGTCCAGGTCGATGCCGCCGACGGCGCTGAGGCGCGCGTGCTCGGCGAGCACGTCCTGCACCTCGACACCGATCGCGGAACCGCCCGGCGTCCCGCCCATGGGCGGGTTGAGGGCGAGCCGGGCGGTGGACCCGGGCGGGGCCACCTCGAGCCAGCGGTGCTCGCCGTCGGGGCCGAAGCGGACGTCGCCGCGCAGCTCCCAGCCGAGCGTGTCCGTGTAGAAGGAGAGCGCGGCGTCCTGGTCGGAGACGACGAACATGACGGTCGCGAGCGAGGCCTGCGGGGCGGGTGTGGTGGTCATGCCTGGGTAGACCGTAGGCGCGCCCGGAACTCATCGGCCTGCGGACTGCGGGCTGTGGCGACCGGACCGCGCGGCGCGCGCGGCCGGGCCGCGGGTGCCGGCCCGCCCTGCCGCGCCGTTGTGCCGGTAGGGCCGGAGGGGTAGAACCGGAAGATGGCACTCGGCTGGAAGCTGGTGGTCGACACCCGGGACGCGCCCGCGCTCGCGGAGTTCTGGGCGGCGGCGCTCGGGTACGAGGTGGAGGACCCGAGCCGCCTCGTGGAGCAGCTGCTGGCCGCGGGGCAGCTGCCGGCCGACCAGGCGAGGCAGTACGGCGGGATGCAGACCTTCCGGGGTTACGCGGCCATCCGCCACCCGGACGACCCGTTCGACGGGACGAGCGGCATCGGCCAGGGGCGGCGGATCCTCTTCCAGGACGTGCCCGAGGCCAAGACGGTCAAGAACCGCCTCCACATCGACGTCCACGGTGAGCGCGGGCGGCTCGAAGAGCTCGTGAGCCGCCTGGAGGGCCTCGGCGCACATCGCCTGCGCGAGGTGGACGAGGGTCCCGTCGGCCACTGGTGGGTCATGACCGACCCGGAGGGCAACGAGTTCTGCGCCACCTGAGGCCGTCGCGGACCACACCGAGGGCTTCCGCGGCTCCGTCTCCTACGGGCGCCGGCGGGAGTTGCTGCACCACGCCTCGAGCCGTTCCCGACCGTCGAGCACTTCGCCACGGTGCTGGAGGCCTGAACCGCACGGCGTGTGACCGGCCTCACGTCGGGACGGAGATATCTCGATGTGAAGAGATCTTCGGGCGCGGGCTACCATCGCGGGGGCGACGCGGCCACGAACGGCCGGGGCCGATTCGACGGAAGGGCGACAGGGTGGACCTGTTCGAGTACCAGGCACGTGACGTCTTCGAGAAGCACGGGGTGCCCGTGCTGGGCGGCGTCGTCGCGACCACGCCCGAGGAGGCCCGCGCGGCCGCCGAGCAGCTCGGTGGCGGGACCGTCGTCGTCAAGGCGCAGGTGAAGACGGGCGGCCGCGGCAAGGCCGGCGGCGTCAAGCTCGCCCACTCCCCGCAGGAGGCGGAGGATCGCGCCCGGGAGATCCTCGGCATGGACATCAAGGGTCACACCGTCCACCGCGTGATGATCGCCGCGGGCGCGAAGATCGCCGAGGAGTACTACTTCTCCGTCCTGCTGGACCGCGCCGAGCGCCGCTACCTCGCCATGGCCAGCGTCGAGGGCGGCGTGGAGATCGAGCAGCTCGCCGTCGAGCGGCCCGAGGCCCTCGCCCGGGTCGCGGTCGACCCGCTCGTGGGCATCGACCAGGCGAAGGCCGAGGAGATCGTCGACGCCGCCGGGTTCGCCGCCGACATCCGCGACCAGGTGGTCGAGACGATCCAGAAGCTGTGGACCGTCTACGCGGAGGAGGACGCGACCCTCGTCGAGGTCAACCCCCTGGTCAAGACCGAGGACGGCCGCATCGTCGCCCTGGACGGCAAGGTCACGCTCGACGGCAACGCGGACTTCCGGCACCCGGACCACGCCGCGCTCGAGGACGCCGAGTCGGCGGACCCGCTCGAGGCGCAGGCCAAGGAGCACGACCTCAACTACGTCAAGCTCGACGGCTCGGTCGGGATCATCGGCAACGGCGCGGGCCTCGTCATGAGCACCCTGGACGTCGTCGCCTACGCGGGCGAGGCCCACGGCGGCGTCGCCCCGGCGAACTTCCTCGACATCGGCGGCGGTGCCTCCGCCGAGATCATGGCGGCCGGGCTCGACGTCATCCTCGGCGACCCGCAGGTCAAGGCCGTGTTCGTCAACGTCTTCGGCGGCATCACCGCGTGCGACGCGGTCGCCAACGGCATCGTCAAGGCGCTGGAGATCCTGGGCGACCACGCCACCAAGCCCCTGGTCGTGCGGCTCGACGGCAACAACGTCGCCGAGGGCCGGGCGATCCTGCGGGCCGCGAACCACCCCCTGGTGACGCTCGCCGACACCATGGACGGCGGCGCCGACAAGGCCGCCCAGCTGGCGCACGCCGCCGCGGCCGTCTGACCCGAGACCACGAGCAGAGAAGAGAGAACAGACAGATGGCGATCTTCCTGACCGAGGCCTCCAAGGTCATCGTCCAGGGCATGACCGGCTCCGAGGGCATGAAGCACACGACGCGCATGCTCGCCTCGGGCACGACCGTCGTCGGCGGCGTGAACCCGCGCAAGGCCGGCACGTCCGTGTCCTTCCCCCAGGGCGACGGCAGCGAGGGCACCGTGGACATCCCCGTCTTCGGCTCCGTCGCGGAGGCGATGGAGGCCACGGGCGCGGACGTGTCCGTGATCTTCGTGCCCCCGGCCTTCACGAAGTCGGCCGTGCTCGAGGCCGTCGACGCCGGCATGCCGCTCACCGTGATCATCACGGAGGGCGTCCCCGTCGCGGACACCGCCGAGTTCTTCACCGCGGCGCAGGCCAAGGGTGTCCGGCTCATCGGCCCGAACTGCCCCGGCATCATCAGCCCCGGCAAGTCCAACGTCGGGATCATCCCGGCGGACATCACCGGCCCCGGCAAGATCGGCCTCGTGTCGAAGTCGGGCACGCTGACCTACCAGATGATGTACGAGCTGCGGGACTTCGGGTTCTCCACCGCCATCGGCATCGGCGGCGACCCGATCATCGGCACGACCCACATCGACGCCCTCGCGGCGTTCGAGGCGGACCCGGAGACCGAGGCCATCGTCATGATCGGCGAGATCGGCGGCGACGCGGAGGAGCGGGCGGCCGAGTTCATCAAGGCCAACGTCACCAAGCCGGTCGTCGGCTACGTCGCGGGCTTCACCGCACCCGAGGGCAAGACGATGGGCCACGCCGGCGCGATCGTGTCCGGCTCGTCCGGCACCGCGCAGGCCAAGAAGGAGGCCCTCGAGGCCGCCGGCGTCAAGGTCGGCAAGACGCCGTCGGAGACCGCCGACCTCATGCGGCAGCTCATGTCCTGACGGCTCTCCGCGCTCGTCCGACGGCGCCGTGCCCGCGAGGGTGCGGCGCCGTCGTCGTCACCCTTGTCGTCAGCCCGGTCGTCAGCCCGGTCGTCACCCACAGCGGGCGGGACGTCAGGCACCGAGGAAGTCCGTGACGGCGGCCGCCGTGGCCTCGGGCCGTTCGAGCATGGGCAGGTGCCCCGTGTCGAGGTCGCTGGTCCACGCCGCGTCCAGGCGCCGCGCGAACCGGTCCTGCAGGGTCGCGGGCAGCTGCGCCGGGCCGGGCCGGCCGGCCGCAGCGCCGCCCGCCTGGCCGCGTCCCTCGACGTGAGCGTGCGCACCATCAAGCGCGACATCTCCGCACTGCAGCAGGGCGGCTTCCCCGTCTGGGCGCGTCCCGGCCCCGGAGGCGGGTACGTCGTCGACGCCGCGGCCACGCTCCCGCCGGTCACGGTCACCCCGGCGGAGGTCTCCGGCCTGGCGGCCGCGGTGGCCGCGCACCGTGGGCAGCCCTTCGACGGTCCCGCGCGCGCCGCCCTGGCGAAGATCCTCGGCGTGATGGATCCCGCCGCGCGCGACCGGGCCACCGCGCTGGGCGCCCGGCTGTGGATCGACGACGTGGCGCAGGGACCGCCCGCCCGCGCCCGCCGCGCGGTCGAGCAGGCCCTCGAGGAGGGACGCGTGCTCTCGCTGCGGTACCGCGACCGCGGGGGCGAGGTCCGCGCGACGTCGGTGGACCCGGTGCTGCTCGCGCACACCCAGGGCACCTGGTTCCTCGTGGGCCTCTGCCGCTCCGACGACGCCCTGCGCTGGTTCCGGCTCGGCGACGTCGAGGCCGCCCACGTGACGTCGGTCGCCGCCCGGGTCATCCCGGTCGAGGCCGTCGGCACGCCGCCGCCGACGGCGCACCCGGTCGCCGACCTCTGAACCGGACCGCTCACCTGAGAGGCGCCAGGACGATGGACCCGCCCACCGGGACAGGGGCGTGGTCCGATGGGAGGGGACGACCGGAGGAGCAGCACGCATGGACGAGAGCACGCGCACCGACCGAGGCGCGCCCGCCCACGACGCCGACCCGGCGGCTGCTCCGGCGGCCGGGTCGCCGACCACCGAGGGCGCGCCCGCCTGGCACGCGATGGCGGCCGACGACGTCCTGGCCCGCCTGGGCACCGACGTCGACGCGGGCCTCACCGACGACGAGGCCGCGGCCCGCCTGCGCGACGTCGGCCCCAACCGTCTGCCGGAGCGGCGCGAGCGCGGCCCCCTGCGGCGCTTCCTCGCCCAGCTCGACAACCCGCTCATCCTCGTCCTCCTCGCCGCGGGGGTCGTGACCTTCCTCCTGCGCGACTACGTCGACTCCGCCGTCATCGTGGGCGTCGTCCTCATCAACGCGGTCATCGGCTTCGTCCAGGAGGGCAAGGCCGAGGGCGCGCTCGCGGCGGTCCGGGCGATGCTGGCCACGACCGCGACCGTGGAGCGCGGCGGGCAGCGCCGCACCCTCGACGCGGGCGACCTCGTCCCGGGCGACGTCGTGCTGCTGGAGTCCGGCGACCGCGTGCCCGCGGACCTGCGCCTCGTCGCCGTCCGGGACCTGCGCGTCGAGGAGTCCGCGCTCACCGGGGAGTCCGTGGCGGTCGACAAGACCACCGCGCCCGTCGCGGCGGAGGCCGGCCTGGGGGACCGGACGAGCAGCGCCTTCTCCGGCACCCTCGTCGTCGCCGGACGGGGCCGCGGGGTCGTCGTCGGCACGGGCCCGCGCACCGAGGTGGGACGGATCGGGACGCTCGTCGGCGAGGCGCCCGCACTGGACACCCCGCTGACGCGCCGCCTCGGGCAGCTCGCGACGCAGATCACCGGGCTCGTGCTCGTCGTCGCCGTCGCGGCCTTCGCGCTGGCGTGGCTCGGCCGGGGGCTGGAGCCGGGGGAGGCGTTCCTCGTCGTCGTCGGGATGGCCGTCGCCGCGATCCCCGAGGGGCTCCCCGCCGTCGTGACGATCATCCTGGCCATCGGCACGCGCGTCATGGCCGCCAACAACGCGATCATCCGGCGGCTCCCCGCGGTGGAGGCCCTCGGGTCCGTCAGCGTCATCTGCACCGACAAGACCGGCACCCTGACCCGCAA
This sequence comes from Actinotalea ferrariae CF5-4, assembly GCF_000603945.1. Taxonomy (GTDB): domain Bacteria; phylum Actinomycetota; class Actinomycetes; order Actinomycetales; family Cellulomonadaceae; genus Actinotalea; species Actinotalea ferrariae. Next base: position 2,323 of record NZ_AXCW01000102.1, on the reverse strand, counting down.
CGAGATGACCGCGGTGCGGGTGCTCCTGCCCGACGGCGAGGTGCTCGTCACCGGCACCGGCTACGGCCCGGAGGGTGACTTCACCGACCACGACGGCGTGCCCGTGGGCCCCGCCACGCTCGCGGCCCTGCGCGACGTCGTCGTCACGGCCGCCGTGTGCAACGACGCCCGCGTGGACCGCGACGGCGACGAGTGGCGCGTCGTCGGCGACCCGACCGAGGCCGCCCTCATCACCCTGGCGCTCAAGGCGGGCGAGGCGCCCGCCGCGCTCGCCCGCGAGCTGCCGCGGACCGACGTCGTGCCGTTCGAGTCCGAGCACCGCTTCATGGCCACCCTGCACCACGACGACGACGGCGCGGCCTGGGTCCTGTGCAAGGGCGCCCCCGAGGCGGTGCTCGCGCTGTGCCGGCACGACGACGGCGCGTGGCCCGAGCGGGTGCACGAGGCCGCGGCGCAGGGGGAGCGGGTGCTGGCCGTCGCGCGGGCGCGGGTGCCGACGGACCGCCGGAGCATCTCCCTGGAGGACCTGCCGGACCTCGAGGTCATCGGCATGGTCGGCATCATGGACCCGCCGCGGGAGGAGGCCGCCGAGGCCGTCGCGGAGTGCCGGCGGGCGGGCGTGCGGGTGGTCATGGTGACGGGCGACCACGGGGTGACCGCGGCGGCGATCGGCCGGAGCCTCGGCCTGGACGCCCGGGACGCGCTCACCGGCGCGCGGGTCGAGGCCATGGACGACGAGGAGCTGCGGCAGGCGTCCGTGGACCACGACGTCGTCGCGCGCGCCAGCCCCGAGCACAAGATCCGGCTGGTCGGGGCGCTGCAGTCGCACGGCGCCTACGTCGCCATGACCGGGGACGGCGTCAACGACGCCCCCGCGCTCAAGGCCGCCGACGTCGGGGTCGCGATGGGCGGGCGCGGCACCGACGCGGCCCGCGACGCCTCGGACGTCGTCCTCACCGACGACAACTTCACGACGATCGCCCGCGCGGTGCACCAGGGCCGCATCGTCTACGACAACATCAAGAAGTCGCTGCTGTTCATCCTGCCCACCAGCGGCGGGCAGGCCGCGCTCATCCTGGTGGCGCTGGTCCTCGGGATCGCGGTGCCGGTCAGCGTCAGCCAGGTGCTGTGGATCAACATGGTCACGGCCGTGACCCTCGCGCTCGCGCTGGCCTGGGAGCCGGGGGAGCGCGACGTCATGGACCAGCCACCGCGCCCCGCCAGCGAGCGGCTGCTGACCGCGCCGCTCCTGGCGCGCGTCGTCGTCGTCAGCCTGCTGCTCGCGGCGGCCGCGCTGGGGGCCTACGAGTGGGAGCTGGGCCGGGGCAGCTCGGTAGAGCTCGCGCGGACGACGGCGGTCAACGCGCTCGCGTTCGCCGAGATCCTCTACCTCTTCCACGCCCGCCGGTTCACCGGGACCGCGTTCGCGCGCGAGGCCGTCTCGGGCAACCGGATGGTGTGGGTGGTCGTCGGGGTCATGGCCGCGCTCCAGCTCGCGTTCACCTACGCCCCGCCGCTGCAGGCGGTCTTCGACACCGTGCCGCTCGGTGCGACGTCGTGGCTCGTGCTCGGTGGGCTCGGGGTGCTCGTGTTCCTCGCGGTGGAGGTCGAGAAGGCGTTCTGGCGGTGGCGTGGCGTGCACCGGATGTGACCAGGGCCGCCCAGCCCCGCCGCCGACACGCCCGCCGCCCTCACCGGGAGCCCTGCGGCGCCGGGGGACCATGACGGCGTGAGGACCCCCGTGCTGCCCGAGGTGCTGCGCCGCCGCGCGCCCGCGCCCGGGGCACCGCGGACGGGCTCCCGGCCCGGCGCGCCGCACCTGCGCCGGCTGCGGGCCGCGCTGAGCGGCTACGGCGGTGAGGACGGTGCACCGGCCTGGGTCTCCGGGCTGCTGGCCGGTCTCCAGGCCGCCGTCCTGTCCTTCCTCGTGGTCACCACGCCCGCGCTCGCGGCGTACGTCGCCACGTCCGCCGACCCGTCCAACGCCGACGTCGGCTGGCTCCGCGCCGTCGCGGTCGCCGGCGCGCTGTGGCTCCTGGGCCACGGCGGGATGCTTCCCGCGGGAGGGGTGACGGTCACCCTCGTCCCGCTCGGGATCGCGGTGCTCGCCCTGTTCAGCGCGTACGCCTCGGCGCGGCGGTCGGCGTACCCGACGGCCTCGGCCTGGTGGGCCGGGGTGGTCGGGTACCTGCTGCTCGTCGTCGTCGTGCTGCTCGGCGTCGGCAGCGCCGGCCCCGCGGGGGCCGGCGCGGGCGCGGTGCTGCGGACCCTGGTCGGCGCCGCCGTGCTCGCCACCGTCGGGACCGGCCTGGGCACCGCGCAG
>NZ_AXCW01000101.1 GCF_000603945.1 Actinotalea ferrariae CF5-4 | reverse complement strand
GCCCTCGCCCGCGGCAGGGGACCCGGACGGGCCGCGGACGGCGGACGGGGCCGACGGCCAGGCCAGCGCGGCACCGTACGGGTTGGCGGGGTCGGTCGCCGCGAGGACGACGGACGGGAGCGACCGGCCCGGCCGCGCGCCACCGCCCCGTCGCGCATCCGTGCCGGGGACGGGAGCGGTGTCGTCGGGAGGGCCCGAGAGCTCGTCGACGGCGTCCCGGGCGTCCTCGCGGAGCTCGTCCACGGCGCCCGGCAGGGCGAACTGCGACCCGCCCAGGTGCTCGACGAAGTAGCCGCGGCGCACCTTGCCGGCCTCCTCCAGGCCGCTGAGGACCCGGTACACGGCGGTGAAGCGCCCGCTGATGCCCTCGGAGCCGGCGACCGCCCGGGTGAGGACCCCGTGCCGGTCGAGCAGCTGCACCGCGAGGGCATGGCTGCGGACCGTCACGTCCGGCTCGCGGTCGGGCAGCAGCGACCACCGCCCCGGCGCGTCGCCGCCCCCGGCCGGTCGTCCCGGTCGCAGGGCGATCCCGCCCAGGGCGCGCCCGGTCAGCGCCCGGCCCCGCGGCGCCTGGCGTCGCACCCGGTGCGCCGTCCCGCCCGAGCCGGCCGTGAGCCGACCCCGGAGGACCGCGAGGCCGTCGTTGGTGACCCACCCGGACCACACGAGGTCCCACAGCGCCTCGGTCACGTCGGCCACGCCGACCGCGGGCTCGTCCGGGGCGGCGGCGAGCAGCGTGCGGACCCGGTCGACGAGACCGGGCAGGAAGTACGCACCCCCGCCGGCGAGCGCCTCGACGACGGCCTCGTGGACGGGCCGGGCGAGGTGACCACCGGGCTCGCGCTCGTCCGCGGGGGCGAGGGTCAGGTCCGCGGTGGTCGCGGGGTGCAGGCTCACCAGCCCGTCGCGCCCGGCGAGCGCCCCGTGCCCGGCCCACAGGACCTCACCGGCCGAGGTGAGCTCGTCGAGCATCGCCGGCGTGTAGTCGGTGATCCGGGCCGGGAGGACGAGGGTCTCCAGGGCCGAGGCGGGCACGGCGGCGCCGGCGAGCTGCTCGACGACGCGGGCGAGCCCGTCGACGCCGCGCAGGCGGGTGCGGGGGCTCCGCGCCGGCTGGGCGGTGGGCACCCCCTGCTCGACCACGCCCTGCTCCACCACGCCCTGCTCCACCACGCCCTGCTCCACCACGCCCTGCTCCACCACCCCCTGCCACCGCGGCAGGAACACCCCGAGCCCCTGCTGCGCGACCGGCTCCACCTCGGCGCGCAGGGCGGCCAGCGACCGGCGGCGCAGGACGCGCAGCACCTCCAGGTCGCACCAGTCCTCCCCGGTCCCGCCCAGCAGCTCGGGGCGCAGGCGCCCGAAGGCCAGGACCCGCTGGGTCTCCAGCCGGCGGAGCACCTCCGTGACGACGCCCGTGCCGACGCCGAACCGCTCGGCCACGATGGCCGCCGTGAACGGGCCGTGCGTCCGGGCATGGCGGCGCAGGAGGTCCCCGAGCGGGTCGGGCACCAGCTCGGTGAAGACCTCCGGGACGCCCACGGGCAGCGCCACGCCGAGCGCGTCCCGGAGCCGTCCGGCGTCCTCGACCGCCGCCCACCACTCGCGCTCCCCGTGCCGCAGGTGCAGCACACGTCGGGCTGCGACCAGCTCGCCCAGCCACCGCTCGGCGTCGTCGTGCTGCTCGGTCCGGACGCGGTCCCGGACCTCGGCGAGCGTCAGCGGGCCGTGGCGCCGGACGACGTCGGCGAGCCCCTCGAGGTCCCGCGCCCGACGGTCCGGCGCGGTCCCGGACAGCTCGGCCTCCGTCCGCTGGACGGCCTCGGGGTCCAGCAGGTCGGCGAGCTGGGCGGAGCCGCCCTGACCGAGCAGCTCCGCGAGCAGCGTCGGGTCCAGGGTGAGGGCGGCGGCGCGGCGCTCGGCCAGCGGGGCGTCGCCGTCGTAGAGGAACTGGGCCGTGTAGCCGAACAGGAGCGACTGGGCGAAGGGCGACGGGCTCGGTGTCGTCACCTCGACGACGCGCACCTGACGCTGCCGGACCTGCTGCATGAGCTCGACCAGGGCGGCGACGTCGAAGTCGTCCTGGAGGCACTCCCGCGCGGCCTCCAGGAGGACCGGGAAGTCGGGGTAGCGGGAGGCGACGGACAGCAGCTGCGCGGCCCGCTGCCGCTGCTGCCAGAGCGGCTGGCGCTTGTCGGGCCGGCGTCGCGGCAGGAGCAGCGACCGGGCGGCGGCCTCCCGGAACCGCGCCGCGAACAGGGCCGAGGAGCCGAGCTCGGCGCGCACCGCCTCGGCCACCTCCTCCGGCTCGACGACGAGGTCGGACAGGTCGACCTCCGGCCCGTCGCCCTCCTCGACCCACCGCCCGGCCGCGACGTCCCACGTGCCGCTGCTGGTGACGTCCGGCAGCCGCAGGACGATCCCGTCGTCGGAGTGCAGCGCGGCGGCGTCCAGGCCGTACCGGTCGCGCAGGCGGGCGGCGATGACCAGCGCCCAGGGCGCGTGGACGCGGGCGCCGTAGGGCGAGTGGACGACGACGCGCCAGTCGCCGATCTCGTCGCGGAACCGCTCGACCACGACGGTGCGGTCGTCGGGCAGGTGGCCGGTCGCGGCACGCTGCTCCGCGAGGTAGGCGAGGAGGTTGTCCGTGGCCCAGTCGTCCAGCCCGCCGTCCCGCACCCGCTCCCGGGCGGTCGCCGGGTCCGCGGCGGTGAGCTCGCGCACCCAGCCCCCGAGGGCGCGTCCGAGCTCGGCCGGCCGCCCGGGCGAGTCGCCCTTCCAGAAGGGCAGCCGGCCCGGGACACCGGGGGCGGGGGAGACGAGCACGCGGTCGGGCGTGATGTCCTCGATGCGCCACGTGCTGGAGCCCAGGGTGAACGTGTCACCCACCCGCGACTCGTAGACCATCTCCTCGTCGAGCTCGCCGACGCGCTTGCCGCCGCGCTGGGTCCCGGCGCCTGCCGCCCCGGCACCGCCGCCGTCGGTCCCCTCGGCGCCCGAGGCGAGGAAGACCCCGTACAGCCCGCGGTCCGGGATGGTGCCGCCGCTCGTCGCCGCGAGCCGGAGGGCGCCGGGACGACCGGTGAGGACGCCGCTGCTGCGGTCCCAGACCAGGCGCGGGCGCAGCTCGGCGAACTCCTCGGAGGGGTAGCGACCCGCGAGCATGTCCAGGACGGCCCGCAGCGTCCCGTCGCCCAGCTCGGCGAAGGGGGCGGCGCGGCGGACGACGACGGCCAGGTCGTCGACGGTCCACTCGTCGACCGCGACCATCGCGACGACCTGCTGGGCGAGGACGTCCAGGGGGTTCTGCGGCACGGCCAGGGACTCGATCTGGCCGTCCCGCATCCGCTGGGCGATGACGGCGCCCGGGACGAGGTCGCCGCGGAAGGTCGGGAAGAGCACACCGCGGGAGACCGCGCCGACCTGGTGCCCCGCGCGACCGACGCGCTGCAGCCCGGACGCCACGGAGGGCGGCGAGCCGACCTGCACCACGAGGTCCACCGCCCCCATGTCGATGCCGAGCTCGAGGGACGACGTCGCGACGACCGCGGGGAGGCGCCCGGCCTTGAGGTCGGACTCCGTGCGGGTCCGCTCCGTGCGGCTCATGGACCCGTGGTGCGCACGCGCCAGCACGCGGGAGGGGTCGGCCGTGTCGATGCCGACCGCGGCCCCGGACTGCGCCTGCACCTGTGCCGGCTGGAGGGTCGCGGCGTCGGGGAGGTCCTCGCCCTGCCGCTCCGCCCAGACCTCGTTCATCCGGGCGGTGAGACGTTCGGCCCCGCGCCGGGAGTTGGTGAAGACGAGGGTCGAGCGGTGCGCCGCGACGAGGTCGACGACGCGTTCCTCGACGTGCGGCCAGATGGAGGGTCGCGGCGGCGCGCCCGCCGCCGAGCCGGTCAGGTCGGCGGTGGGGTCCGGGACGCCGCGGCCCGGGGCGGGGGCCGTCGGGGAGCCCGCGGACGCCAGGTCCGCGAGGTCGGGCACCGGGACGACGACCTGGACCTCCACCCGCTTGGTCGAGGGCGGCTGCACCACCGTGACCGCGCGTCCGCCCTCGGCGGCGGGGCGTGCGCCCGACAGGAAGCGGGCGACGGCGTCCACCGGCCGCACCGTCGCCGAGAGCCCGACGCGCTGGGCGGGACCGCCGTGCTGCTCCAGGAGGGTGTCGAGGCGCTCGAGGCTCACCGCCAGGTGGGCCCCGCGCTTGGTGCCGGCGACCGCGTGGATCTCGTCCAGGATGACGGTCCGGACACCCGTGAGCCCCGCGCGGGCGGCCGACGTCAGGACCAGGAAGAGGGACTCGGGGGTGGTGATGAGGATGTCGGGGGGTCGCGTCGCGAACGCTCGGCGCTCCGACTGCGGGGTGTCCCCGGTACGGACCCCGACCTCGACGTCGCGCACGAGTGTCCCCGCCCGCGCCGCGGCCTGCCGGATCCCGACGAGCGGTGAGCGGAGGTTCCGCTCGACGTCGGCGGCGAGGGCCTTCAGCGGTGAGACGTACAGGACGCGGCAGCGCTGGGCGGGCTCCGGGACCTCCTCGGTCATGAGCCGGTCCAGCGCCCAGAGGAAGGCCGCGAGCGTCTTGCCGGAGCCGGTCGGGGCCACGACGAGCGCGTGGTCACCGCGCCGGACCGCCGACCACGCCCCGGCCTGGGCCGTCGTCGGGCCGGGGAACGCGCCCCGGAACCACGCCTGCGTCGCGGGGGAGAACCCGGTGAGCGCCTCGCTGGGGTCCCCCTCGTCGGGGCGCGTCGGGGCGGTCACCGGGCCATTGTCGCCGCTGGGTCCGACACGGCGCGCGGTGTCGGGTGCGCGCGCTCAGGGAGGGCGGTCGTCCTCCCTGACGACCGCTCGCCCGGGGCGTGGCACCCTGGGGCGGTGCGCTACAGCGAGTTCCGGGACCTGGTCGACGACGTCCTCGGGCCGGTGGGCCCCACGCTCGTGCGCGACCAGGTGCTCGGTCCTCTGGGGGAGCGCACGGCGCAGGAGGCGCTCGACGACGGTGTCGAACCCCGGGCGGTCTGGCGCGCGCTCTGCGACGCCATGGACGTCCCGGAGGCCCTGCGGTGGGGGCACGACCGCCCTCGGCGCGCACGGGACTGAGCTGGCCGCCGCGGGCGCCGTCGGCGGGCGACCTGCCGGGTGCCGACGGTCGATCGGCGTGTCGGCACGGCGGTCCCGCCCTCGAACACCTGTTCGGCTAGCATGGTCCACGAGGCGGTCGGTGCCGGTGTCGTCCACAGCGCACCCGACCTCCCGGGGGTCGTGTCGGTGGCGGGGCATAGCGTCGGCGAACGACAACAGACCCGAACGACAGGGGCGGCAGACGCCCCCTGAGACCTGAGGTGGACACATGCCTGCTCCTGCAGACCGCGCCAAGGCGCTGGAGGCCGCACTCGGCCAGATCGACCGCCAGTTCGGCAAGGGCTCGATCATGCGACTCGGCGACGAGGGCCGGGCACCGGTCGAGGTCATCCCCACCGGGTCGATCGCCCTCGACATCGCCCTCGGTATCGGCGGACTGCCGCGCGGGCGCGTCGTCGAGATCTACGGGCCCGAGTCGAGCGGCAAGACGACGGTCGCCCTCCACGCCGTGGCGAACGCCCAGCGGGCCGGCGGCATCGCCGCGTTCATCGACGCGGAGCACGCGCTCGACCCGGAGTACGCCAAGAAGCTCGGCGTCGACACGGACGCGCTCCTGGTGTCGCAGCCGGACACCGGCGAGCAGGCGCTGGAGATCATGGACATGCTGATCCGCTCCGGCGCGATCGACATCGTCGTCATCGACTCCGTGGCGGCCCTCGTGCCGAAGGCGGAGATCGAGGGCGAGATGGGGGACAGCCACGTGGGCCTCCAGGCGCGCCTCATGTCCCAGGCCCTGCGGAAGATCACCGGGGCGCTGAGCACCTCCGGAACGACGGCGATCTTCATCAACCAGCTCCGGGAGAAGATCGGCGTCTTCTTCGGCTCCCCGGAGACGACGACCGGTGGCAAGGCGCTGAAGTTCTACGCCTCCGTCCGCATGGACATCCGCCGCATCGAGACCCTCAAGGAGGGGACCGAGGCGGTCGGCAACCGCACGCGCGTGAAGGTCGTCAAGAACAAGGTGGCGCCGCCGTTCAAGCAGGCGGAGTTCGACATCCTCTACGGCGTCGGCATCTCGCGGGAGGGCGGCCTCATCGACCTCGGCGTCGAGCACGGGTTCATCCGCAAGTCCGGCGCCTGGTACACCTACGAGGGCGACCAGCTCGGCCAGGGCAAGGAGAACGCCCGCGGCTTCCTGCGGGACAACCCCGACCTCTCCGACGAGATCGAGAAGAAGATCAAGGAGAAGCTCGGCATCGGTGCCCGGGTCGACGCCCCGGCCGATCCGGCCACCGGGGTCGACTTCTGAGCCGCGCGCCCGAGCCGCCGGACGCGGGATCGGCCGGCGAGGACGGCGAGCCGGATCCCGAGTCCGTCGCCCGGACGGTCGTCCTGAGGCTCTTGACCGGCGCGCCGCGAAGCCGGCACCAGCTCGAGCAGGCTCTCGCCAAGCGGGGGGTCGATCCCCAGGTCACGGAGCGCGTCCTGGACCGCTTCACCGAGGTGGGCCTCATCGACGACGCCGAGTACGCGCACATGCTCGTGCGGTCCCAGCGCGAGAGTCGGGGGCTGGCGCGTCGTGCGCTCGCCCTCGAGCTCCGTCGTCGGGGCGTCGTGGGCCCGGAGGCCGAGGACGCCCTCGCCACGGTGCAGCCGGAGGACGAGGAGGAGTCCGCACGGACGCTCCTGCGACGCAAGTGGCATGCCGGCCGTGACCTCGCCCCCGAGGTCCGTGCCCGGCGTGCGACCGCGATGCTGGCCCGCAAGGGCTACTCCGGGTCGCTCGTCTCGCGGCTCGTCCGCGAGATGATGGACGGGTCCGGGAGCGGCGACTCCGGCCTTCCCGTCGATCCGTGGGAGCCTGAGGCGCTCGAGTAGGTCCACGGGAGGAGCAGCATGGGTGAGGTCGCGACGGTCCTCGTCCTGTTGCTGGCGTGCCTGATCGCCCTCGTGCTGGTCCTCCTCGCGCGCCGGGAGGCGGAGGCCCACCGCCGACAGTCCCTGGACGACGTCGCGGCGCAGAAGGACGAGGTGCGAGCGCGGCTGGAGGAGCTCCAGGGCCGTCAGGAGCGGCTTGCGCGGCAGGAGCAGGAGCTCTCCGAGGAGCGTCACGAGCTCCGGCGACTCACGGAGTCCGCGGAGCGTCGCCTTGCCGAGGCGGAGAGCGAGCGCGGGAGCGCGTCCGCCCTGCGGGCCGAGGCGGAACGGCTGCGGTCCGAGGCCGCGGACGTCCACCGCCGCGCGGACGACGCGGTGGCGGCCCGTCTCGAAGCACTGTCCGGCCTGTCCGCCGAGGAGGCGAGGCAGGAGCAGGTCCGGATGGCCCTGGCCCGCGCGGAGAGCGAGGCCGCGGCGCAGGTGCGTCGCGTGGAGGCCCGGGCCCGACGCACCGCGGACGAGCGGGCGCGCAGCGTCGTCGCCTCCGCGGTTCAGCGGCTCTCCGGCCCGACCAGCGCCCAGAGCGTCGTGACCGTCCTGCCGCTCCCCGCGGAGGAGATGAAGGGCCGGATCATCGGCAAGGAGGGCAGGAACATCCGCGCCTTCGAGGCCCTCACCGGGGTGAACGTCATCATCGACGACACGCCGGACTCCGTGACCCTCTCCAGCTTCGACGCCGAGCGACGTGAGGTGGCCGCGGTGACGCTGGCGGCGCTCATGGAGGACGGCCGCATCCACCCCCAGCGGATCGAGATCGCCTACGCGGAGGCGCTCGCCGGTGCGCAGGCACGGGCGGTCGCGGCGGGGCACGAGGCGGCGGAGCGCGCCGGGGTCGACGGCCTCCATCCCGAGCTGGTGGAGGTGCTCGGCCGGCTGCGGCTGCGGACCAGCTACGGGCAGAACGTCCTGTCCCACCTCGTGGAGTGCGCCCACATCGCCGGGGTGATGGCCGCGGAGATCGGTGCCGACGTCGAGGTCGCCCGTCGCGCGGCGTTCCTGCACGACGTCGGCAAGGCGCTGACAGCCGAGCGTCCCGGCACGCACGCCGCCCTCGGCGCCGAGCTCGCCGAGCGGCTGGGGGAGTCCGCCGTGGTCGTCAACGCGATCGCGGCCCACCACGACGAGGTCACGATGGAGTCCGTCGAGGCGGTCCTGGTGCAGGCCGCCGACACGTGCTCCGCCGCCCGGCCGGGAGCGCGGCGCGAGGAGCTCGACCAGTACATCGAGCGCATGGACACCCTCGAGGCGCTCGTGGCGGCGCACGCCGGCGTCCGCAGGGCCGTCGCCATGGCTGCCGGCCGCGAGGTCCGCGTCGTCGTGGAGCCGAGCCTCGTCGACGACCGGGCGCTGCCGGAGCTGGCAGGGGCGATCGCCCGCCACATCGAGAAGGACCTGAGCTTCCCCGGCGAGATCACCGTGACCGTCGTCCGCGAGCTCCGTGCGAGCGCCACGGCGGGCTGAGGGGTCTCCGGCGCGCAGCGGGTGCCGGTGACGCAGCCGCGTCATCGACGGGACGGTCAGAGCGGTCTGCCGCCCGGGGCGTTCTGCGCGATCTGCACCTCGTTGAGCGCCGCGTCGTCGGCGGTGCCGCCGGAGCGCGCCGACCGCCGGCTGATCCACCGGGCGACCCACGACAGCGTGAGGTTGATGACCAGGTAGACACCGGCGCCCACGAGGAACAGGGCGATGAAGTAGCGGTTGCCGAAGAACTGCGCGTTGTTCTGCATCGACTTCAGCAGCTCGGGGTACCCGACGATGAAGCCCAGCGACGAGTCCTTGAGGAGCACGACGAGCTGGGCGATGAGGCTCGGCAGCATCGTCCGGACCGCCTGCGGCAGCAGGATCGTGAAGAGCGTCTGGGAGCGGGAGAGCCCGATGGCGTACGCCGCCTCCGTCTGCCCCTTGGGCAGGGACGCCAGGCCCGCCCGGAGGATCTCGGCGATGATCGCCATGTTGTAGACCACGAGGCCGAAGACGACGGCCTGGAAGGCGTCCAGCCCGAGGGCGAGCAGCCCGAAGAACATCATGAGCAGGACCGGGAGGCCGCGGAACAGCTCGATGACCACCACGGCGGGTGCGCGCACCACGGCGTGACGGGTGGTCCGCCAGACGGCGAGCGCCAGCCCGAGGACGAGCGCGAGGGGTGCGGCCACGGCCGCCGCGCGCAGCGTCGCCCCGAGCCCCCTGATCACCATGGACTGCCACACGTCGGCGGCTGTCTGGTTCTTGGGCGGGTCGTAGAGCACGTCCCACCGGTCCGCTGCGAACAGGCCCTCGCGGGCGCCCCACCACACGCCCGCGGCGAGGAGGACCAGGAGGAGCCCGGCGCCGACCAGGGAGCCGAGGTGCTCGCGCCGTCGTGCGACGGGGCCGGGTGCGTCGTACAGGACGGAGGTCATCGGCTGAACGCCACCTTTCGCTCGACCGCTCCGGCGACGAGGCCGAGGGGGATGGTGATCAGCAGGTAGAAGATCGCCACGCCGATGAGGACCCACTCGCCGTCGGCCGCGTTGACCACGCCGAGGCGGCGGCCGGTGCCCATGAGCTCCACGACGCCGAATCCGGCCGCCACGGACGTGTTCTTGGTCAGCGCGATGAACACGTTGATGAGGGGCGGGATCACCGTCCGGACGGCCTGCGGCAGGACGACCTCCCGCAGGGTCTGCCCGAAGGTCAGGCCGACCGCACGCGCGGCCTCCGCCTGGCCGACGCCGACGCTGTTGATGCCGGAGCGCACCGCCTCGGCCACGAACGCCGCCGTGTACAGGGACAGCGCGAGCAGGGCGGTGGTCCCGAAGTCGATCGGCGGGAGGTTCCCGAGCTGTGGGGCCACGAAGACGATGAAGAAGAAGACGAGGGTGAGCGGCGTGTTGCGCACGACCTCGACGTAGGTCGCGGAGACCGCCCGGAGGACCCGGATGGGCGACACCCGCAGGGCCGCGAGCACCAGGCCGAGCGCCATCGAGGCTGCGGCTGCCAGCAGCGTGAGCTGCAGGGTGACGACGAAGCCTGCGACGTAGGCGTCGAGGTTGTCGGTGATGACGTTCACCGCGGGGGCTCCTCAGGTCCGGGGCCGCACCGCGCGGGAGGTCGCGCGGCCGGCGGCTCCGGCGTCGGCGGGTCGGTGACCCGCCGACGCCGGAGCGGTGTGGTGCGACGGCCCTGGGCCGGGCCGCGGCACGGTCCGCTCAGTAGCGGTCGACGGCAGGGGGCTCGGGCGTCGGCAGGACGGTGCCTGCGGTCGACTCCCACGCCTCGGTCCAGCTGCCGTCCTCGTAGATCTCCTCGAGCACGTCGTTGATCCAGTCGCGGAACTCGTCGTCGTCCTTCGCCAGACCGATGCCGTACGGCTCCTCGGTGAAGGGCTCGCCACGGACCTCGAGGTCGTCGTTCTCCGCCGCGAAGCCGGCGAGGATGACGTTGTCGGTGCTCACGGCGTCGACCTGGCCGTTGCGCAGCGGGTCGAGGCACTCCGAGTACGTGCCGAACGGCACGACCTCGGCCTCGGGGTACTGCTCCAGCAGGTTGGCCTCCGGCGTGGAGCCGGAGACGGTGCAGACGCGCTTGCCCGCGAGGTCGTCCGGTCCCTGGATGTCCTCGTTGTCCGCGAGCGTGAGGATGGACTGACCCGCCTCGTAGTACGGCCCGGCGAAGGAGATCCGCTCCTTGCGGTCGTCGTTGATCGTGTAGGTCGCGATGACGATGTCGACCTGCTCGGTCTCGATGAACGCCTCGCGGTTGGCCGAGATCGTCTCGACCCACTCGATGCCGTCCTCCTCGATGCCCAGCCGCTCAGCGATGAGCTTGCCGATCTCGACGTCGAAGCCCTGGGGCACGCCGTCGGGCCCCACGAGGCCGAACAGCGGCTGGTCGAACTTGGTGCCGATCGTGATGGACCCGGCCTCGGCGAGCTCGGCCATGGTCGAGCCCTCGGGGAACTCCTCGGTCGCGGTGCCCTCGCCCTCCTCGGCGGGGCTCTCCTCGCTGGTGCCGCCCGGCTCCTCGGCCGGCTCCTCCGCGTCGCCACCACCGCAGGCGGTCAGCGTGAGTGCGGTGACGGCCATGACCGCCACCAGTCCTCGACGTGTACGCATGGTCTCCTCCTCCGTGGGGTGCGCCCGGTCGGGCGGACCTCGGTCTTCCCCTCGCGGTCGCGAGGTCAGGCGTCCCGGTCACCGCGTGGGCGGGACCGGGGGGTTCAGTGCGTGAGGATCTTCGAGAGGAAGTCCTTCGCGCGGTCGCTGCGCGGGGCCGTGAAGAACGTCTCGGGGTCGGCCTCCTCGACGATCTGCCCGCCGTCCATGAACACGACCCGGTGCGCGGCGCGGCGCGCGAACCCCATCTCGTGCGTGACCACGACCATCGTCATGCCGTCCCGGGCGAGGTCGGTCATGACGTCGAGGACCTCGTTGATCATCTCCGGGTCCAGCGCGGAGGTCGGCTCGTCGAACAGCATGACCTTCGGACGCATCGCGAGGGCTCGGGCGATCGCGACGCGCTGCTGCTGGCCGCCGGACAGCTGCGCGGGGAGCTTCTGCGCCTGGTTCGCCACTCCGACCCGGTCCAGCAGCTCCAGGGCCAGGCGCTTCGCCTCCGACCGCCCCATGCCCTTGGCCTTGATCGGCCCGAGCGTGACGTTCTCGAGCACCGACTTGTGCGCGAAGAGGTTGAAGGACTGGAAGACCATCCCCACGTCGGCGCGGAGCCGGGCGAGCGCCTTGCCCTCGGCAGGCAGCGGCTGCCCGTCGATCGTGATGGTGCCCGAGTCGATCGGCTCGAGCCGGTTGATCGACCGGCACAGCGTCGACTTGCCGGAGCCCGAGGGCCCGATGACCACGACGACCTCGCCCCGGTTCACCGTGAGGTTGATGTCCTTCAGCACGTGGAGCGGACCGAAGTGCTTCTCGACGTCTCGCAGGACGACGAGCGGCTCTCCGACTGCCGCCGAGGCGGCGCCGTCAGCGGGGGCACGATCTTGGGCCATGGGGTGAAACTAGAGCGCATTCATGGTCAGGGCCAGCGGGTTGTGTTGCATTTGTGCAACTTCGGGTCAAGAACTCGCCGGAACATGATCCCTCGCCTCGGCCCGGGGCGGTCGGGCCCCGAAGCGCGGGCGGGTGGATGGGGGTGCAGGAGGCCGGTGCCGCCGGCGGGGCGCCGTACCCTGGTGCGGGTGAGCACGACCCTTCCCGAGCACCGCACCGCAGCCGTCGGCACCGTCGGCACCGTCGGCGCGACGACGCACACCGAGGCGCCCCGCGGCACCTACGTCGTCCGGACCCTCGGGTGCCAGATGAACGTCCACGACTCCGAGCACATGGCCGGCATGCTCGAGGCCGCCGGCTACGTCGCCGCGTCGCCCGCCGAGGCCGCCCGCTCCGAGGCCGACGTCGTGGTCATCAACACGTGCGCGGTGCGGGAGAACGCCGCGACCCGCCTCTACGGCAACCTCGGCCAGCTCGCGGCGGTGAAGAGCACCCGCCCGGGGATGCAGATCGCCGTGGGCGGCTGCCTCGCGCAGAAGGACCGCGCGGGCATCGTCGACCGCGCCCCGTGGGTCGACGTCGTCTTCGGCACGCACAACCTCGACGCGCTGCCGGTGCTGCTCGAGCGCGCCCGCCACAACGCCGCGGCGCAGGTCGAGATCGCGGAGTCCCTCCAGGTCTTCCCCTCGACCCTGCCCACGCGGCGGGAGTCGGTCTACGCGGGCTGGGTCTCGATCAGCGTCGGCTGCAACAACACCTGCACCTTCTGCATCGTGCCGCACCTGCGCGGCAAGGAGCGCGACCGCCGTCCCGGCGAGATCCTCGCCGAGGTGGAGGCGCTCGTCGCCGCCGGGGCCATCGAGGTGACCCTCCTGGGCCAGAACGTCAACAGCTACGGCGTCGAGTTCGGGGACCGGGGCGCGTTCGCCAAGCTCCTGCGCGCGGTGGGCGCGCTGCCCGGCCTGGAGCGCGTCCGCTTCACGTCCCCGCACCCCGCGGCGTTCACCGACGACGTCATCGACGCCATGGCCCAGACGCCGACCGTCATGCCGCAGCTGCACATGCCGCTGCAGTCCGGCTCGGACCGCGTGCTGCGGGCGATGCGCCGGTCCTACCGCTCCGACCGCTTCCTCGGGATCCTGGACCGGGTCCGCGCCGCGATGCCCGACGCCGCCATCACCACGGACGTGATCGTGGGCTTCCCGGGGGAGACGGAGGAGGACTTCGCCGAGACCCTCCGCGTCGTCGAGGCGGCCCGGTTCACCTCGGCGTTCACGTTCCAGTACTCACCCCGACCGGGGACCGCGGCCGCGGACCTGCCCGACCAGCTCCCGAAGGCCGTCGTCCAGGAGCGCTACGAGCGGCTCGTGGCGCTCCAGGAGCGGATCTCGGCGGAGGAGAACGCCGCCCAGGTGGGTCGGACCGTGGAGGTGCTCGTCTCGGAGGGGGAGGGCCGCAAGGACGGCGCGACCCGCCGCGTCACGGGCCGGGCCGCGGACAACCGCCTCGTCCACCTCGCGGAGCCCGCCCACGTCGTCCGGTGGCACGCGCCCGCGGCGACGGCCGACGGCGGCCTCCCGGACCCGCGGAGCGCGCGGGACCTCCCCGACGACGTGGCGCGGCCCGGCGACCTGGTCACCGTGGAGGTCACCCACGCCGCGCCCCACCACCTCGTCGCGGACTCGGCGGTGCACGGCGGCACCTACCGGGTGCGGCGCACCCGAGCCGGGGACGCCTGGGCGGCGCGGGAGCGCGCCCGCAGCGGCGACGAGGAGGGCCACGCCCACGGGGCCGCCCCGAGCCCGTCAGGGCCGGTGCTGCTCGGGATGCCCTCCGCCCGCTGAGTCCTCCTCGGGGACCAGGCCGGCGAGCGCGGCGAAGAACTGCACGCCCGTGCCCAGCCCGCACGCGACGAGCTGCGCGAGCTGGTCGTCCGTCACGCCGTGCTCCAGGTCGACCGAGACCTCGGTGTACAGCGCGAGGCGGTCGTCCTCCTCGCGGAGGTAGACCTTCGGCCAGATGCGCTCGCGGTTCCAGTCGTTGACGGCCAGGAGCGTCGCGGACCGTCGCGCCGACGGCAGGGTGCGGTGCCAGCGGCCCCGGACCTGCAGCACCTCGTCCTCGTCGCCGGTCAGGACGAACCAGAACCGGTCGCCGTCCCACGTGCCGGTGAGGTCGCCGTCGTCGTCCATGCCGATCGCGTAGCCACGGGAGACGAGGTACGTCTGGACCCGGCTGCGGCTCAGGGGGGCGGTGCGCTGGACCGGGGCATCCCGGTCCGCGCGACCACGGTCGAGGGCGCGTCGGCGCGGCCGCGTGCTCACGGGGCCTCCGCCGCGGGATCGGGGTACAGCTCGTCGAGCTCGTCGAAGAAGACGCTCGCGGAGCTGAGGCCGCACTGCACGAGCTGCCCGAGCTGGTCGTCCGTGACGCCGTGCTCCAGGTCCGTCGCCACCTCGCAGGTGACGTGGACCATGCCGTCGTCCCGCACGCGGACGTACGCCTTGGGCCAGAGGCGCTCGCTGTTCCACAGGTTGCAGATCTCGAGCACCTCGGTGAGCCGCTCGATCGAGAACTCCCGGTTCCACTGGCCGCGCACCTGGAGGATCTCCGAGCGCTCGCCGAAGCAGAAGAAGTAGAACAGCCGCCCGCGCCACAGCCCGCCGACGTCCCCGTCGCTGTCGACGAAGAACGTGTAGGCGTGCTCGGTGAACCAGTCCGTCAGGCGCGTCCGGGACAGGGGCGTGGGGACGTCGTCGGCCGGCTGCTGCGACGGTGCGCTGCGCTGAGGCCCGCCGAGCAGGCCCGCGAGGGGGCGTCCGGCGGCTCCGGCGGCGGGGCCCGGTCCGGCCGTCCCGGTGGCCGAGAGCGTGCCGACCCGCTGACCGGCCAGCGAGCCCACCCGGCGCACCCATGCGAGGAAACCCATCGGTTCACCTTACCGACGGCGGGGCGGACCCGGCCGCCCGGCCCGGGTGAACCGCCGGGCGAGATCCCCGCGGGGACCGTGCGCGCGAGACGTGCGCGCGAGACGTGCGCGCGAGACGTGCGCGCGAGACGTGCGCGCGAGACGTGCGCGCGAGACGTGCGCGCGAGACGTGCGCGCGAGACGTGCGCGCGAGACGTGCGCGCGAGACGTGCGCGCGAGACGTGCGCGCGAGACGTGCGCGCGAGACGTGCGCGCGAGACGTGCGCGCGAGACGTGCGCGCGAGACGTGCGCGCGAGACGTGCGCGCGAGACGTGCGCGCGAGACGTGCGCGCGAGACGTGCGCGCGAGACGTGCGCGCGAGACGTGCGCGCGAGACGTGCGCGCGAGACGTGCGCGCGAGACGTGCGCGCGAGACGTGCGCGCGAGACGTGCGCGCGAGACGTGCGCGCGAGACGTGCGCTGTGCGGGCGCTGGCGCTCCGCGAGGGCTCCGGTGCTGCGGCGGTACCGTTCGGGCGTGCTCGTCGCTGCCGCCCTCGTGCCCGAGACCCTCCTGCTGCTGCCCGGCACCGCGGGTGCGGCTCACGTCCTCGAGGCGGAGCGGGCCGCGGCCCGGGAGGCCGTCGCCCGCCTCCTCGCGGCCGGACCGGAACGGGTCCTCGTCGTCACCTGCCCGCCGCGCTCGACGCACGACGTCGTCCTGCGGCACCCGCTGCGCGCGACCTCGACCGCCGCCGGCATCCCCGACGAGCGGTGGTCCGGCGGGGCCGGGGACCCCGAGGGCGCCCGGGTCCAGGACCCGGGGACCTCCGTCGGCCTGGCCCTGCTCGCCGACCAGGGCTGGACGGGGGTCACGGACGCCGTCGTGCTCGCCGACGGCCCGCGGGACGCGAGCGCCCTGCGCGCCCTGGGCGCCGCCGAGGTCGCCGACGGCGCGACCG
>NZ_AXCW01000100.1 GCF_000603945.1 Actinotalea ferrariae CF5-4 | reverse complement strand
AAGGGACCGGTGGATCAGGGCTGAGCGGTCGCCCGCGTCGCGGCCGACCTCAGTGCGCCCGGCCGTCCCGCAACGCCTGCACCCAGGCGCGCGCGGCGAGGAAGTCGGCGTCGTACGTGCCCGGCCGGACGTCCCCGTGCGGCGTGTCGACCCGCGGGTAGGAGCCGAGGAAGCGCACGTGCGGGCAGACGCGGTGCAGACCCATGAGGGCCTCCGCGACGCGCTCGTCGTCGACGTGACCCTCGACGTCGATCGAGAACGAGTAGCGGCCCAGGGAGTCACCGAGCGGGCGCGACTCGATGCGCGACAGGTTCACGCCCCGCGCGGCGAACTGCTCGAGCATCTCCAGCAGCGCACCGGCCTGGTTGCTCGGCAGGTGCACGACGAGCGTCGTCTTGTCCGCGCCGGTCCGCGGCGGCACCGGGCCGGGCCGCCCGACGAGCACGAAGCGCGTGACGGCGTGGTGGTTGTCCGCGACGTCGTCGGCGAGCGGGACGAGGCCGTAGGCCTCGACGGCCGGCGGCGGGACGAGCGCGGCGTCGAAGCCGAGCTCCCGCTCCCCGGTCGCCATGGCGGCGGCCGGCGCGGTGTTCGACGTCGCCGGCACGTGGACGCCGTCGGGCAGGTTCTGCAGCAGCCAGCGGCGGCACTGCGCCCACGCGTGCGGGTGCGCGGCGACGCGGCGCACGGCGCTGAGCCCGGTGCCGGGCCGGGCGGCGAGGACGAAGGAGACGGGCACGATCATCTCGCCCTGGAGGACCAGCGGGTCGCCCGTCGCGAGCGTGTCCAGGACCGCGGTCACGGAGCCCTCGACCGAGCTCTCGATGGCGACGACGGCGTGGTCCGCCGCCCCGGTCCGCACGGCCTCGATCGCGGAGACGACGTCGACCTGGGGGAGGAAGACCGCGCCGTCGGGGGAGGCGATCTGGCGCAGCGCCGCCTCGGTGAACGTGCCCGCCGGGCCGAGGTAGGCGTAGCGGGGGCGCCCGCGCTCGGCGGCGTCCCGGTGCTCGTCACGCGTCTCGCTGGTCCCGCTGGGCATCGGTCCTCCTGTGCGGGGCTCCTCCGGCCGGTCCGCGGCCCGAGCGTAGTGCGCCCGTAGGCTGGCCGGGTGCCCGTCCTCACCCCGCGCCCGCGCCGCGACCGGCCCGCGGGGACCGACCGCACCGCCCAGCGCGTGGCCCGGCGCACGACCCTGCCCGCGCCGCGCCGACGCCTCCTCGCCGTCCTGACCGCCCTGCTCACCGTGGTGCTCGGCGCGCCGGCCGCCGCCGCGACCGCCCCGGCGGAGGAACCGACCGCCGACCAGTCCGCCGGCGGGCCCGTCGTGCTCGTGGGCATGACCGGGGTGCGCTGGGACGACGTACGGACGCTGGCGACGCCGGTCCTGTGGGAGCTGTCCCGCAGCGCGGGCCTGGGCACCGTCTCCCCCCGCAGCCTCCGGTCGTTCTCCTGCCCGGCCGACGGCTGGCTCGCCGTGTCGGCCGGCGCCCGCGCGGGCGACCTGCCCGGCGAGGGGTACGGCGAGTGCCGCGCCCTGCGCCCCGCCGGGGCGGACGGCCGCGTGCCCGGGTGGACCGACTACGAGGAGTCCGCCGCCGGTTCCAGCTTCTCCCCCACCCTCGGGCTCCTCGGGGAGCTCCTCGTCGAGCACGACGTACCCGCCGCCGGCTTCGGCCCCGGCGCGTCCATCGCGCTCGCGGACGCCGACGGCGACGTCATCGGCACGCACGAGCGGCTGCCGGGCGACCCCGACGCCCTCCGGTCGGCCGTGGCCGAGGCGCTGACGACGTCGCGCCTCGTCGTCGTCGACGCCGGCACGGTGCGGGACACCGGACGCGCGACGGTCCCCCGGGCGGAGCCCGACCCCGCCGCCCCGGAGGAGGGCGAGGGCGCCGGCGAGGGCACGGACCCCGACCAGGCCCCGGCCCCCCTGCCGGACGACGGCGAGCCGGCCGGCCCCGACGTCATCACGGAGCCGACCCGGCTGCAGCAGCTCCAGCCCGTCGACGCCCGGCTGGGCGCGGTCCTGCGGGCAGCCGCCGAGCACGGCGAGGACGTCACGGTCCTGGTCGTCTCGCTGGCGGACTCCGGCACGGTCGCGCGCATGCAGCTCGCCGCGGCGCTCGGCCCGGCGCCCAGCGGCCCCACGTACGACGAGTCGATCCTCACGACCCGGTCCACCCGGCAGGACGGGATCCTCCAGGTGACGGACGTGACCCCGACGCTCCTGGCGCTCCTGGGCCTGCAGGGCGAGGCGCCCGCCGGGGCCCTCGTCGGCAGCCCCGTCCGGCCGACGCCCGGTCCGGCGAGCGCCATCGACCGGCTGGCGTACGTCGTGGACATCGACCGCCACCAGGTCGCGTCGCGCCCGGTCGTGCCCACCACGTACACGTACCTCATCGTCGTGAACCTGCTCCTCCAGGCCGTCGTCGTCGTCGGGCTGAACGGGCGGTTCATGGCCGCGACCTCCCGGTTCGCGGCGCGGTTGCGCGACCGCGCAGCGTCGGGCCTCTCCCCGACGCGCCCCACCGTGGCCGTCCCCGTGCTGCGCGGGCTCGTCGTCGCGGGGGTCGCCGTCGGGTCGCTGCCCGTGGCCGCGACGCTGGCGAACCTCGTGCCGTGGTGGCGCGCCGGCAGTCCCGGCTGGGCGGTGACGGCGGTCATCGGCCTGTGGATCGCGGCCCTGACGGCCGTGGCGCTCCTGCCGCCGGTCCGCCGCCGCCTGCTCGGCCCGATGGCCGTCGTGGGGTGGGCGACCGCGCTCGTGCTCGTCGCCGACGTCGTGACCGGCGCGACTGTCCAGCTCTCGGCGCCCCTCGGTGTCTCGACCGTCGTGGGCGCGCGGTTCTACGGCTTCAACAACACCTCGTTCGCGGTGTTCGCGGCGGCCGTCCTGCTTGCCGCGGCGACGGTCGCCGACCCGCTCGTGCGCAGCGGACGGCGCCGCACCGCCGCGCTGGTCGTCGGCGGCATCGGCCTGGTCGCTGCCGTCGTCAACGGCACGCCGGGACTCGGCAGCGACTTCGGCGGCCCGCCCGCGCTGCTCCCCGGCTTCGCGGTGCTCGCCCTGGCCGCCGCGGGCATCCGGCTGACGTGGCGCCGGGCCGTCGTCGTCCTGGGGGGCACGGGGGCCGCGATGCTCGCGTTCCTCCTCGTGGACTGGCTCCGCCCGCCGGAGGACCGCACCCACCTGGGACGGTTCGTCGACACCGTGCTCGACGGCGGGCTCGGCGACGTCGTCGGGCGCAAGCTGGCCCAGAACGTCGCCAACCTGGGCGGGACGTGGCTGACGCTCCTGGCGGTCGGCGGGATCGCGCTCGTCGTCGTCGTGCTGCTGCGGCCGCTGCGGCAGGCCGCGTCCGCGCCCGACGGCGGCGCGTACGGCTGGCTGTCCTCCGGGGAGCCGCTCACCGCGCTCACCACCGCGGCACCGATGCTGCGCCCCGTCGTCTGGGCGCTCGCCGTCACCCTCGGGATCGGCTTCCTGGTCAACGACTCGGGGATCGTCATCCCCGCCATGGGGGTGTCGGTCGCGGTGCCCCTGCTGGTGGCGGTGAGCGCGAGCTGGCTGCTCCGGGTGCGGGGGGACGCGCCGGTGCTCAGCCGTCCCGGCCGAGCACCTTCCGCACGCGTCGGGCGTTGACCGCCAGGAGGACGTCGCGGTACTGCGCGGCCCGGTGCAGCTGACCGCGCAGGTCCGAGCCGGACGGGCGGTGGCTGAGGTCGCAGGGCACCTCGACGGCGACGAAGCCCTTGGTCAGCAGGTCGATCGTCATCCCGGTCTCGACGCCCCAGCCGTGCGCGAGCGGCGTGGCCGCCTCGAACGCCTCACGGGTCAGGCACCGCATGCCGGACAGCGGCTGCGTCGGGGTCCAGCCGGTCATCGACTGGATCGAGCGCCGCGCGAGCCCGACGACGATGCCGCGACCGCCGGCACCCGGCTGCGGGGGCAGGACCGCGATGGCGACGTCGGCGGTGCCGTCCAGGACCGGCGGCACGAGCGGCGCGGTGTTCACCGCGGTCTCCCCCAGGTCCCCGTCGATGAACAGCAGGAGCCGCGGCGGCCGGTCCGGCGCGTCGCGCATGGCGACGACGGCGGCCCCGGTCTCCATCGCGGACGCCTTGCCCCGGTTGTGGGAGTGCCGCACGACGACGGCGCCCGCGTCCCGCGCGACGTGCTGGGTCGCGTCCTCGCTGCCGTCGTCCACGACGAGGACCAGGTCCACGTTCGGGATCGAGCGCGCCGACCGGACGGTCGCGGCGATGCGCCGCGACTCGTTCTTCGCGGGGATCACCACGGCCACCCGCTGGGTGGACCCGGGGCGCCGGGCGTCCTCGGCGCGGCGTGGAGTGGACACGTGCTCACCCTAACGACCGGCGACGTGTCATCGCCACGTCAGTCGCAGGTCAAACCGTGGTCATCTCCCCCGGTCGGACGCTCGCCCGGGGCGGGCAGGGCGCCGCTCAGCGCAGCGTGAGCTGCCGCGCGACCAGGCCGGCCCGGGCGCGGCGCTCGGTCGCGTCCAGCGGGCCGTCGACGGCGAGGGCGGCCTCCAGACGCTCGCCCAGCGCGGCGACGGCCGTCTCGAGGTCCTCCAGGGACGCCTCCTGGTCCAGGTCCCAGACCGGCACGAGGATCCCGCAGGAGCGGAAGGCCCCGATGAACCGGCCGAGCGCGCCGCCGTCGCCGAGGCCGGACTCGCGCCGGGCGTGCAGGCGCGCGAGGGCGTCGAGGAAGACCTGCTCGTCGTGCGGCTGGGACCATCGCAGGAAGTCCTTGTCGCCCATCCGGGCCACGTACGCGGCGGCCACGGACGTGAGCCGCTGCGTCGGGATGACCGTCTCGTTCATCCGGTCCAGCACGGCGCTGAGCTCCGGCGTGAGGTCCACGCCCTCCGAGCGCCAGAACTCGAAGCCCTCGTGGACGGTGACCTCGAAGGGCACCGTCAGGTCCAGGACGTCCTGCAGGCGCGGCCCGGGCTCCGGCAGGCGGGTCGCCGTGACCGGCGTCCCCGCGGGCGACTCCATCGCGAGGAGGAGCATGTCGGCGAGGTCGCGCGACAGGTCCCCGGAGCCCGCCGTCGTCTGCAGGGCCAGCATGATCGTCCCGTCGCCGCGGTGCAGCGCGGGCCAGCCGGCCGGGAGCACCGTGGTGACGACGACGTCGCGGGCACCGTGCTCCTTGGTGGTGCGCGCCGTCCCGGTCGCCGCCGGGACCACCTCGCGCATCGCGACGTAGTCCGGCTCACCGGGCAGGCCCTCGAAGGGACGCAGGACGAACTCGACGGCAGGTCGCTTGGCCATGAGCAGGCAGGGTAGTCGACCCGGCCCGGACGCCGTGCGGGTCCCGGGGCGGTGGTGGTTGACTCCTGACCATGCACGAGCGCGCCGGAACCCCCGCCCGTCCCGAGGACCTCATCGACCTGGACGCCGTCGTCGGCGCCTACTACGACCGGGTGCCCGACCCGGACGACCCCGCCCAGCAGGTGGTGTTCGGGACGTCGGGCCACCGCGGCTCGAGCCTGGACGGCGCCTTCAACGAGGCGCACATCATCGCCACGACCGCCGCCATCGTGGAGTACCGGCGCGGGCAGGGCACCGACGGCCCCCTGTTCATCGGGCGCGACACGCACGCCCTGTCCGAGCCGGCGTGGCGCACCGCCCTGGAGGTCCTGGCCGCCGCCGAGGTCACCGTCCACGTCGACGCCCGCGACTCCTTCACCCCGACCCCGGCCGTCTCGCACGCGATCCTCCTGCACAACGGCGCGACGACCGCGCAGGGCGTGCGGACCATGGCCGGCTCCGCGAGCGCGGGCACCGGGCTCGCGGACGGCATCGTCGTGACGCCCTCGCACAACCCGCCGCGCGACGGCGGCTTCAAGTACAACCCCCCGCACGGCGGCCCGGCGGACTCGGACGCGACCTCGTGGATCGCCGCCCGCGCGAACGAGATCCTGCGCCAGGGCGTCGGGACCGTCCGCCGCATGCCCTTCGAGCGGGCGATCGCGGCGGACACGACCCGGCGGCACGACTTCCTGTCCGCGTACGTCGACGACCTGCCGAACGTCCTCGACATCGAGATCATCCGCGCCAGCGGCGTGCGTATCGGCGCCGACCCGCTGGGCGGCGCGGCCGTGCACTACTGGGGCGAGATCGCCGAGCGGCACGGCCTGGACCTCACCGTGGTGAACCCCGAGGTCGACCCGCGCTTCGCGTTCATGACGCTGGACTGGGACGGCAAGATCCGGATGGACTGCTCCTCGCCGTCCGCGATGGCGTCCCTGGTCGAGGCGATGGCCACGACCGACGGCGGCTCGCCGTTCGACGTCGCGACGGGCAACGACGCGGACGCCGACCGGCACGGCATCGTGACGCCCGACGGCGGCCTGATGAACCCCAACCACTACCTCGCCGTCGCGATCGACTACCTCTACGGCGGGGCGCGTCCCGGCTGGTCCGAGGGAACGGCGATCGGCAAGACGCTCGTGTCCTCCGCGCTCATCGACCGCGTGGCCGCCGCGCACGGCCGCCGCCTCCTCGAGGTGCCGGTCGGCTTCAAGTGGTTCGTGCCGGGCCTGCTGGACGGGTCCGTGGGCTTCGGCGGCGAGGAGTCGGCGGGCGCGTCGTTCCTGCGGCACGACGGCACCGTGTGGAGCACGGACAAGGACGGCATCCTGCTGGCCCTGCTCGCGTCGGAGATCATGGCGCGCACCGGCCACTCGCCGTCGCAGCTGCACGGGCGGCTCGTCGAGCAGCACGGCGAGTCCTGGTACGCCCGGGTGGACGCCCCCGCGACCCGCGAGCAGAAGAAGGCGCTGGGCGCGCTGCGCCCGGAGCAGGTCACCGCCACGACCCTCGCGGGCGAGGAGATCACGGGCCGCCTCACCGAGGCGCCCGGCAACGGCGCGGCGATCGGCGGCCTCAAGGTGACGACCGAGAACGCGTGGTTCGCCGCCCGCCCGTCGGGCACGGAGGACGTCTACAAGGTCTACGCGGAGTCGTTCCGGTCCGCCGAGCACCTCGCCGAGGTGCAGCAGGCGGCGCAGGAGCTCGTCACGAGGACGCTCGCGGGCTGAGTCCGCCCGGGCGTCGGCCCCCGGATGCCTCCCGCACCCTGCGCGGGAGGCGTCCGGCGACGTGTCAGGCGCTCGGCTCCCGCACCGGCAGCGCCCACGGCGCGCGGTAGGAGCCGCCGTACCCCGTCCCCGTGCCCGGGAGCAGCCGCGCGGTGAACTCCTCCGGGGGCACGGGGCGCGACCACAGGTAGCCCTGGCCGGAGGCGCACCCGAGCTCGCTGAGCTGGACGGCCTGCTGGGGCGTCTCCACACCCTCGGCGACGACCTCCAGGCCGAGCGACTGGCCGAGCCGGACGAGGGTCGTGACGATCGCCCGGGACCGGACGTCCTCGAGCATGTCCCCGACGAACCTCTTGTCGATCTTGATCATCGACAGGGGCAGCTCGATGATCCGCGTCAGCGGCGAGTAGCCGGTGCCGTAGTCGTCCGCCGCGAGGCCGATCCCGGACTCCCGCAGCGACACGAGGTCCTGCAGCAGCGCGTCGCTCACCTCCTCCAGGTGGGTCTCGGTGAACTCCAGGACGAGCCGCTCCGGCGCGAGACCCGAGCGGACCAGGGCACCGCGGACGACGTCGACGAACCCCTCCTGCTCGAGCTGGCGCGCGGAGACGTTGACGTGGACCGTGACCGGGCGGGGGGCGTCGTCGGTCCAGGCGGCGGCGAGGGTGCACGCCTCGTCGAGGACCCACGCGCCCAGCTCGGGCATGAGGCCGCACCGCTCCGCGACGTCGAGCCACTCCCCGGGCGGGAGGAGCCCGCGCTGGGGGTGCTGCCAGCGGACGAGCGCCTCGGCGGCGATCGTCGCCCCGGTCCGGATGTCCACCACGGGCTGCAGGTGCAGCCGCAGCTCGCCCAGCTCGAGCGCCCGCCGCAGCTCGGCCTCGAGCCGCACCGCGCGCAGGGCGCGCTCGCGGTGCACGTCGGAGTAGACGACGGCGCGCCGCTTCCCCCCGGCCTTCGCGGCGTACATCGCCGCGTCGGCGTCGCGCAGGAGGTCCTCCGCCGTCGAGCCGCGCCGGCCGTGGACCACGCCGATGCTCACGCCGACCGCGAAGACGTGCCCGTCGACCTCGATGGGCCGGCCCAGCGCGTCGATCACCTGGTCGGCCAGGGCCTCCGCCTCGCCCGGACCCACGACGGGGCGCAGCAGGACGAACTCGTCGCCGCCCGGCCGCGCGGCCAGGTCGCCCGGTCCCAGGAGTCCCCGCAGCCGCCGACCGACCTCCACGAGCAGGGCGTCGCCGACGGTGTGGCCGGCGGAGTCGTTGACGTGCTTGAAGTCGTCCAGGTCGCAGAACAGCACCGCGGTGGTGGCTGCCGCAGCGGCGTCGTCGTCGGCCGGGTCGTCGGGCAGGAGGGCGAGCGCGAGGCCGATCCGGTCCCGCAGCAGCGTGCGGTTGGCCAGGCCGGTGAGCGCGTCCTGCAGCGCCTGGGCGGTGAGCCGCTCCTCCGCCTCGCGACGGGCGGTCACGTCGATCATCTGGGCGACGAACATGCCGTCGCCGACCGAGCGCGGCAGCGGCGAGAGCGCGAGCTCGAGGAACCGCGTGCCCTGCGGCGTCGGGATCTCCACCTCGCCCCGCCAGCCCGAGACGCGGCCTCGCACCATCCCCTCCACGACCTCGGCGAGGAGGCCGCGGTCGTGCTCGTCCAGCGTCGAGGTCCAGCACGTGCCGAGGAGCCGCTCCTCCGGCTCCCCGAGCAGCCGGGCGGCCACCGCGTTGACCTCGACCACGTCCAGCCCGCCGACCGTGTGCACCGGGGTGCCGTCCCCACGGCACAGCCGCAGCAGCAGCATGCCGACGAGCGACTCGCTGAAGCCCTGCCGGAAGAGGCGCTCGCTCGCGGCCAGGCCCTCGATGACGTGGCGGCGCGTGTTCGCGGCGACCGACAAGGGGAGGGCGACGACGGCAAGGGTGAGGAGGTGCGCCTGCACGAAGAGCGCTGTCACCTGCGGTTGCAGGTCCGCTCCCGCGATCGGCCCTCCTCCGAGCGCCGTGAGGGTGGTCATGGCGGCACCGACGGCGAGCAGCTGGGTGGCCACCGCACGGGGCGCGAAGCGCAGGGCGCCCCACACCAGCGCCGGGACGAGGGCGTACCCGAGCGGGAGCGTGGTCGGGAAGGCGTAGACCAGCACGACCACGGTGGCGAGGAGGCTCGACTGGGCGGCCACCTCGACGGCGGACCGCCGCGGGCCGTGGTGCCGGGCCGCCAGCCCGAGGGGGACCATCACCACGATGGCCGCCGCGTGGCTCGCCGCCGCGCCGCCCGCGGACGCGATGAAGCTCCCGTAGCCGGTGAGTGCGGCCGTCGTCCCGACGCCGAGGCCGAGCGCGAGGACCCCCAGCCCGGTGGCGACCAGGAGACGGACGACGTCGTCGACGGTCTCCAGCACCGCCCGGTTCCGCCCGCGCACGAGCCACCAGCCCGTGACGATGACGTCGAGCATGTTGCTCAGCCCGTAGCCCACCGACGGGACGAGGGGGCGGCCGGCGAGCGCGTTCGCGGCGCCGGTCGCGACGAGGACGACGACGGGCACCGTCCACCGCCGGCCCGGGGGCGTCGCGAGGAACGCGAGGAGGCCGACGCCGGCCGCCGGCCACCAGGCGGACACGCTGCCCGTCTCGTGGGCGAAGGAGACGGCGGTCACGGCCAGGCCGAACACGGCGAGCGCGAGAAGGAGCAGGAAGACCGGCCCCCCCGGGGCGACGAGCGGGCGACGAGAGGCACCGTCGTCCGGCGCCGGAGCCCGGCCGGGCAGCGACCGGACCTGCTCCCCGGTGAGCGCGACGGCGCCCGACCCGGGCCCCTCGTCGACCGCCGCCCGGGCACGCCGACCGGGCCGCCGCGCGCCGCGCGGGAGCCAGGAGCGCGACGGCACGTCGAGGTGCTGCCACGGCTCCAGCCCGTCGCGGTCGCCGCGCGGCCCAGAGGTCGCCATCGGGATCGGTCTCCGCTCGTCGTCTCGTCGGGCTCCGGGACCACGCCGCGGAGACGCGCCACCCGGAGGCCGGTGGGGTCTCCCCTGTAGTGATCGGCCCGGACACCACCCGTCGTGAGGGGCCGGGCGGCCCTGTCGTCCCTCGACCGGGTGAAACCACCCGGTCGCGCCGCCGACCCGGGTGCCTCCACCCCTCCGCGGGCCGCCCGGCCGGAGGGCGGGGGTGCGGGTGGGACAGCGGCGGGGCCCCCCCGGCCCTCCGGACGGGACGCGGCCGCGGCATGGGCGAGAATCCTGAGGTGCTCCAGCCCTACCGCACGGTCCTGTCCCGCCCGGGGACGCTCGCGTTCTCCGCGGCGGGCGTCGTCGCGCGCATGCCCATGTCGATGGTGGCGATCGGCATCGTCCTCATGGTCTCGGACCTGTACGGCTCCTACGGGCTCGCGGGCCAGGTGGCCGCCGCCCACGTCGTCGCCCACGCCGTGTGCGCCCCGCAGCTGGCCCGCCTCGTGGACCGGCACGGGCAGGCGCGCGTCATGCGGCCGGCCGTGACGTTCGCCGCGGCGAGCCTCGCGGCGCTCGTCGCCGTGGCGTCGGTGGGCGGGCCCGTCCCGCTGCTGTTCCTCACCGCCGCGCTGTCCGGGGCGACCGCCGGCTCCGTCGGGGCGCTCGTGCGCGCCCGCTGGTCGCACGCGCTCGACGACCCGCGCGAGGTGCACACCGCCTACTCGCTGGAGTCGGCGCTGGACGAGCTCGTGTTCGTCGTCGGCCCGATCGTCGTGACGCTGCTGGCCACGACGCTCGCCCCGCAGTCGGGTCTCGTGCTGCCCGTCGTGGCGATGCTCCTGGGCGGGCTGGCCTTCCTCGCCCAGCGCCGGACCGAGCCGCCGACGGCGCTGCACGACGTCAGCGGGGGCCGCTTGGACGTCCTGAGATCCGCCGGGATGATCGTCCTCGTCGTGGTGTTCGTCGCCATGGGCGCGATCTTCGGCGCGACGGACGTGGCGACCGTCGCGTTCGCGGAGGAGCAGGGCCGCAAGGGGCTGGCCGGCGTCGTCCTCGCGGCGTTCGCCCTCGGCTCGCTGCTGTCCGGCCTGGGCTACGGCGTCCGGCACTGGGTCGCGCCGCTGTGGCGCCGGTTCGTGCTCTCGGTGGTCCTCCTGGCCCTCGGTGTGTCCCTCTTCTTCGTCGTCGAGAGCCTCCTGGCGCTCGCCGCCGTCATGTTCGTCACGGGCTTCGCCATCGCCCCGTCCCTCATCACCGGCAACGGGCTCGTCCAGGAGCTCGTGGCACCCGGCCGCCTCACCGAGGGCCTGACCTGGGTGAGCACGGCGCTGGGGGCGGGCGTCGCCGTCGGGGCGTCGGTCGGCGGGGCGCTCATCGACCGGGACGGCGCGTCGGGGGGCTTCCTCGTCGTCGTCGCCGCGGCGGTGACCGCCGTCGTCGCGGCGCTCGCCGGGTCCCGCACCCTGCGGCGCGGGCCGGGATCCCCCGGGCGGACCACGGGCAGCAGCGTCGGAGCGGGCTCCGCCTGAGCCGGGTCGTCGGGGCTGGTGACCCGGGCGCGGCCCGGCTCAGATCCCGCTGGCGCCGAAGAGCGTGCCCAACCCGTACGTGACGGCGGCGGCGACGGCGCCCACGGCGAGCTGCCGCAGCGCGCGTCGCAGCGGCGGGCCGCCCGAGATGAGCCCGACGACGGCGCCCGTGAGCAGCAGCGCGGCGGCGACGGCGACCACGGCCACGCCGATCGCCGTCAGGCCGGTCAGCCCGAACAGGTAGGGCAGGACGGGGACGACGGCGCCGCTTGCGAAGAAGCAGAAGGACGACACGGCCGCGCCCAGGTCCGACCCGACGACCTCGTGGTCGTCGGCGACCGTGCGGCCCGTCACCTCCGTGGAGCGACGGCCGTGCCGCCAGTCCGCGTCGAGGCTGTCCAGGTCGGCGAGGACCTCGCGCGCGTGGCTCTCCGCCTCGTCCGCGGACATGCCCCGGGCCCGGTACACGAGGCTCAGCTCGTTGGCGCTGACGTCGAGGTTCGGCAGGGCCGCCGTCGCGGCCGGGCTCGGGGTGGACGCGGAGAGCAGCTCGCGCTGGGAGCGGACCGAGATGTACTCCCCCGCGCCCATCGACAGCGCGCCCGCGAGGAGGCCGGCCAGGCCGGTGAGCAGGATGGTCGAGGTCCCGGTGCCCGCCGCGGCGACGCCGATGACGAGGGCGAGGTTGGACACCAGGCCGTCGTTCGCGCCGAACACGGCGGCGCGGAAGGTGCCGGACAGCTGCTGCCGCCCGCGGGCCGCGAGCGCCCGCACGACCTCCGCGTGGACGCGCTCGTCCGCGGCCATGGTCGGGGTCGCGTCGTGGTCGACCTCGTAGGTGGCGCGCACCTCCGCGCGCTGGGCGAGCGCGAGGACGAAGACGGACCCGAAGCGGCCCGCGAGCCAGGCGAGGATACGGAAGCGGACGTCCCCACGGCGCGGCGGGCCGACGTGCTCGCCGAGGAGCTGCTCCCAGTGCGCGGCGTGCCGGCCCTCCGCGTCGGCCAGCGCGAGGAGGATCGCGCGCTCCTCACCGGTGCGGTGACCGGCCAGCTCGCGGTACACGGCGGCCTCGGCGCGCTCGTCGGCGAGGTGGCGCCGCCAGCGGCGCAGGTCGGACGGGCTCGGACGGCTCACCGCGTCAGGGTGCCAGAGACGCCGACCGCCCGGGTCGCCGGAGGTCCCGGCCCCTGGACAACCGGGGGTCCCGGGAGGATCGTCGGGGTATGGGTGACGTCGCCGCACTGCCGCTGGGCCGGTCGGTCGCGCTCCCCGACGTGCGCGGTGACCGGGCGCTGCAGGTGACGTGGCACGACGACCGCGGCGTCGTCGTCGTCAGCCTGTGGCGGGACGGCCGGTGCGCCGGGACCGTGCGGCTGGACCCGGCGGAGGCGGCGGCGATGATCGCCGCGCTCGGCGAGGGGCTCGAGCGCCACGAGCGCCGCGCACGCGGCCCGCGCAGCGCCTGAGACACCGCGTCCGACGGGTGCGTCTGCACACGTCCCTCACAGCGCGCCCAGGTGCCTCCCAGACCCAGCCCGTAGAGTCGACCGCGGTCCGCGCGCCTGCGGGCCCCTCGCGGTCGACCGGCCGCCCACGACGACCGACGACGAAGGACCTGCCTGTGCGCCGACTGGCCGCCACCCTTGTGACCACCACCCTCCTGCTCACCGCGTGCGGCTCCGCCGACGAGCCGGCCGACGAGCCGACCGCCGCCGCGACGCCCGACGCCGCCGAGGAGAGCGCCGGCACCCCGGAGGACCTCGAGCTGCTCGGCGCCGTGCAGGTGGAGGGCGAGTTCGGCTCCGAGCCGACCCTGACCTTCGACCAGCCGTTCGAGATCGGCGCCCCCGCGGCGCTCGTCGTCTCCGAGGGAGACGGCGACCCGCTGGAGGAGGGCCAGATCATGGTCGTCGACGTCCTCGCCGTCTCCGGCGACGCCGGCGAGACGCTCCAGTCGACCTACGCCGACGGCAGCCCCGAGCGCCTGCCCTTCGGCGACCCGGGCTTCCCGCAGCTCAACGCGGCGCTCGCCGGGCAGAACGTCGGCGCCCGCATCCTCTACGCGGTCCCGGGCGGGGCCGGGCAGGAGGGCGAGGAGGTCCCGGCGACCGTCCTGACCATCGACGTCGTCGACGTCCTGCCCACGCGCGCCGAGGGCACCCCCGTCGAGCCGACCGCGGAGGGCCTGCCCACCGTGACGCTCGCCGAGGACGGCACCCCGACGATCGACGTCGAGGGCGCGACCGAGCCCACCGAGCTCGTCGTCCAGACGCTCATCGAGGGCGAGGGGCCGGTCGTGGAGTCCGGGCAGAACATCAGCGTGCAGTACCACGGCGTGCTGCTGTCGGACGGCACCGTCTTCGACTCCTCCTGGGAGCGCGGGCAGCCGGCGCAGTTCGGCATCGGCGTCGGCCAGGTCATCCAGGGCTGGGACCAGGGCCTGGTCGGCCAGAAGGTCGGCAGCCAGGTGCTCCTGGTGATCCCGTCCGAGCTCGCCTACGGCGACCAGGACCGCGACCCGATCCCCGCGAACTCCGACCTGGTGTTCGTCGTGGACATCCTCGACGCGTACTGACACCCGCTCCGGGCCTGCAGCCCGGTCGGCCGACGGCCCCGTCCCCCATCCGGGAGGCGGGGCCGTCGTCGTGCGGGCCGTCGTCGTGCGGGCCGTCGTCGTGCGCTGTCCGGAAGCGGGATGCCCCGTGTCGGCGCCCGTCCCTACGCTCACGGGTATGACGACGACGGTGCCGGGAGCCCCTGCTGTCGCGGCAGGTGCGGCCCTCGACCGCGTGGTGGCCGCGTGCCGCGCGATGCTCGACGCGGGCGGCCCCGTGCCCGCGGCCGAGCTCGAGCGGGTCACGGCCGTCTCCCCGCGCCAGCTCACCCGCGACTTCGCCGCCGTCGTCGGGGTGGGACCCCGGGCGTTCGGCCACGCGGTGCGGACCGGCCGGGCCCGCGACCTGCTGCGGGCGCACGGGCAGGTCACCGACGCCGTCTTCGCGGCAGGGTTCGGGTCGACGCGCGCGTTCTACGAGACGGCCGGACCGACGCTCGGCATGGAGCCGCGCCGCTACGCCCGGGGCGGGGCGGGCCAGGCGCTGCGGTGGACCGCCGTCGGGACGGACCTCGGCACGGTCGTGGCGGTCGCCGGCGACCTCGGTCTGACGGCCGTGCGCATCGGCGACGACGTCGAGGCGCTGCTCGCGGAGGTGCGGGCCGAGCTGCCCGCCGCGTCCTTCGAGCGGGACGACGACGGCCTGGTGGACCTCGCCGCCGGGCTGCGCGCCCTGGCCGCAGGCGGCGTGCCCGAGCGCGCCCTGCCGCTGGACCTCCACGGCACGGCCTTCCAGGCGCGCGTGTGGGACGCCCTGCGCCGCATCCCCGCCGGGCGGACCCGGTCCTACACCGAGGTCGCGGCCGAGATCGGGTCACCGACGGCGGTCCGGGCCGTCGCCTCGGCCTGCGCGCGCAACCCGGTTGCGCTCGTCGTCCCGTGCCACCGGGTCATCCGGGGCGACGGCACGATGGGCGGGTACCGCTGGGGTCTGGCGGTGAAGGAGCGCCTCCTCGCCCGGGAGCGGGACGCCGCCGCCGGACACGGGCCCGCCTCGGACGGGTGAGGGCGCACACTCTCCGACGGGGGACACGACCCACCACCGGTGTCGACGTGCGCGTCGGCCACCGCCCGCCCAGGAGAACCACGCCATGAGCAGCTCGGCACCCCTCACGGTCCCGCTCCCTGGCGCGCGCTCGTGGGTTCCCGGATACGTCGCCGCCGGCGTGATCTGGGGGTGCTCGTTCGCGTTCATCGCGGTCGGGCTCCGCGCGCTCACGCCGGTCCAGGTGGCGACGGCACGGCAGGTTCTCGGGGCGCTGACCCTGCTCGCGCTGTGCGCCGTCCTGCGCGTGCCGCTCCCCCGTTCCCGGCGCACCTGGGGGCACCTCGTCGTCGTCGGGCTGCTGCTCAACGCCGCACCCGGCCTGCTCTTCGCCGTCGGGCAGCAGACCGTGTCGTCCGTGATCGCGGGGATCATCAACGCGATGACCCCGCTCGCGACCCTCGCGGTGATCCTCGCCGCGTACCCGGAGGAGCGGCCGACGCGCCGGCGCGTCCTCGGGCTCCTGCTGGGCTTCGCGGGCGTGGCGGTCGTCATCGGCGTGTGGCGCGGGCTCGGTGAGGGGCGCTGGCTGGGGGTCGTCGCGTGCCTCGCGGCCATCACCTGCTACGGGCTGGCGCTGCCGTACTCGCGCCGGTACCTCACGTCCACCGGCCAGCGGCCGCTGTCGTTGGTGACCGGTCAGGTGGTCGTCGCGGGGGCCCTGATGCTGCCGGTGCTGGCGGTCACGGGCGTGACGCCCCGCGGGCCCGTCACGGTCGATGTCGTGCTCGCGGTCGTCGCGCTCGGGGCGTTGGGCACCGGGGTGGCGTACGCGCTCAACTACCGCGTCATCGCCGTCGCGGGGCCCGGGACCGCCGCGACGGTCACGTACATCACGCCCGTGGTGGCCACCGTCGTCGGCGTCGTGTTCCTGGGTGAGCGGCTGCACTGGAACGAGCCGGTCGGTGCCCTCGTCATCCTGGCGGGGGTCGCGCTCGGGCAGGGGCTGCGGGGGCTGCGGATCGGGCGCGTCCTGCCCCTCGGGACCGTCCGCGGGCGGCGGGCCCGCCCCGCCGAGGACGCGCCGTCACGCTGAGGCCCACCGTCGCGCTGAGGCGACCCGCACGCGCAGCCGCACCCCCACCC
>NZ_AXCW01000099.1 GCF_000603945.1 Actinotalea ferrariae CF5-4 | reverse complement strand
GGGGTCCGCGCCGTCGGGGTCCTCGGGGCGGGATGCCCCGCCGGGACCGGGTCGCCCGGGCGCGGCACCGCCGTCCACGCCGCCCTCGGCGTCGGGACCGGTCGGCGCAGCCCACGGGCGCTCCGCCGGCTCCGCGCCGAGGTTCACCTTGCGGAGCTTCACGACCATGGACAGCAGCAGGCCGATGAGCCCCACGACGACGAGCGCCGTGACGGCGAAGCCGACCACGCCCGGCGTCACGTCCGTCGGCTCCAGGTCGGGACGCAGCCCGTCCTCGGCACCGGTCAGCACGGCGAGCACCGGACCCGTCGCGACGGCGAGGGCACCCGTCAGGAGGCTCACGACGACACCCCCTCGCGGTCCTCGACGTGGACGCCGGCGAACAGGTCGTCCTCCGGGGGCGACGTCGTCGTCGGCACGTGCGAGACGGCCAGCTCGTACTCCTCCACGGGCCACACCTGGATCTCGACGTCCCGCGGGACGGCGAAGAAGAAGCCCTCCGGGTCGATCTGGGTCGCGTGGGCCCGCAGCGCGGCGTCCCGGGCGGGGAAGTGCTCCGCGCAGGGGACGCGCGTGGTGACGGGCCGCTCCGGGACCTCCCGCAGCGCCCGGGACTCGATCCAGTCCCCGAACGGCGAGGTGTGGCCGGCCTCGAGCAGCGCCTCGTGCACCGTCCGCATCCGCTGCAGCGAGAAGTCGTGGTTGTAGTACAGCTTCAGCGGCTGCCAGGGCTCGCCCCGACCGCGGTAGCGCTCCGGGTCCCCCGCGGCGTGGAACGCCTCGAAGGCGATCTTGTGGCACATGATGTGGTCCGGGTGCGGGTACCCGCCGCTCGGGTCGTAGGTCGTCATGACGTGCGGCCGGAAGGACCGGACGAGCTCCACCAGGGGGGCCGAGGCCTCCTCCAGCGGCACGAGCGCGAAGCAGCCCTCCGGGAGCGGGGGCAGCGGGTCGCCCTCCGGGAGCCCCGAGTCCACGAAACCGAGCCAGTGCTGGCGGACGCCGAGCACGGCCGCCGCCGCCGCCATCTCCGCGCGCCGGACCTCGCCGAGGGCGTCGGGCGTCTCCGGCGCGTCGACGTAGCGCGGGTTGAGGACGCTGCCGCGCTCGCCGCCGGTGCACGTGACGACGAGCACCTCCACGCCCTCGGCGGCGTAGCGCGCCGTCGTGGCCGCGCCCTTGCTCGACTCGTCGTCCGGGTGGGCGTGCACGGCCATGAGCCGGAGCCCTCCACGCGGTCGAGGCTGCCCCTGCGCCGGGTGGCCGCCCTCCGGCGTGCCGTCCCGGTCCTCGTGCTCGCCCGCGGACCCCGCTGCGGTCACCGATCCACCTCTGCTTCCTGGTCGTCCTGCGCCGACGGCGCCGTTCCCTCGGGGACAATGGTCGCACCACCGACCGACACCCCCCGAGGAGACGGTGCCCACCATGGACCAGACCCCGCTCCGGCCCCCTCCGGGCCGCTACGAGCCGGTCCCGGACGAGCGCCGGCGTCGTGCGGGACGTGCGGCCCTGTGGGTGCTCGGCGCGCTGGGGGTCGCGGGGGCGCTGTGGATCGGCATCGGGGCCGCCCGCACGCCCGTGACCTGGAGCGACATCGGCTTCACGATCGACGGCCCGGACCAGGTGGAGGTCGTGTTCGAGGTGGCGCGGATCGACCCCTCCGTCCCGGTGCGCTGCACGGTGCAGGCCCTGAACCAGCAGTACGCGCAGGTGGGCCTTGTGGAGGTGGACGTGCCGCCGGCCACGGCGACGGCCGTGCGGCTCAGCACCGTCGTGCGGACGTCCGAGCAGGCCGTCACGGGGATCGTCGACACCTGCGAGGTCGTGGACCGCTGAGGACCCCTCGCCGCGCGGGACGCCGGACCTGCGGGCCGGTCCCGGCTACACTGGTCGTTTCCCACGCCCGAGGGGCGTTGCACACGGTGGTGTGACCTGCGCCCGCATCGTGCCGAGGACGCCGCGCACGCGGCGCGCGGCCGGACGGGCGCCAGGCCCTCGGCCGACCGACGCCCCGGCGTCACGTGCGACGCGTCCGGGCGGGACCACGACCGAACCGGGCCGGCGGCGCGCGAGCGCCGGCCGCACCCGGACGCACCACGGGCACCCGCCCGCAGCACCACGCAGGACCTGACAGCACCAGACGGAGTGCCGGGCGCCGACCGCGCCGCACGACGACGAACCCGAGAGGAGCGACCGTGACCGAGTCCACCACCGTCACCTGGCTGACCCAGGAGGCGCACGACCGCCTGAGCGCCGAGCTCCAGCAGCTGACGACCGTCGGCCGCCGCGACATCGCCGAGAAGATCGAGGCGGCCCGCTCGGAGGGCGACCTCAAGGAGAACGGCGGCTACCACGCGGCCCGCGAGGAGCAGGGCAAGCAGGAGGCGCGGATCCAGCAGCTCCAGGAGATCCTGCGCAAGGCGGTCGTGGGTGCCGCGCCGCCGGACGACGGCGTCGTCGAGCCCGGCATGGTCGTCACCGCCACCGTGGCGGGAGACCGCATGACCTTCCTCATCGGCTCCCGCGAGGTCGCCGAGGGCACGGACATCGAGGTCTACTCGGAGCGGTCGCCCCTCGGCGCGGCGATCATCGGGTGCTCCGCGGGCGACGAGACGTCGTACGAGGCACCCAACGGGCGCACGATCCCCGTGGTGATCCACGAGGCGAAGCCCTTCCAGCCCTGACGGCCGCGCCCGTCCCGCGCCCCGGCGCGACGAGCGGGCGGCACGGTCGGTCGGGCGGGCGGACGCAGGACGGCCCCGGCGCACCCGCGCCGGGGCCGTCCTGCGTCCGGTCGTCTCAGGCGTCGCTGACGCGGTAGCCCGCGGCCAGGAGGGCCTGGACGACCTCGGCGCTGTGCAGGGGGCCGCGGGTCTCCACCTGCACACCGACCTCGACCTCGTCGATGGCGAGGTCCACGCCGGTGCGCACGTGACCCACGTGCGTGATGTTCCCGCCGGCGGTGGCGATCTCGCCCACCATCGCGGCCAGGTGCCCGGGCCGGTCGTCGAGGCGGACGCGCAGCTGGAGGTACCTGCCTGCCGAGGCGAGCCCGTGGCGCACCACCCGGAGCAGGAGGAGGGGGTCGATGTTGCCGCCGGAGAGCACGACGACGGCGGGGGTCGCGACCGGGTGACCGGCGAGCACGGAGGCGACGCCGGCCGCGCCCGCCGGCTCGACGACGGTCTTGGACCGCTCGAGGAGCAGGAGCAGGGCCCGCGACAGCTCCTCCTCGGAGACCGTCCGCACGGGCACGTGGCGCCCGTGCAGCAGACCGAAGGGGACGTCCCCGGGCCGGCCGACGGCGATGCCGTCGGCCATGGTGGACCGCAGCGGGACGGTGAGCGGGCGCCCCGCCTCCAGGGACGGCGGGTAGGCCGCGGCGGCAGCCGCCTGGACGCCGACCACCTCGACGTCGGGGTGGTCCTCGCCGAGCGCCGCGACGATCCCCGCGGCCAGACCCCCGCCCCCGACGGGCACGACGATCGTGCGGACGTCGGGCACCTGCTCGAGGATCTCCAGGCCCACGGTCCCCTGCCCGGCCACGACGTCCGGGTGGTCGAAGGGGTGCACGAGGACGGCACCCGTCCGGTCGGCGTGCTCCTGGGCGCGCCGGAGCGCCTCGTCCACGGACGCCCCGCCCAGCTCCACGTGGGCCCCGTACTCCTGCGTCGCCGCGACCTTGGGCAGGGCGGCGCCGTCGGGCATGAAGACGGTGGCACGGACACCGAGGCGCCCGGCGGCCAGCGCCACGCCCTGTGCGTGGTTGCCGGCGCTGGCGGCGACCACGCCCCGGGACCTCTCCGCCTCCGAGAGGCGCGCGAGGCGGACGTACGCGCCGCGCACCTTGTAGGAGCCGGAGCGCTGGAGGTTCTCGCACTTGAGGAGGACCGGCCCGCCGGCCAGGGCCGAGACCGCGCGGCTGTCCAGGACGGGCGTCCGTCGCGCGAACCCGGCGACCAGCTCGGCCGCGGCGGCGACGTCCTCGGGGCCGACGAGGGGACGGTTCACCGCCCGGCCTCCGACGACCGCTCCACGGCGCCGTCGCCCGCGACCGGGGACGGCGTGCCCACCAGGGCTCCGTCGGGACCGGGGGCACCCGCCGCGGTCGACCCCCCGGCCGTCACGACCGCCGCGCCGGGCCGGCGCAGGCGGCGCG
>NZ_AXCW01000098.1 GCF_000603945.1 Actinotalea ferrariae CF5-4 | reverse complement strand
CCCGGCGAGCCGGTCCAGCCGGTCGTCGAGGCCGTCCGGGTCGAGGCCGAGGCGGGGGAACTTGTCCCGGCCGTGCAGGTAGAGGACGACCGTGTTGATCGTCGCGGCCAGCGGCACCGCGAGCAGCGCGCCGAGGATCCCCGCCGTGAGCGAGCCGGCCGTGACCGCGAGGAGCACCGCGACCGGGTGCAGGGAGACGGCGTGGCCGAGCAGCAGCGGCTGCAGGACGTTCCCCTCGAGCTGCTGCACCGCCAGCACGATGACGAGCATCGCCAGCGCGGCACCCGGGCCCTGGTCGACCAGGGCGACGAGGACGGCGATCGCTCCGGTGGCGATGGCGCCGACGAACGGGACGAACGACGCGAGGAACACCAGGACCGTCAGGGGGACCACGAGCGGGAGGCCCAGGATCGCCGCGCCCAGCCCGATGCCCACCGCGTCGACGAAGGCGACGAGGATCTGCGCACGGACGTACGAGGAGAGCGTCACCAGGCCGCGGCGCGAGGCCTCCCAGGTGCGGTGGCGGGCGCTGACCGGCAGGAGCCGGACGAGCCAGGCGCCGATCATGGGCCCGTCCTTGAGGAAGAACAGCAGGACGAACACCGAGATGACGGCGCCCGCCAGGACGCTCCCGACGGTCGTGGTGACCGCCAGCGCGCCGGAGACGAGGGTCGAGCTGTTCGCCTGGATCTGGCTCTGCGCCTCGGCGATGTAGGCCTCGATCTGCGCGGTCTCCACGCCCAGCGGGCTGTCGGCCAGGTAGACCAGCAGCGCGGAGAAGCCCTCCTGGGCCTGGCCGTACAGCTCGCCGAAGCCCATGGCGAGCTGGCGACCCACCACGGTGAGCAGGCCGCCCACGAGCCCGACGAGGCCCACCACGCAGACCGCGGCGGCGAGGACCCGCGGCACGCGCGCCGTGCGGACGAGCCACTCGGCGACCGGGTGCAGGAGCACGGTCAGCAGGAGCGCGATGACGACGGGGACCCAGATGACCTTGCCCACCGAGAGGCCCAGCGCGAGGACCGCGACGGCGACGGCGATGAGGAGGAGGCGCCACGACCATGCCGCGGCGACCTGGACCGACCGCGGCACCGAGTCGAGGACCGGCCGCTCCGCCGGCCCTCCCCCGGTGGGGACGGTCATGCGAGGGCCTGGCCCAGGTCCGCGACCAGGTCCGCCACGTCCTCGATGCCCACCGAGAGCCGCACGAGGTCGTCCGGCACCTCGAGCGGGGACCCGGCCACGGAGGCGTGCGTCATCTGCCCGGGGTGCTCGATGAGCGACTCCACGCCACCGAGGGACTCCGCGAGCGTGAACACGCGGGTCCGCGCGCACACCTCCAGGGCCTGTTCCCGGCTGCCGACCCGGAAGGAGACCATGCCCCCGAAGCCGGACATCTGCCGCGCTGCGAGCTCGTGGCCGGCGTGCGAGGCCAGCCCCGGGTAGATGACCTGGTGGACGGCCGGGTGGCCCTCGAGGAAGCGCGCCACGGCCTCGGCGTTCGCGCAGTGCCGGTCCATCCGCACGGCCAGCGTGCGCAGGCCCCGCAGCGTCAGCCAGGCGTCGAACGGCCCCGCGACCGCGCCGGAGGCGTTCTGGTGGAAGGCGACCGCCGCGGCGAGGTCGGCGGAGCCCGTCGGACCCTCCAGGCCCACGGGCAGCTGGGCGCCGTCGCGGACGACGAGCGCCCCGCCGACGACGTCGCTGTGCCCCCCGATGTACTTGGTCGTGGAGTGCACGACGACGTCCGCGCCGAGCGCGAGCGGCTGCTGCAGGTAGGGCGTGGCGAAGGTGTTGTCGACCACGAGGACGGCGCCGGCCGCCCCGGCGAGCGCCGCGATCGCCGCGATGTCGCTGACGCCCAGGAGCGGGTTGGTCGGCGTCTCGACCCAGACCACCTTCGTCCGGCCCGGCTCGATCGCCGCGGCGACGGCGTCGAGGTCCGTGAGGTCGACGGCCGTGTGGTCGACGCCCCACGGCCCGAAGACCCGCGCGACGAGCCGGTAGCTGCCGCCGTACGCGTCGTCCGGCACCACCATGTGGTCGCCCGGGCGCAGCACGGCGCGCAGCAGCGTGTCCTCCGCCGCGAGGCCGGAGGCGAAGGCGAAGCCGCGGGCGCCGCGCTCGGCCGCGGCCAGGGCCTCCTCCAGCGCGGTCCGGGTCGGGTTCGCCGAGCGCGAGTACTCGTAGCCGCCCCGCAGGCCGCCGACACCGTCCTGCTTGTAGGTGGAGACCTGGTAGATGGGCGGGACGACGGCACCCGTCGCGACGTCGGGGTCCTGGCCCGCGTGGATGGCCCGGGTGGCGAACCCGGCGTCGGTCCAGTCGTGCGGCGTCGATGAGGTCACGCGCCCAGGCTAGAGGTCGCCGCCGACACCTGGCGCACCCACCGCGCGCGCCACCGCGCACGCCACCGCGCACGCCACTGCGCGCACCACGGCGCACACCTCCGCCCGCGCCCTCGTGCGCGCCCGCCCGGCGGCACGCGAGGGAACAGGGAGGCCGCCGTCGGGCGTTCACCCGTACGACGCCCGACCGACCCCTGCAGGAGGGAACGCCCCGTGTTCGGATCGCTGTTCGGATCGACGATGCGCACGACCATGGTCACCCCGGAGCGCGCGCTCAAGGGCCGCCCGGAGCCCGTCTTCACGGTCCCGGAGACGCACGCCGTCCTGGGCACCCCGCTGCGGGGCCCGTGGCCGGAGGGCACCCAGGTGCTCTACCTGGCGATGGGCTGCTTCTGGGGTGCCGAGAAGGAGATGTGGCAGCTGCCCGGGGTCGTCACGACCGCCGCCGGCTACCAGGGCGGGTACACCGAGAACCCGACGTACGACGAGGTCTGCTCGGCGCTGACCGGCCACACCGAGGCGGTCCTCGTGGCCTACGACCCGCAGCGCCTGCCGACCGCCGAGCTGCTGCGGCACTTCTGGACGCTGCACGACCCGACGCAGGGGTTCCGGCAGGGCAACGACGTCGGCACCCAGTACCGCTCCGCGGTCTACACGACGACGCCGGAGCAGGCCGAGCTGGCCCGCACCACCCGCGAGCTCTACGCCCCCGAGCTGCGCCGGAACGGCTACGGGGACATCACCACGGAGATCCGGCCCGCGCAGGAGGCCGGCCCCTTCTGGTACGCCGAGGACTACCACCAGCAGTACCTGCACAAGGTCCCGAACGGCTACTGCCCCGTTCACGCCACCGGCGTCGCCTGCCCTATCCCCGGCTGAGCCCGCTGGAGGAGCCGCCGTCGCCGAGGACCCGCAGCGCCTCCGCGACTGCGGCCGCGTACTCCCCGCGAGAGAACGTGAACGGACCGAAGCCGTCGTACCGCCGCTCGGGGCGGTGCGGCTGGCGGAAGTCCGACCAGGTCACGTCGTCCGCGTCCGCGGTCACCGACGCCTCGAGCGGCCAGCACCCGACCTCGCCGCAGTCGCACGCGAGGAGCCACAGCCGTCCCGGCCGGGGCCACTGACGCGGGTCCCGTCCGACGAGGTACGCAGCCAGGTCGCCGAAGTCGAAGTGCTCGAGGACCAGGCCGGCGTACCCCCCGGCCGGCTCGTGCCCCTCCTCTCGCTCGAAGGCGGCGACGAGGTCACGCAGCGGCGTGCCACCGACGACGGGCTCCACCTCGGTCCGCCCGTCGTCCCGGTCCACCCGGAACCCGATCGTCCGCGGAGCGCTGTCGTGCACAGGGGTTCCCTTCCGAAGCCGGAGCGTCGGCCATGGTGCCACCCGGCGCGCCGCCTGCGCTGAGCCTGACGTCCTCAGGTCGCCCCTCCCCCGTCCCGAGAGGGACCCGATCATCCTCCAGAGGTACGGGCTCGGGGCGTGAGGTTACGTCCCCAGGGGGTCCCTCGCCGGCACGCCCGTCCGTAGGTTCGAGACGTCGAACCAGAGGAGGGGACACACATGATCGAGGCCCAGGGCCTGACCAAGAGGTACGGCTCGAAGACCGCGGTGGACGGCATGACGTTCACGGTCCAGCCGGGGAAGGTCACCGGCTTCCTCGGCCCGAACGGGGCCGGGAAGTCCACGACGATGCGCATGGTCGTCGGCCTGGACCGGCCCACGGCCGGCACGGTGACCGTCAACGGCCGGCGCTACGCCGAGCACCGCGCGCCGCTGCAGGAGGTCGGCGCGCTGCTGGACGCCAAGGCGGTCCACACCGGCAGGACGGCCCAGAACCACCTGCTCGCCATGGCGGCGACCCACGGCATCGGCCGACGGCGCGTCGACGAGGTCATCGAGATGACGGGCCTCGGCCCGGTCGCCCGCAAGCGGGTCGGCGGCTTCTCCCTCGGCATGGGCCAGCGCCTCGGCATCGCCTCGGCGATGCTCGGCGACCCGGCGACCCTCATCCTCGACGAGCCCGTCAACGGCCTGGACCCCGAGGGCGTCCTGTGGGTGCGGAACCTCGTGAAGTACCTCGCGGGTCAGGGCCGCACCGTCTTCCTGTCCAGCCACCTCATGAGCGAGATGGCCGTCACGGCGGACCACGTCGTCGTCGTCGGGCGGGGTCGACTCCTCGCGGACGCACCGGTCCAGGAGATCGTCGGGCTCGCCGCGGGCACCACCGTGCGCGTGCGCAGCCCGCAGGCCTCGGCGCTCGAGGAGCTCCTGCGGCGCCAGGGCCTCGCCGTGACGTCCACCGAGCTCGGCCTGCTCGAGGTGACCGGCGGCACCGCCCCGGCGATCGGCGACGCCGCGGCCGCGGCCGGCATCGCGCTGCACGAGCTCACGCCCGTCCACGGCTCGCTCGAGGACGCGTACCTCCAGCTCACCGCGGACGACGTCGAGTTCCACGCCGACCCGTCCGCCGCCGGACGCCCCGCGCTCGCCGCGGCCGGCGCACCCGAGCCCACCCTCTCCTCCGGCGCGACCGCGCCGACGACCGAAGGCGCACTGCGATGACCACCCTGGCCCCCACCGTCCCCGGCACCGCCTCCGCGCGGCCCGGGCGCACGACCGTCCACCCGGTGACGTTCCCGCGCGTCGTCGCCGCCGAGTGGATCAAGTTCCGGACCGTCCGCTCGACCGTCTGGACGATCCTCGTCACCGTGGTGGCGATGGTCGGGATCAACACCCTCATCGCCTGGGGCATGTCGATGGCCCCGGCCGAGGCGCAGGGCGGGCCGGGCACGACGAGCGTCGTCACGCTCCTGTCCTCCGGTGTCACGATGGCCCAGCTCGTCGTGGCCGTGCTCGGGGTGTTGACCGTGACGACGGAGTACACGACGGGGATGGTCCGGTCGTCCTTCGCCGCGGTGCCGCGCCGGCTGCCGACCCTCGCGGCCAAGGCGATCGTCCTGGCGGCCGTCACCCTCGTGGTGAGCCTGGTGTCGATGGCCCTGTCCTACGTCACGACGCTGCCCTTCCACGACGCGCTGGGCGCCACGCTGGACCTGTCCGACGGCGAGACCCTCCGGATGGCGCTCGGCCTGCCGCTGTACCTCGTGGCCGTGGCGCTGCTGGGCCTGGGCTTCGGTGCGCTCCTGCGCAGCTCCGCCGGCGCGATCGCGACCGTCGTCGGGCTGCTGCTCGTCGTCGAGAACGTGTTCATGCTCGTCCCGCTGCGCCTCTTCGAGGTCGTGAGCCCCTTCCTCCCGGCCACGGCGGGTGCGCGGATCATGTACGACGAGACGATGCTCACCATGATCGACACCATGAGCGAGGGCGCCGTGCTCACGCCCTGGCAGGGCTACGGCGTCATGGTGGCCTGGGTCGTGGTCCTCCTGGGCGCCGCGGCGGTGCTGCTGCGCCGGCGCGACGCCTGAGGCGCCCCGAGCGCCCCTCGGCGCCTGGGAGAGTGATC
This sequence comes from Actinotalea ferrariae CF5-4, assembly GCF_000603945.1. GTDB lineage: Bacteria > Actinomycetota > Actinomycetes > Actinomycetales > Cellulomonadaceae > Actinotalea > Actinotalea ferrariae. Next base: position 6,483 of record NZ_AXCW01000098.1, on the reverse strand, counting down.
GCATGAGCACCACCGGCGACGCGCGCGGGCCCTCCACGGTGCCCGCCGCGTCGCCGGGGCCGTCCGCGACGCCCCCGGCGCCGGGCCTGCCGTTCACGCTCCAGGGCGCGCAGCGCGCCGGACGGGTCCGGCGCTTCTTCCTGCGCCACCCGCGGGCGATGGACGCCTTCGTCGTGGCGTGGTTCGCGGTGCCGAGCCTGGGTATCGCCGTGGCCGACCCGCAGCCCGGCCGGGCCGTCGGCCCCACGGTCGCACTGGTCGTGGCCGGCGCCGCGACCCTCGCGCTGCGGCGTCGCGCCCCCGTCCTCGTCGCGCTCGCGACCGCCGTCCTGGCCGCGGTGACGTCGGTCGTCGCGGCCGCCCTCACGGGCTTCGACTTCGCCCTCGCGTTCGCCCTGTACGCCGTCGCGTCGCTGCGGCCGGCCCGCGTGGCCTGGCCGGTCGCGGCCGTGACCTTCGGCATCGTGAGCGGCACGATCCTCGCCGTCGGCGACCCGACGGTACTCGTGGAGGACGCCCCGCTGTCCCCCGAGGCGCGGTGGGCGGAGGTGACCGGGGTGCTCGTCCTCGCTCTCGGCGCCATGTCCGTGGGCATCAGCGTGCGCAACCGGCGGCTGCACCTGCTGGACCTCGTCGAGCGGGCCAACGCCCTGGCCCGCGAGCGCGACCGGCAGGCGGAGCTCGCGCTGGCGGGCCAGCGGACACGGATCGCCCGGGAGATGCACGACGTCGTCGCGCACAGCCTGTCGGTGATGATCGCCCTGGCCGACGGCGCGTCCGCCGCCCTGGAGCGGTCGCCGGACCGCTCGCGCGCGGCGCTGGACGAGCTCGCGGGGACCGGGCGGTCGGCGCTGGCGGACATGCGCCGCATTCTCGGCGTCCTGCAGGACGTCGGCACCCCGCTGGAGCCGCAGCCCGGCGCGGTGGACCTCGAGGGCCTCGTGGAGCGTTTCCGCACCGCGGGCCTGCCCGTCCGGACGACCGGGCTCTCCACCCCGTTGCCCGACGACGCCGGCCTGCAGCTCGCGGTGTTCCGGATCGTCCAGGAGTCGCTCACCAACGCCCTGCGCCACGCGCCGGGCGCGGAGGTCGTCGACGTGGTGCTCGGGCGGGACGACGACGGCGTGGTCATCGAGGTGACCGACGACGGCGCCACCCTCCCGGGCGGCGAGACCGGGGGCGCCGGCCAGGGGCTCATCGGCATGCGGGAGCGGGCAGCGGTCTACGGGGGCGGCGTCACCGCCGGCCCGCACGGCACGGGATGGCGGGTCACGGCACGGCTCCCGTGGGACGGCACCGCGGGGACGGCGGAAGGGGAGCGGGCATGACGGGTCAGGGCACGAACGGTCAGGGAGCGAACGGCCGGGGCGGGACCGGCGAGGACGCGGTCGGACACGCCACGACCGCGGGAGCACGGCCCCGCGTCCGCGTGCTGCTCGTGGACGACCAGGCGCTCCTGCGCATGGGCTTCTCGTTGGTGCTCGACGCGGAGGACGACCTCGAGGTGGTCGGCGAGGCGGGCGACGGGCGGGCTGCGCTCACCCAGGTGGCCGCGCTGCGGCCCGACGTCGTCCTCATGGACGTCCGGATGCCCGGGATGAACGGGATCGACGCCACCGAGCGGATCGTCGCGGACCACCCCGGCACGCGGGTGCTCATCCTCACGACCTTCGACCTCGACGAGTACGCCTTCGCCGCCCTGCGCGCCGGCGCCAGCGGCTTCCTCCTCAAGGACGCCCGCCCCGCGGAGCTGGTGGCCGCGATCCGGGCGGTCGCCTCGGGTGACGCCGTGGTCTCCCCGCGGGTCACCCGGCGGATGCTGGAGATGTTCGCCGACCGCCTGCCGGCCGCGCCCCAGCCGGGCGACGACGGCCCGGGGGGCACCGACCCGCGCCTGGCCGGCCTGACGCCCCGGGAGCTCGAGGTGCTCCGCGCCGTCGCCGAGGGTCTGTCCAACGCCGAGGTCGCCGCACGGTTCGTCCTGTCCGAGGCGACGGTGAAGACGCACGTGGGCCGCATCCTCGCCAAGCTCGGCGTGCGGGACCGGGTCCAGGCGGTGGTCCTGGCGTACGAGACGGGGCTCGTCGGCACCTGAGCGACCAGGGCCGGGCCGGGGACCGACGGCGGCCCGGACCCCGCAGGGTCCGGGCCGTCGTCCGGCGCGTGGGTCAGTGGCGCGTGCCGACGACGTCGACCACGAAGACGAGGGTGTCGGTGCCGCCGATGCCCGCGGCGGGCATGCCGCGGTCGCCGTAGCCCAGGTGCGGCGGGATGGACAGCAGCACCCGCGAGCCGACCTGCTTGCCGACGAGACCCTCGTCCCAGCCGGCGATGACCTGGCCGACGCCGATGCCGAAGGAGATCGACGAGCCGCGGTCGTAGCTGTTGTCGAACATCCGGCCACCCCACACCTGGCCGTAGTAGTTGACCTCGATGTCGTCCCCGGCCTCGACCGTGTCGCCGGAGCCCTGGTGCAGGACCTGGACGGCGAGGTCGTGCGGCGCCGGGGTGTCGGGGAAGGTCAGGACGGGCTTGTCCCCGAAGGAGCCGGACGCGGTGGGCAGGTTCTCGGGCATGGGTCGCCTCTCGTGTCGGTTCACCGTGCGGTCACCGCACGGCCGACGACCATCGTGCCGCATCCGGCGCGACGGGACCTGTCGCAGTCAGATCCGGTCGGCGAACCAGCGCAGCTGTCGGGCGAGCTGGTGCTGCTGCCCGCCCTCGTGCTGGTTGAACGGGTACTCGACCATCTCCGCCGTCGGCCGCGTGCCCGTCCGCTCGGCGGTCAGCTCGCCGTAGTGGTTGTGCGCCGCGTAGACGGTCGACGGCGGGCAGGTGCGGTCGCGCAGCGCGACGGAGAACAGCGCCGGTGCCGTAGCGCGCCGCGCCAGGTGCAGGCCGTCGAAGTGGTCGAAGGTCCGCAGGACGGTCTCCACCCGCTCGCGGTGCACCGACAGGTACACCGCCAGCTCCTGGTAGGGGAAGGCGTCGGTGACGTCGAGCGCCCGCCGGACGTGGCACAGGAACGGCACGTCGGGCATCACGGCGACCAGGTCCGGCACGAGGCCGGCGACCGCGAGGGCGATCCCTCCGCCCTGGCTGATGCCCTTGACCGCCACGCGCGACGCGTCGACGCCGTCGAGCGCCCGCGCCGCCTCGACCGCGCGGACGCCGTCGGTGAAGAGCCGGCGGTAGTAGTGGTCGTGGGGGTCCTCGATCCCCCGCGTCATCACCCCCGGCGTCGCGTTGCCCGCGCCGACCGGGTCCGCCGTGGCGCCGCCCGAGCCCCATCCGCTGCCCTGGCCGCGGGTGTCCATGACCAGGTGCGCGTACCCGGCGGCGGCCCACAGGGTGTGCTCGTGGGGCAGGCCGCGACCCCCGCCGTAGCCGAGGTACTCCACGACGACCGGCAGGTCCTCCGTCGCCCCGGCGGGTCGGGTGAGCCACGCCTTGATCGGGTGCCCGCCGAACCCCGCGAAGGTCACGTCCAGGACCTCGACGAGCGGCAGGCCGACGTCGACCCGCTCCGCCCGCAGGGCGAGGTCGTGGGCCCGGGTCTCCTCGAGCGTCCGGGACCAGAAGTCCTCGAGGCCGTCGGGCTCGGTCAGCGGCGCGCGGTAGCGGCGGAGGTCCTCGACGGGCAGGTCGATCAGGGGCACGGCATCTCCTCGGGGGTCAGGTGGTCACGCCGGCGAGGACGTCCCCGCGCGCCACGACGGTCACCGGGTTCCCGTCCGCGGTGACGACGACGACGTCGTCCTCGGTGAGCGCCGCCCGCAGCGACGCGAGCGACTGCCCGTGGCCGACGAGCGGCAGGGCGGGCTCCAGGTGGTCGGCGACGGGGTCGGTCGGTGCGCCGCCGTCGGCGAGGAGCCGGAGCAGACCGCGCTCGCTGACCGAGCCCGCCACCTCACCGAGCCGGACCGGCGCCGGGGCGGTGACGACGGGCAGCGCGGGCAGGCCGTGCTCCCGCAGCGCCGCGACGGCCTCGGCGACAGACTGCTCGGCGCGGACGTGCGGGAAGGCGCCGCCCCGGCGCGCGAGGACGGCGTCGGCGACCGCGCGGACCGACGCGGCGGCCACCGTCCCCTGCCCGGCGGCGTCGTGCCCCTCCGCGTCTGCGGCGCCGTCGTCCTCCGCGAGGAAGCCGTGCTGCTGCATCCAGCGGTCGGAGAAGATCTTGGACATGTAGCCACGGCCGCCGTCGGGCAGGATCACCACGATCGTGGCCCGGGCGGCCGCCTCGGGGTCCTCCTGCTCCAGCCGCTCGGCGAGCCGCAGCGCGGCGACGACGGCCATGCCGCAGGAGCCGCCCACCAGGAGCCCCTCCTCGCGGGCGAGGCGACGCGTCATGTCGAAGGACTCGGCGTCCGTGACGGCGATGATCTCGTCCGGCACCGACGGGTCGTAGGCGCCGGGCCAGAAGTCCTCGCCCACGCCCTCGACGAGGTACGGACGCCCGTCGCCGCCGGAGTAGACCGAGCCCGCCGGGTCCGCGCCGACGACGCGCACGCGTCCGCCGTCCTGACCGGAGCGCTGGGCGCTGACGTCCTTGAGGTACCGGCCCGTGCCGGTGATGGTCCCGCCGGTGCCGACACCGACGACGAGGTGGGACACCGTGCCGTCGGTGTCGCGCCAGATCTCCGGGCCGGTGGACTCGTAGTGGCTCGCCGGGCCGTTGACGTTGAAGTACTGGTTCGGCTTCCAGCCGCCCGGGATCTCCGCGGCCAGCCGGTCCGAGACGGAGTAGTAGGACCGCGGGTCCTCGGGGTGGACCGCGGTCGGCGTCACGACCACCTCGGCGCCGTACGCGGCCAGGACGTCCCGCTTGTCCTGGGAGACCTTGTCCGGGCAGACGAAGACGCAGCGGTACCCCTTGCGCTGCGCGACGAGGGCGAGCCCGACCCCCGTGTTCCCGCTCGTCGGCTCGACGATCGTGCCGCCCGGACGCAGCTCGCCCGACGCCTCCGCGGCCTCGATCATCTTCAGCGCGATGCGGTCCTTCACCGAGCCGCCGGGGTTGAAGTACTCCACCTTGGCCAGCACGGTCGCGGCCAGGCCCCGGGCCACCGAGGTGAGCTGGACCAGGGGCGTGCCGCCGACGAGCTCGGAGATGTGCTGCGCGTACGTCACGGTGGTGGCTCCTCGGGGCAGGGGTGGTCTGCGGCGCCCACTCTAGGCAACGCCGCTCCCGGCTGCGTCACGCCGTCCCGCCCGGGGCGGGGAACGCCGAACCGCCCCGGTGCGGGGCACCGGGGCGGTTCGGGGTGGGGCTGGAAGGCGTCGAGGTCAGTCGCTGCCGCGCAGGATGGCGAGCAGGCGCAGGAACTCGACGTACAGCCAGACCAGCGTGACCATGAGGCCGAACGCGGCGGTCCAGGCGAACTTCGCCGGGGCGCCCTGCTCGACGCCGCGCTTGATCGCGTCGAAGTCGACGATCAGCGAGAACGCCGCGAGGCCGACCGCGAAGAGGCCGATGAGGATGCCCAGCGGGCCCTCGCGCAGGCCGAAGCCGTCGAGCACGCCGAACATCACGAGACCGAAGTTGACCAGCGAGAAGACCAGGTAGCCGGCCATCGCGATGATGAGCCAGCGCGTGAACTTCGGGGTGACCCGGATCTTGCCGGAGCGGAAGAGCACGAGGGACGCCGCGAACGTCGACACCGTGGCGAGGACCGCCTGGATGACGATGCCCTCCCACTGCGCCTCGAAGATCGCGCTGATGCCACCGAGGAACACGCCCTGGGCGGCGGCGTAGGCGATGATCAGCGCCGGGCTGGGGTTCTTCTTGAACGCGTTGACCAGGCCGAGGACCAGGCCGACGATCATCCCGACGAAGAACAGCTGCGGCGCGATCAGCCAGGTGAAGGCACCGGTGACGAGCAGCACGGCGAACAGGCCGGCCGTCTTGACGATGACGTCGTCGTAGGTGAGGCGCCCGGTGTCACGCGTCGTCGCCGACGGCGACCCGTACATCTGCTCGAGCTCGCTCTGGCTGTACTGCGGCTCGCCGTAGGGGTTCGTCTGCGGCTGCCCGTACGGGGCCTGCGCGGCCCCGCGGCCGCGGCGCTCGCCGAAGACGGCGTTGTTGCTCAGGACAGGGTTGGACACGGATCCTCCTGGTCGCGGCGGCTGCCACCCGCGGGGTGCGGGCGGACACTTGTCGCTGGCCGTTCACTACATCCTAGGGAACGCCACCGACCCCGCCTGAGTTCCCGCACCGGCCGAGACGTCCGGCAGACGTCCGGCACAGCTCCCGGCACCCTGTCCCGACCCGTCGTCACGACCAGAGCGCGGCGTCGGGGGCGGGCGTGGCGTGGCGTGCCCCCGGCGGGGTTCGAACCCGCACTGGACCGGGTTTAAGCCGGCTGCCTCTGCCGGTTGGGCTACGGGGGCGACGCGCCCGCCATCCTGCCAGGAGCGCCGTCGTCGGCGGCCTGATGCGGCTCGGACTGGCACCGGCTCAGCCCTGATCCACCGGTC
>NZ_AXCW01000097.1 GCF_000603945.1 Actinotalea ferrariae CF5-4 | reverse complement strand
ACCACGCATAGATCCGAAGAGCCCCTTAACGGTCACCGGCCGATGGGACCCCGTCCCGCGCCCAGGTGGCGAGCGTCATCGTGAGGCCCTTGAGGTCCTGCGCCCTCGACGAGGGCGCGCGGCTGCCCGCGTGTGGGAAGTAACCGGTGGCCATCCAGCGGCGGTCGACAGGAAATCCCCACGATCCGACGAGATGACGGAGCAGGCGGCGGAAAGTTGCTTCGCCGCCCTCGTCCACCCGCGGGCTGAGTTCGTCGATCCCGTCGACAGCCACCATCCGGTAGGCACCAGCGAGACAGCGAAGGATCGTCGCAGAGGCGACAAGGCTGCGCGATCGGAGTGACGCTGCGCTCTCGGTGCCGGCCGCGACGTCAGCCAACCCCGGAACCTCGTCCAACAGCACGTCGAGGAATCGGAGAGTCACGTCCCTCACGTCGGCAGAGTCGAGGAGCGCCTCCCTCTTCTGGGTGGCTCGGGACTCGAACCCGATGGCGACGGCACGAACGATGTCGACCAGGGTCTTGGCAGAGAGCAGGTTCTCGCTCGCGCCCGCCATCCGGTCCTTCTCGAAGTCGACGATGCCTTCGACCAGGGAATGCTTCCCCGCAACCTCGGCGGCAACGCGGTTGACGAGATCGCGCTGGTCGAAGGAGGCTACCTGGGACTTGGTGATGCCCTTGGCGTTAGTGGCAATGTCCGAGAAGAACTGCCTGTGCTCCTCGATCCCCACGCCCTCGAAGATCTCCAGCGTCACGCACTCCGTGTTGAGTCGCTCCGACAGCCGACTCCATCGGTCGAGCGCCGCTTCGGCGCTACGTCTGGCTCCGAGATCACCCAACAGGTGCGCATTCTCGAGTGCCCGGCCGCTCGACCTGAGGCCTGCGGCGATTTGCTCGGCGGCGATGTGCCAGCCGAGGATCCGGTGCTGCCCGTCGAGGATCTCGAGAATTGTCTTGGAGTCCTCGGGGAACTGCAGCATGCCGCTCGAGACAGGCGACACCGATGTCTGGATCTCAAACCGGTCGCCGAGCCGCTCCTCCGTGTCGAGCAGGAGCGGGGGCGTCGCCCACCGCTCGTTGAGTTGCCAGTATTGGGCGAATCCCTCGGCGTGCGCGAGGTCGACCCGACGGTTGCCCGGGAACTTGTGCGCAGGGTCCGGCTCGGGCAGGAGCTCAGCAACGGCTCGAAGCGGAACCGCGACAACGAATACGGCGATCCCTCCCCTGCTGTACCGGTGAGCCGGGTAGGCATGCCCGTCGTCCTTCACGTCTCGCTCCCCTGGGTGGTCGGGTCTCCCACTGTCGTCGGCACTGCCGCAGCCGAGCTTGATGGAAGTTCACCCCCGATGTCGCGCACCGACATCAGCAACGCCGGCAAGCTCACGGCATGTACGGCTGGATCCTCTTCGACCCCGGTGCGCCGTCCGTTCCTGGCGACATCGCGGCGCTCACCACCGACCTCAAGTCGCTCATGGCCGTCGCCGCGGGCACCGAGACACCGGATGGCGGCCTGCATCGCACCGACCTTCTCGGCGCGCTCGCGCCGGCAGCCAGAGCTCACGGCTTGGGCGTGCCGGAGAGGGACACCTTCGCGGCCTCCGAGATCGACCTCGCCCGCGGCAGCAGCGGTGCCGCTGTGAGCGTGCAGACCGGCCGGGCGCGTTCGAACAATGCCGCCCTCTTGTCGGTCCTCGCCGCCGCGGCCATGCAGGACATCCGGTGGCTCGTCATCGTCGCGCCGGCCCGGTACAAGGGCACGCTGACAGCCCGACCGGTGGTGGACGACATCACACGCCTGTCCCGCAGTCGCGGTGTGAGGCTCGACCTCAGCGGCGTGCTCGTCCTCGCCTTCTGAACCGCACGCAGGTCAGCTCCGTGTCGGTGGACCGTGGCAGAGTGATCACGGACGAAGGGGGACGCTCATGCCCAGCCGCAACCGCCACCGGGAGGCACGTCGCCACCCCGAGGAGCGCTGTGTAAGCGTCGACCTTCCGCCGGGCGCCGCGACCAACGGCGGGACGTCGGCGACGGCCGGCCGCACTCCGGCCGGTGTGCGGCGCGTGCACGGATCGAGGGACGCCGAGTGGCTGGCGGGACATCTCCTGGACCCAGGTCGGTCCTGGCCGGTCGTCGTCGTGTCGATCCCCTCCTCTCGCACCGAGCCGCTGATCGACGTCGACGACCTTGCGCAGGCCGTGCGGGGCATCGCCGAGGTAGTGCTCCTGCCCACAGACGAGACGTCGTGGCGGCTCTCGGAACTGCTGCCCGCGATGACGCAGGTGTACGGCGGCGCAGGCCGGGTGTACCCGGTCGGCCTTGACTGGACTACAGACCCCTACGTCTCCCCGCTGCGGTTCTGCTTCGGTGAGCACGAGAACGCGCGTGCAACCGAGCGCCTGGTCAGCGATGCGCTCACCATGGGCGCGGACCACGCCCGCGGCCGCGCGGAGGCCGAGCCGTCACCGATTGTCGCGGGAGTCGTCGCGGCGCTCGTAGCGCCGTCGCGCGCCATGGTCTCCCTCGACGACGACGGAGTCGCCACCGTCTGGCAGGAGCTGACCGCACCGGGCGTGCCACTCGACCAGCTGCTCCGCCGGGGGATGAGGGTGCAGGGCCGGCTCGACCGGGAGACCCGACGCCTCGACGTGACAGCCGCACTGCGCGCGGGTGTGACCGCGGTCGCTCACTACGCAGCCGGCGACGTCGTCCTCGCGCGGGTCGAGCGGGTTCGTCCGGACATGGTCCACCTCGCGCTGCATCCGGACGTCGTGGTCCCCGTGCCGGCCGCCGGTGTGACAGGCAACCCCAAGGACCGTCTCACGGACCTCTTCACCAAGGGGGAGACCGTGGTCACACGGGTCGTCTCCGGCGAGGGAGGCCGGTTCAGGGTGCGGCTGGATGACCTCGTCGACGACGTGGAGCCGCTCACCGCACCGGCGCTGCTGCAAGGTGGACCGCCCTGGCTCGTGCCTCCGCCAGACCCGGAGGTGCCCGAGCCGGTCCTAGTCCCCAGCGTCAACGAGCAGCCGCCGACCCCGGCCATCGTCCAGACGACGACCGTCCTTATGCCTAGGCCGAGCTTGGCTGTACGAGACCTCAGCCTGACGCTCGACGCGGCCAAGGCCGAGCTGCACCGGGTCGAGGGCGCACTCGCCACCGCTGTCAACGCGCTGCGCCCGGCTGAGGCCGAGCGCGACGCGCTGCGGCGTCAACTCACCGACCTCGTCGCCGAGCAGCAGCGCCTGCGCGAGCAGGTGGAACGGCAGCGGACGCAGCTTCGCAAGCGCGCGACTAGTGCGGCGGCGCGCAAACGCCCCGAAGCAACCCCCGATGACGACGCACTGGCCTTCATCGACCCCGTCGACCAGCTCCGCCACGACATCTACCTGCGGTGGGTCGCTCGCATCCCGGCCGCAGACAAGTCCGAGCGGCCGATGCGGGAGTACACGGTAGGGCCTGAGTTCGTGACCTCACTCGACGCGGTGGAGGGAGTGACCCGCCAGAAGATCCTTGACGTGGTGGTGGAGGTTCTGACGGGCCTCGCCGAGCAGAGCGGCGGACGCGAGCTGCACCGGCTGCGGCGTGGGCAGGGAGGCGACGACTCGCCGATCATCCGCGTCGACGGCGCCGTCGCCTGGCGGGTCGCGATCCAGCGGAACACCCCCGCGGCACGGCGACTGCACTTCTGGCGGCTTGGAGACCACGTCGAGCTGTCCCGGGTCGTGCTGCACGACGACGTGGAGCCGTGATGGACCCCGCTATCACGTTCATCCTCGGGCTGATCGGCGGCATGCTCCTCATGCGCCTCCTCGCCCCCGGCGAGGAGCGGGTTCGACGCGACGCCGAACGAACGTCCCATTCCGCACCGAGCCCTCACCGACCGCCTACGACGCACTCTCCGCCTGGCACCTTGCGTCCCGCTGCACCCATTCCGGTCCGACCGTCCCCACCCCCTCCGGTCCGACCGTCCGCGCCGCCGACGGCGCGGACCGCCCCGCCCGAAGCGGGACGATCCCCGCGGACAGAAGCAGTGCCGAAAGCTGCGGCCACTCCGGCCTCACGCATCGTCACTCGAACTGGCTCGAGCACGGGCAGCCGGTTGTACGACGCGTTCGCTCACGAAGGCGAACGGACGTGGACGGACGCGGAGACCCGAGAGCTGCTCCGCCGCTACCTGGCGGAGGAGCGCATTGCGCAGATCGCGATCGGCATGTCCGTCGACGCAAAGGACGTAGCAGCGCGCCTGACACGGCTTCTCCTCGGCGCCTCCGGTCCCATCGCGAACGAGCACGACGCCCCTCGCTCCGGGCACGGCTACACCGAAGACGACCGAGCTCGAATAGCCGCTGCATGTCGGGCGGGTCGACCGATCAAAGAGATCGCTGCTGAGCACGGGCGGACCCAGCTCGCGGTGGGCTGGCAGCTGCTGGACGGGCACGTTCCGACGGTTCCGGCGCATCTTCGGCCCTGAGCCCGAGGCCATCTGCCGGGATCAGGCTGACCCTCACCCGCACCGTGGCGGACCCTGATCCCAGCGACCCCGATGACTTCGGGACCCGAGGCCGGTCTGCAGTCGGTAAGCCGTCAGCCAGCCGAGGAGAGAGGACCGCCCGTGACCTCCCCCGTCACCGACCCCACCGCCCCGCCGACGGCGATGCGCACCTTCTTCCACATCCTCGGCAACACCGCCGTCGCGAACGTCACGACCAGCTACCTGTGGTGGGCGCTGACCTTCTGGGCCTACCTCGAGACCCGCAGCGTGCTGGTGACCGGGCTCATCGGCGGCGCGTACATGCTGTTCATCTCGTTCAGCAGCATCTTCTTCGGCACCGTCGTCGACCATCACCGCAAGCTCGCCGTCATGCGGCTGTCGAGCCTGCTCACGCTGGTCGCGTTCGCCGTCGCGGGCGCGATGTTCCTGCTCCTGCCCGAGCGGATGCTCCTCGCGCTGAACGGGCCCTGGTTCTGGCTGTTCGCCGTGGTCATCCTCGCCGGCGCCGTCGTGGAGCACATGCGCAACATCGCGCTGTCGACGACCGTGACGATCCTCGTGCCCGACGAGCGCCGCGCCAACGCCAACGGCCTGGTCGGCACCGTCCAGGGCGTCGCGTTCATCGTGACCAGCGTGCTCAGCGGCCTGTCCATCGGGCTGCTCGGCATGGGCTGGACCCTCGCCATCGCCCTCGCGCTGACCGCGGCAACCCTCGTCCACCTGCTCACGGTCCGGTTCCCGGAGGACCGCGTCGCCGCCGCACCGGCCGCGAACGCCCGCGCCGCCATCGACCTGCGCGGGTCGATCGCCGTCATCCGCGCCGCCCACGGCCTGTTCGCGCTCATCATCTTCGCGACGTTCAACAACCTCATCGGCGGCGTCTACATGGCGCTCATGGACCCGTACGGGCTGGAGATGTTCTCCGTCGAGATGTGGGGCCTCGTCTTCGCGTTCGCCTCGACCGGGTTCATCGTCGGCGGCGCCGCCATCGCCCGGTTCGGCCTGGGCAGCAACCCGATGCGGACGATGCTCCTCGCCGTCGCCGCCATGGGGTTCCTCGGCGCGGTGTTCACCATCCGCGAGTGGGCCGCGCTCTACGTCGTCGGGATCTTCCTCTACCTCTGCCTCGTGCCCGCCTGCGAGGCGGCCGAGCAGACCGTCATCCAGCGCGTCGTCCCGCTCGAGCGCCAGGGCCGCGTCTTCGGGTTCGCCATGGCGTTCGAGACCGCGGCCGCCCCGATCACCGCGTTCCTCATCGCCCCGATCGCCGAGCTGTGGATCATCCCCTACGCCCGCTCCGACGCCGGCAGCGAGGCACTGCGCCCCCTGCTCGGCGTCGGCGAGACCCGCGGCATCGCCCTGGTGTTCCTCATCGCCGGCGTGATCATGCTGTTCGCAGCGCTGCTCGCGCTGCGCACCCCCGTCTACCGCTCGCTGTCCCGCACGTACCGGGAGGCGGCGCCCAGCGTCGTCGACGGCGAGGAGCCCGATGTGCCCCAGCCGGCACAACCCACGATCCGCGCCGCTGCGGTCGGCGAGACGACGCCGAGCGCCACCGACCGGCCCTGACCCCTCGGAGCCGCAGCTCCCCCCGGGTCAGACCCACCCGACCGCCCCGAGCAACACCCACCCCGCAGCGACGAGACGCCGCCTGATCCCGGGACGTTCGTCTCTTCCGACCATCACCGCCCGGCGGAGCCTGGAGGTGGAGGTGAGGGCGATGTCCATCCACATCCCCGACCGACACAGCCGCTTCGGCCCTCCGCTGGGTCCGGTCCCTCCTCTGGCGCCGCCCGGCGGCGTACTGGGTTCACCTCCCCACGAGTCGCTCGGCGGGCCGCCCCCGGAGTGGACGCAGGGCCCGCCGCCCGGATGGCACGCCACGCCCGAGCAGCCGCACGGCCGGCCACCCCGACGCCGTCGTCGGCTGGTCCTCGGGCTGGCGGTGCTGGGCGTCGTCGTGGTGGCACTCGTCGCGGGCCTCGCCGCGCTCCTGGGCCGCAGCGGCATCATCGTCAACACCGACCCCGAGGGCGACGACCAGCACTTCCTGGAGGAGTTCGGCGACACCGGCGTCCCCTTCGAGCTGTTCGACGACGGCAAGGGCAGCGCCACCGTCCATGGCGGCGTGCTCATCCTCGAGAGCTCGATCGGCGACATGCTCGACTACTGGATCGTCGGCCCGATGGACTCGGCGCGCATCCAGGTGGACGTCGCCGCAGGCCCCGGGTCCTACGGTGGCACGGCCATCGGCGGGCCGTACGGCGCCGGCGACTCCGGCTGGTACGTCACGGCGCAGATCACCGACTCCGGGCAGCTGTACCTCTACGAGGGAGGGGGCACGTCGGTCGAGAAGACCGACGGCGTCGCGGCCGATCCGGGCGTCAAGGTCTCCCTGGAGATGACGCACTCCGAGGACGGCACGGAGCAGACCTTCACCGCCGTCCTCATGGAACCCCTCGGATCGGGCGTCTGGGTCAGCGTCGACGAGAGCGAGCTGTCCCTCACGCTGCCGGCGCGGGAGGCGTCCGCCGTCTTCGTGAGTGTCGGACCGATGGAGGGCCCCGCCGCCGACGGGACGTTCGAGCTCGCGCGCGCCGCCTTCGACAACTTCGACCTCTCCTACGACCCCGCCGGCTGAGGCCACGGCGGTACGACGACGGCGGTCCGGGCGCCCGGGCCGCCGTCGTCGTCGCCTCAGCCCATCCCGCCCCCGTCGTCCGGCGGCACGACCCCGCCGCGCTGCCAGAAGAAGTACCGGCTGTCGGTGCTCCACAGCCCGTGCTCGGTGACCTCACCCGGCTCGTCACCCAGCGCCAGCCCGCCGACCGTCCCCGTCGCGCCGAGCCCGGACCACGTCCGGCCCTGCTGGTGGACCTGGACCTTGGCGGTCGGCGACAGGTCGCTGTGGTGCACCCGGCTCCGCAGGGGCGTGCCGTCGCTGGTCCAGCGCGCGTCCACGGTGAGGTACTGCTCGGGAGCCTCCATCCGCAGGTCGAAGAGGACGACGTCGCCGCTCAGGTGCGCGGTCCCCGCTCGGACGTCGACGTCCAGCGTCGCGCCCGCGGTGGCGATCTCGTACTCGGTCAGAAGCACGCAGCCCTCGCCCCCGGGCAGCTGCCCCGGCTCGCAGTCCCAGTCCGCGAGGTACCCGAAGACGTCCGTGGTGCCGTACGCCTTGTCGATGAGCATCCCGCCGGTGTGGACGGTGCCGGGGCGCCCGGCGGCGTCGTCGTGGTCCTCCTCCACCCAGGAGAAGGTCGCCCGCTGCTCGAGGACCATGAACTGGTCGACCTGGGGCCGCTCGCCGGCCACGGCCGGGGCGGCGGCACCCAGCAGGAGGGCTGCGCCGCCCGTGGCGGCGATGAGGGATGAGGTGCGCACGGGCGGACTCCTTCGTCGGGTGGGCGGTGGCGTTTCCTGAACACCATGTGTCCGCCTTTGCCCTGTTCTTGCGGCCGCGGCCACGGCACCCGCGCGCGGGTCTCGCTCGACCTCACCGGCACCGGTATCCCTCGGCGCTCCCGATGCGTCCATGGGGTGTCACTCTCACCACAGGAGGCACCGTCATGAAGCAGAACCTCAGCTCCACGGACCGGGCGGTCCGTGCGTTCCTCGTCGCGCCTGCCCTCGTCGTCGTCGGCGTGCTCGTCGGCCCCGCCGCGGCGCTGTCCTGGGTGGCCTACGCGCTGGCCGCCATCATGGTCCTCAGCAGCGCGGTGGGCTGGTGCCCGCTCTACGCGCTCGTCGGGGTGAGCACCTGCCCGCGCGTCGCGGACCGCGTCGACGCTCGAGTCTCCGCACCGTGACCGGCCGGGCCCTGCCGTCCGCGGGGCCGGCGGCCTACCGTCCTGTCATGGCCCTCGACATCGCCGCACTGGCGGGCGAGGTCCCCGGCCTCCTCCGGTACGCCCGCACCCTCGCCGGGCCGGACGAGGCCGAGGACCTCGTGCAGGAGACCGTGGCGCGCGCCCTCGCCCGCGCCGACACGTTCCGCGGGGACTCCGCGGTGGCGACCTGGCTGCACCGGATCCTCCACAACCTCGCCGTCGACAGCTCCCGGCGCCGCAGGGAGGTGGCCGGGGGCGACCTGCTGGAGGAGGCCGAGGACGACAGCCGGTTCGCCACCACCTGGGCGCAGGGGTCGTGGACGGTGGACAGCCACCGGGTCGTCGAGCGCGCCGAGACGGCCGAGGAGCTCCGGGACGCCCTCGCGCGACTGCCGTTCATCTACCGGTCCGCGGTCGTCCTGCACGACGCCGAGGGCATGACGGCCCCGGAGGTGGCGCAGGTGCAGCGGATCGGACTCGCCGCAGCGAAGCAGCGCATCCGCCGCGGCCGGATGCTGCTTGTCACGGCCCTGGCCGGCGGGGTGGAACGCCGTCAGGCGCTCCAGGGCGTGCCGGGCAGGTGCTGGGACGCGCGCGTCCTCGTCAGCGACTACCTCGACGGCCAGCTGGTGCAGCGGGACCGCAGGGTGGTGGAGCAGCACCTCGCCATCTGTCCCACGTGCCCGCCGCTGTACGCGGGGCTGGTCAGCGCGACCGCGGCGCTCGGGCGGATGCGGGACCCGGACACCGTGGTCCCGCCGACCCTGGCGGAGCGGATCGCCGCTCTCACGTCGGCGGCGGACTGACCGCACGGCCCACCGCAGCGGCTGACGCCGCAAGCAACCGGCCGCGGCCGACACAAGCACGGTGTCCGGCCCTCCCGGGCGGCGTACCGAACGGGAGGGGCCGGACCCCAACGCCACCGCCGCGGTCCGGGACCAGCGCCTCAGCCGACGTCGCGCCGCCGGAACACCAGCGCCGTCACCCCGAGCACCACCGCCACGGCGACCACCAGCACCAGCGAGCTCTGCAGCAGCGACACCGGCACCTCGGTCCCCATGCACTCCGTCCCGCGCTCGGTCACCGTGCACTCGTTGACCCAGTACGACGTCCCGCCCTCGATCCAGCCGGTCATCGTCGTGCGCAGCAGGAACGGCTGCAGCCGCGTGACGAGGCTGCCGAGGATCGCCTCGACCACCACCGCGTACCCGAGCACCACGCCCAGCGCAACGCCCGTGTGCCGCAGCAGCACGCCCAGCGCCGCCCCCACCCCCGCGACGACCCCGCCGAGCAGCACGATCCGCAGCACCGTCCACGCGACGTCGGTCCACACCTCGCCGGTCAGATCCCCGAGGGCGTCGTTCGCGGCGTGCACACCGACCAGCCCGGCGACGAGCACGAGCACCAGCAGCAGCGTCAGCGGTAGCCCGACCAGCACCGCCGCTCCGACCTTGGAGAACAGGACCCGCATCCGCTGCGGCACGAACGTCAGCCACGTCGACATCGAGCCGGAGCTCATCTCCGCCGCCGTCGACGTCACGCCGATCGCGAAGACCAGCAGCACCAGCAGCGTCGCCGTCGACGACAACAGCGGCACGAACGTCTGCGCCAGCTCGTTGGCCTGCGGGAAGAACCACTCCTCCTGCGGCGGGCCCATCTGCTCGCAGCCGAAGTCGACCGGCCCGCCCGTCAGCTCGGACTCGCGCTCCTGCTGCTCGAGGCAGTCCGCGACCATCTGCTCGCCGTTCGCCTCCCAGTCCTCCAGCGCGAACGCGTACTGCCGCTCCGCGTCCTCGATCTGCGCGTCCGTCAGCGGCCGCGCGCTCTGCCAAGTCCCGGCCAGCACGAGCGCGATCGCCCCGAGACCGGCGAGCACCACCAGCAGCACGAGCCGGCGCGCCCGGATCCGCCGCACCTCCACCGCCAGGAGCCTCACCGCGCACCCCCCGCAGCCGCCGACGACGGCGCCGCGGCACCCCCGGGTGGAGCGTCGCCGTCGGGCGGTGGCGCCCCGAGCGACGTCCCCTGCGTCAGCTCGAGGAACACGCCCTCCAGGCCCGCGCGGACCGGCGTGAGCTCGTGCACCCACAGGTTCTGCTGCGCGAGCAGCCACGTGATGCGGCCCGGCTCGCGCTCGCCCTCGACGAGCAGCCGGTCGCCGTCGGGCCGGACCGTGAGCCCCGCCGCGGCAAGCACCTGCGCGGCGCGCGCCGGGTCCGGCACCCCGACGCGGACGGCCCCGCCCCGGTCCCCGATGACCTCCGCGACCGTGCCCGTCGCGAGCAGCCGCCCGCGGCCGACGATCGACACCGTGTCCGCGACCTGCTCCACCTCGGCGAGGATGTGGCTGCTCACCAGGACCGTCCGCCCCTCGTCCGCGAGCCGGCGCATCGTCGTGCGGATCTCGTGGATGCCGGCGGGGTCCAGGCCGTTGGTCGGCTCGTCGAAGATGAGCAGGTCCGGCCGCTTGAGCAGCGTCGCGGCGATCGCCAGCCGCTGCTTCATGCCGAGGGAGTAGGCGGAGAACGCGTCGTCGGCGCGCTCGCGCAGGGCGGTGGCCTCGAGGACCTCGTCGACGCGGCCCGTCGGGGCGTCGATCGCGTCGGCCAGGAGCGTGAGGCTGCGCCGGCCGGAGAAGCTCGGCAGGAACTTCGGCGACTCGACGATCGCACCCACCCGCCCGACCACCTCCGGCAGCGCCTCGGGCACGTGGTGGCCGAAGATCCGGATGCGCCCCGCGTCCGCGCGCACCAGCCCGAGCAGCATGCGGATCGTCGTCGTCTTGCCCGAGCCGTTGGGCCCCAGGAACCCGTGGACGCCGCCGACCGGGACCCGCAGCGACAGGCTGTCGACGGCGACGCGGGTGCCGCGGGCCGTGCGGTACGTCTTGCGCAGGTCCTTGGTGACGACGGCGTACTCGTCGGCGACGGTCACGACTCCCCCTTGTCCGAGCCCGCTGCGTCACCGGCGACGCGGGGCGCGCCCAGTGTGGCAGCGGTGACGGGGAAGCTGGCCCCGGCCGCCGGTCGCGGGTGACCGGCACACACCCCTGTGGCCGGCCGGACGGGGCCGTCACCCGGGTTCTGCGATGACCCCCAGCACACTCTCCAGCGCGAACATCCGCGTCTCCTCCCGCAGGTGGCACCACCCGACGAGGTAGCCGTAGCGCACCTCCAGCTGGGAGACGACCCGCACCGACACCCCGCCGGAACGGGACCGGTACCGGATCCGCACGGGCAGCCGGTGCACGATCGCGTGCGCCAGCTGGTCGATCTCCGTGCCGCTGAGCCGCCGGGCCTGCCGCGCCAGCTCGGCCGCGAGGCGCGCCGACGCGTCCTGGTGGGGTGGCGCCTCGCCGCGCAGCAGGCGCGCCACGACGTCGGCGGCCGACTCGCGGCGCGATGCCGGACCCGGGCCGGGCTCGTCGCCGTCGTCCACCGCCATCTCGGCCGCCCACCTCGCGAGCACGGCGTCCGGGTCCACGTCGGGGTCCGAGCCGCCGTCGGCGTCCGCCTCGCCCTGGGTCGCCACGTCGCCGTCGGTCCCCCCGTCGTCGGACACCCCGCCGTCCGCGGCCTCGCCCTCCTGCGCGAGGGCCAGACGACGCACCGCGACCACCGGCGCGCCGTCGGCGGCGGCCTCGACCGGGAGGTAGCCGGCGTCCCGCAGGCCGGCGAGCACCGCGTCCACGGGAGCCGAGGCCACCAGGACCGTCGGGGCGACCGCGTGCAGGCCGAGCCGCCGCAGGGACCGGTGCGCCGCGATCTCCGCGACCAGCGCCGGGTCCTCCCCCACCACGACCGCCGCGGAAGGGCGCACCTGCACGTGCCCGTGTCGCCGGCCGACGTCGCGGACGAGGTACTCCAGCGACTGCGGCAGCGCCCCGCCGCCGACCCGGCGCAGCGCGGCGAGCACGTCGTCCTGGGCGTACCCCGCGTCCAGCGCACCGCGCACGCTCGCGGGCGTCAGCCGCCACGTCGACGCCTGACCGCGCGCCTCCCGCTCCGCGACCGCGTCCAGCAGGTCGACGACCTCCGCCGCCGGGGTGCCCATGACCACGACGGTGAGGTCCGAGCCGACGACGGCGCGGGTCTGGACGTCCGGCACCATCCCGGCCAGGGCGTCGGCCAGGGCGTCGACCGTGCCGCCGGTGAAGAGCCGGTCACCGATCGCCGTCAACCGACCGAGGGCGACGAGGCCGAGCCGCTCCGCCTCCGTGAGCGTCCTCCGGACGAGGTCCCCGTCCGCCGCACCGAGCACGACCGGGAGCTGCCACGCCACCGTCGCCTCGACCGCGTCGGCCGTGGTGACACCGACCTCGTCGGGCAGGTCCCGCAACAGCCCCAGCACCGCGGCGCGGGCCGCGACGGCGGTGTCGCCGGTGTCGTAGCGCGCCAGCGCCGGCTGCGACGAACCGTCCGCGCCGCGGTCCTGGGTCGGTGCGTAGTGCATGCCGGCCCAGGACTGGACGAGCTCCGCCGCACGACGGGCCGGGGCCGATGCCCGCCACGCCCCGAACGCGTCGCTGACGCCGAGCCGGCCGGGCGCCACCGCGTCCAGGAGGTTCAGGTGCACCGCCAGCTCGAGGGCGAACCGCACGTCCGACGGCGGCGCCCCGACCACCTTCGCCACCCGCGCGATCTCCCGCGCACCGACGCCCCCCGCCTTGAGCGCCGTGGCCGGCGTGCGGGCCAGGTGCTCCAGCGTCGCCATCACCGTGCCGAGGAGCTCCGTGACGGCGCCGGACGCCGCAGCGGCGATCTGGGCGGGCGCCACGGGCGTCGTCGGCAGGGGCGGCGGGACCGGGTCGAACGGCGCGCGGAGGGTCGGGGCGACCAGCGCGAGGAGCACCTCGCTCGGGACCTGGGCGTACAGCGGTTCGTACCGGGGCCCGTACGCGAGCCCGTTCTCCACCGCCCACGCGGACGCGACGCGGTGCCGCCCGAACGCCGCCTGGTCGCGCAGGTACCAGGGCACGTCGTCGTCGGGCACGTCGTCGTCGGGCACGGCGTCGGGCACGGCGACGACGACGCCGCCCCACCGGTGCGGCCACCGGGCTGCGGCATCGCCGGCCTGCTGCAGCAGCACGTCCGTCACCTGCGGCGGCGCCTCACCCACCAGGCGCCGGACGGCGGACGGGTCCCCCAGCACGCCCAGCACGGCGTCGACGAGCTCGGCCTTGCGCTTGGGCACGTCCAGGCCCCACCGCCGAGTGATCTTCTGCAGCTCCGCGGCCGGCACCTCGGCGACGAGGAGGGCGCCCGGCCGCCCGAGGCCCAGCGGGGTGCCGAGCACAGCCAGGACCCCCGGGTTGAGGCGGAGGCGTCCGGTGCCGTCCGGCCAGGCGAGGGCGCAGTCCACCAGGTGCCCCACCACGCCGTCGACGGCCTCGCCGTGCTCCTGCGGGTCCCGTCCGCCGGGCTGGAGCACCGCGGCTGCGCGGTCGGACGACGCCCCGGCGCCCAGCGCCTGCAGCACCTCCAGGGCCTGCACCGCCGGCACGGGGAGCTCGCGGACGACGGAGGCGACCGAGGCGGGGTGGGCGAGGCGCTCGGCGAGGTCGGGCAGGTCCCGGACCGGCGCCCCGAGCAGCACGTCGTGGCGCAGGACCGTGACCCGGTGCAGCGCGTCGGCGTCGAGGGTGGTGAGCCACTGCGCGAGGTCGGTCAGCACCGGACCATCCTGCCGGTGCTGAGGGCCCGGGCGAAGGTGCGTGCCCGCCGCCTGTGGGCGAACCGCGGCAATGTGGTCTGCGTCACATCGCGGACGTCTCGTCAACGCCTCCACCGTGCCGCGCGGCCTCCGGCCCTCCGAGCCGATCAAGTGATGACCAGCACGGACGGCCAAGGCGTCCGAAACGTCCCCCAGGTTCCACGGTGAGACCGGTCTCAGCCCCACGACCAGCGCCGATGGTCGGCGCGAATCCCGTCGCCGAGATCCCCTCACTTCACCCGGGTGAAAACCGAACAGCGCCCCATGAGCACCACCCGCGCCACCCCGCCACCACCCGCCACCGCACGGCAGCGTCGCCGTCACCGCCGCATCGTCGCGGCCCTCTCCACCGCGGCCATCGCCCTGACCGGCATGGTCAGCGCCGCCACCGCCACCGCGAACACCCAGACCGTCGGCTCGGGCTCGTACACCACGAGCCCCGTCGGACCCGCCCCCGAGGGCTGCGCCGCCCTCGCGACGAACGCCCGCGCCTACCTCACCGACACCGCCCCCAAGGGCCCGGTCCCCACCAACGACTGGTGGTCCTCCCTCGTCTTCAAGAAGTGGAACTGCGGCACCAGCGAGCCGCTGCACGCCCACCCCGCCTCCTTCCAGCCGCTCACCACGGGCCTGGGCATCGGCAACGTCCAGACCCCGACGTCGTACGGCACCACCGGCGCCATCGGCGAGTTCCACTACCCGTACTCCGAGGACGTCGTCGTCGGCGTCGCCGGCCTGACCTCCCCGGTCGTGCGCGTCGCGGACTGGTCGGACTGGACCGTCTCCCCGCACTGGACCGACGGCACCCGCACCCTGACCGCGACCATCGGCCACGGCCTGCCCTTCAGCTACTACGCCGTCAGCGGCGGCGACGCGGTCCTCACCGCGAAGGCCGACCTGCGCATCTGGTGGCAGGACGGCGCCCGCATCGGCTTCACGTCCGGCGGCAGCGACTACGTCGCGTTCGCCCCGACCGGCGCCGCCTGGACCCAGTCCGGCACGACCCTGACCAGCACGCTCGCCGGCAAGGGCTACCTCTCCGTCGCCGTGCTGCCGACGACGCCCTCGGACACGGACGCCACGCGCCGCGCCCAGGCGTCGTCGTACGCCCCGTACGCCCACGCCCACGTCACCGGCACACGCGCGGACTACACGTACGACGAGGCGACCTCGAAGGTCCGGACCACCTACACGGCGCAGACGACGGCGCGCGAGGGCACGGTCCGCGGGACGGTCCTGTCCCTGTACCCGCACCAGAACGCCTACCTCACCGGCGCCACCGGCGACGGCCCGAGCGCCGGCGCGAAGTCCGCCCGCACCTACGCCTCGCCGCGCGGGGCCATGGCCACGCTGGTCGGCGCGACGTCGTTCACCACGACCACCCCGTTCACGGGCGTCCTGCCGGAGCTGCCCGCCGTCGCGACCAGCACCGGTGACGCGAAGACGCGTCTGGACGCCCTCCTCGCCGAGGTCGCCGCCGACCCGATGGCGACGGTCTCCACGGACACCTACTGGACCGGCAAGGCGCTCAACCGCGCCGCGCGCATCGCCGACATCGCCGACCAGGTCGGCCGCACCGACGTCCGCGACAAGGCCCTGGCGCAGATCAAGGCCACGCTGACCAACTGGTTCACCGCCACCCCCGGCGAGACCGGTCAGCTCTTCTCGTACAACGCCAACTGGGGCACGCTCGTCGGCTTCCCGGCGTCGTACGGGTCGGACAAGGAGCTCAACGACCACCACTTCCACTACGGCTACTACGTCGCCGCGGCCGCGACCCTCGCGCGCTTCGACCCGACGTGGGCGCAGCAGTACGGCGGCATGGTCGACGAGCTCATCGCCGACGCCAACGGCTACGACCGCACCGAGACCCGCTACCCCTACCTGCGCGGGTTCGACATCTACGCCGGGCACGACTGGGCGTCCGGGCACGGCTCGTTCGTCAACGGCAACAACCAGGAGTCCAGCTCCGAGGGCCAGCACTTCGCCTCGGGCCTCATCCAGTGGGGCATCGCGACCGGTGACACCGCCGCGCGCGACGCCGGCATCTACCTGCACGCCACCCAGGCCGCCGCGATCCAGCAGTACTGGTTCAACGAGGCCGGCGCGATGCCGACCACCTACGGCCACCAGACCGTCGGCATGATCTGGGGCTCCGGCGGCGCCTACGCCACCTGGTTCTCCGGTGAGCCGGAGATGATCCAGGGCATCAACATGATGCCGATCACCGCCGGGCACCTGTACCTGGGCCTGCGCCCGGACAACGTCCTCACCAACTACGCGAACATGCAGAAGCTCAAGCCGGGTGCGCCCACGGTGTGGAAGGACGTCCACTGGTCCTACCTCGCGCTCGCCGACGCCCCCAAGGCGCTGGCCGCGCTGAACGCCGACCCCGCCTACGCGGTCGAGGAGGGCGAGTCCCGCCCGCACACGTTCCACTGGATCGCGAACCTCGCGGCCCTGGGGCGCCTCGACGCGACGGTGACGGCGAACGCGCCGTCGGCCGCGGTGTTCGTCAAGGACGGCAAGCGGACGTACGTCGCGTCCAACCTGCGCAGCACCCCGCTGACCGTCACCTTCTCCGACGGGACGCGCCTGGACGTGGCCCCCGGCAAGACGGCGACGACGGGTGCGATCACGTGGTCCGGTGGCAACGCGACGGGCGGGACGGGCACGACGCCGACCCCCACCCCGACGCCGACCCCCACGCCTACGCCGACGCCGACGCCGACGCCCACCCCGACGCCTACGCCGACGCCGACGCCGA
>NZ_AXCW01000096.1 GCF_000603945.1 Actinotalea ferrariae CF5-4 | reverse complement strand
CCGGCACCGGGACGGGGGCCGGGGCGGGCGTCGCGACCGCCGGGAGGGCGGCGCGCGCGTCCGCCAGCACGGACCGGTGCCGGTCCAGGGCCTCCCGGGGGTCCGCGCCCACGGTGAAGAGGCCGTGCTGGAGGACCACGAGCCCCTCGGTGCCCTGGTGCGCCTGGTCGGCCCAGGCCCGCGCGCAGGCGGCGACGAGGTCGGGTCCCGGCATGGCGTAGTCGACGACGACGAGCCGGTCGCCGTAGAGGTCCCGGATGCGCTGCTCGCCGTCGACGCTGTCCATGAGGGCCAGGAGGGCGTCGGCGTGGGAGTGCAGCACCGCCGTGTGCGGGAGGAGGGCGTGCACGAGGGTCTCGACGGACGGGTCCGGCGCGTGCGGGTCGAGCAGCGCGCAGCGCAGCTCGTCGGCGAGCCGGAGGTCCGGCACGACGACGGGGGGGAGGAGCTCGCGGAGCCGGTCGAGCCGCAGGGGGGCGAAGCCGTCGCGACCGATCGAGGCGAGGTCGTGCCCGCTGCCCTTGACGTGCAGCACGGGGACCTCACGGCCCGTGAGGTCCGTCCAGGTCGACTTCACCGAGGTGTTGCCGCCCCCGTGCAGGACGACCGCGGGGTCGGCCGCCAGGGCTCGGGACGCCTCGACCAGCATGTCGAGCATCGGGTCGTCGTCGCGCACGCTCGGTCCTCCTTGACAACATGAGCGGTGTTGTCGGACAACCTAGCAGGCTCGGGCGGCCGGTCAAGCGCCGGTCGTCACCCGCGGCGCACGATGGTGAACGCGTACCGGCCCTCGATGAAGTACGTGCGCGAGAAGAGGAGGAGCCGGTCCGTCGCGTCGTAGTGCAGCTGGTTCAGCAGCACGAAGAGGTGGTGGTGCGCCGCCTCGGGCCCCCAGCCGACGTGGTTGGAGGTGACCGCGTGCAGCTCCGTGATCCCGTGGTCGGGGAAGATGTTCAGCCGGGTCCGCAGGAAGTGGAAGATCGACCCCTCCATCTCCGTGGGGTCGAAGCCGGCGGGCAGGAGCGACGTCGGCATGAGGTCGTAGGAGTAGGCCACCACCTCGCCGTCGGCGAGGATCGTGCGGCGCAGCTCCAGTGCCTCGGTGTCGCCCGGGACACCCATCTGTGCGGCCTCCTCCGGGAGGACGGGCCTGACCACACGGCTGGCGTAGACCATCCCGGGCTCGCGCCCGGTGGCCCGGATCGAGTCGGTGATGGAGTCCATCCGCTCGAGCCCGGCCCGGATCGCCGGCTTGTCGACCACGAACGTGCCGACGCCGTGCTGCGTGCGCACGAGCCCGAGGGCCTCGAGCTCCCGCAGGGCGGCGCGCACGGTCGGCCGGGACACGCCGAAGTGCTCGCCCAGCCGGCTCTCCGTGGGGAGCTTGGACCCGGGCGGGTACTGGCCCGCGGCGAGCTCCCCGCGCAGCTCCTCCGAGATCCGTGCGACGAGCGTGCCCGTGCGCGGCATGGCACCTCCTGGTGATCGCTCCTGGCGCGCCCACGATAGGGCACCAGCACCTCAGAGGTAACAACTTGGCGACATCTTGTTGACAACTCAGGACCTTCTGCCTAGCGTTCCCCGCAAGTTGTCGGACAACGACGTTCGAAGGATCAACCATGGTGCGTGCGATCGAGTGGCGGGACACCCCCCGCCCCATGATCCGGCTGATCGACCAGACCCTCCTGCCCCTGGAGGAGCGGTACCTCGAGGTGACCCGGGTCGACGACCTCGTCGCCGCCATCGCCTCCCTCGCCGTCCGCGGCGCGCCGGCCCTGGGCGCCGCGGGTGCCCTCGGGGTGGTCCTCGCGATGCACCAGGGCGCCGAGGAGGGCTGGTCGGACCTGAAGCTGCAGGCCGAGATCGAGCGCATCCGCGTGGCCCGCCCGACCGCGGTCAACCTCGCCTGGGGCGTGGACCGCGTCCGGGGCGCCGTCGGCGCGGGTGTCGCCGCGGTGCTCGGGCTGGCGCGCGGGCTCGTCGCCGAGGACGAGGCCGCGAACCGGCACCTGTCCCGCCTCGGCGCGGACTGGATCCTCGCCCGGACGGGCCGCGAGCAGGTCCGCGTCGTGACCCACTGCAACACCGGCGCGCTCGCGACCACCGCGTGGGGGACGGCCTACGGGATCATCCACGAGCTGCACGACCGCGGGAACCTCGGCCTGGTGTACGCCGACGAGACGCGCCCGTTGCTGCAGGGTGCCCGCCTGACGAGCTGGGAGCTGCACAAGGACGGGATCCCCCACGTCGTGGAGGCCGACGGCGCCGCCGCGAGCACGATCCTGCGCGGCCTGGTCGACGTCGCCATCATCGGCGCGGACCGCATCACGGCCAATGGCGACACCGCCAACAAGGTCGGCTCCGTGGCGCTCGCCCTGGCCTGCGCCCGCGCGGGCATCCCCTTCGTCGTCGCCGCCCCCTCGTCCACGGTCGACATGACCACCAAAACGGGCGACCACATCGTCATCGAGGAGCGTGACGGCGACGAGGTCGTCACGCTCGGCGGCCGGCGCCTGGCGCCCGAGGGCGTCCGCGGGTTCAACCCCGCCTTCGACGTCACCCCCCACGACCTCATCGCGGCGATCGTCACCGAGAAGGGGATCGTCGAGCCGGCGACCGCGCCGGACCCCGAGCTCCTCGCAGCCGTAGCCGGCTGACGAGCAGGACGCAGCCGCCTGGCTGCACAAGATGGAGAGGAACACCATGAGGATCAGCACGAGCCTGGCGGCAGGTGTTGCCGGTGTGCTGCTCCTGGCCGGTTGCAGCCAGGGCACCACCGACGAGGAGACCGAGCCCGCAGCCCCCGCGGCGTCGGAGGAGGAGGCCGAGGTCGAGGAGACCACGGCCGACGCCCCCGCACCGTTCGACCAGGACGGTGTCAAGGTCGCCATCGTCCAGCAGAGCGGTCAGGGCGACTACTTCCAGCAGTACCTCAACGGCACCAAGCAGCAGGCCGAGGCCCTCGGCATCGAGCTCTCGGTGTACGACGCGCAGGGTGACAACGCCACCCAGGCGACCCAGCTCGACCAGGCCATCGCCTCGGGCGTGGACGGCATCATCGTGCGCCACGGCTTCCCCGACACCCTCTGCCCCGGTGTGAACCGGGCGATCGACGAGGGCATCAAGGTCATCATCTACGACGTCGAGATCCAGCAGTGCGCCCCCGACGCCGTCCAGACGCAGCAGTCGGACGTCGACATGGCCGGTCTGGTGCTCGAGAAGATGGCCGAGGACATCGGCCCCGACGTCAACGTCGGCTACGTCAACGTCGCCGGCATCGCCCCGCTCGACCGCCGCGACACCGTGTGGCGCGAGTACGTCGAGGAGAACGGCTGGAACCAGCTCTTCTACACGGGCACCTTCACGAACTCGACGGCGACGGACACCGCGCCGCTCGTCGACAACGCCCTGAAGTCCAACCCGGACGTCGTGGCGATCTACGCGCCGTACGACGAGCTGACCAAGGGCACGCTCTCGGCGCTCGAGCAGAACCCGAACCTCAAGGGCAAGGTGCTCGTCTACGGCGCCGACATCTCCACGGCCGACATCGAGCTCATGGTCGCCGAGGGCAGCCCGTGGGTGGCCACCGGTGCGACGGACCCGAACGCCATCGGCGCCGTCGTCGTCCGGACGCTCGCCCTGCACATGGCGGGTGAGCTCGAGGAGATGAAGGTGGAGTTCCCGCCGATCCTCGTCACGCAGGACTTCCTGCGGGAGAACAATGTCCGCAACATGGACGACCTCCGAGCGGCGGAGCCGGCGCTCAACATCTCCGACGTGTCGGCGGCGGACTGGATCCCGTCCGTCACCTTCTGACACACCTCCCGGGTGAGGGGCTGCCCCCTGGCCCCTCACCCGGGACCACCCCGCTCCGGCCGACGTCGTCCGGAGCCCTGCGAGGAGGAGGCACGGCGCGTGCTCGACGAGACACCGTCAGCGCCGGACGCGGCGGGCGCGACCCCCGCCCTGGAGCTCGAGGACATCACCATGTCCTTCGGGGCGAACCAGGTGCTCAAGGGCGTGACGCTGGCCCTGCTGCCCGGCCGCGTCACGGCGCTGCTCGGGGCGAACGGCGCCGGCAAGTCGACCCTCATCAAGGTCCTGTCGGGGGTCTACCCCGACCACGGCGGCACGATCCGCATCGACGGCGAGGCCGTCGCCATGGAGTCGCCGATGGCGGCCGCGCGGCACGGCATCCAGACCGTGCACCAGCGCATCGACGAGACGATCGTCCCCGGTCTGTCCGTCGCGGAGAACCTCGTGTTCGAGGAGATCATCCGCGGGGAGATCCCCGCCGTGCGCTCGCTGCGCCGCCTGCTCCCGCGGGCCCGGGAGATCGCCGCCACCCTCGACCTCGGCTGGTCCGACGACGTCCTGACCAAGGACGTCTTCGAGCTCGGCATCGCCGACTCCCAGCTCCTGCTGCTCGCCCGCGCCCTGAGCCAGCAGCCCAAGGTGCTCGTGCTCGACGAGCCCACGTCGACCCTCTCCCAGAGCGAGGCCGACCGGCTGTTCGCCCTGGTCCGACGCCTGCGCGACGAGGGCGTGGCCGTCCTGTACGTGTCGCACCGCCTCAGCGAGATCAGCTCGCTGGCGGACGAGCTCGTGGTCCTGCGCGACGGCCGGATCCGGAACCGGCAGGAGGCGCCGCTCGACATGGCGGCCGCCGTCCGGTCGATGCTCGGCGACACCGTGCTGGCCGAGACCGCGGGCCGGACGGAGATGCGCGGCACCCGGGTCGCGGTCGAGGTGCGCGGCGTGCAGCTGCTGCACCGGTCCGCCCCCGTGGACGTGGACCTCCGCTACGGCGAGGTCACGGGCGTCGTCGGCCTCATCGGGGCCGGGAAGTCCGAGCTGGCCCGCGGCATCTTCGGGGCCGACCGCCTGCGCTGCGGCTCGCTGCGGCTCGACGGCGAGGACTACCGTCCGCGACGCACGGCCGACGCCGTCCGCCGCGGGGTGTACCTCGTCCCCGAGGACCGCGCGGCCGAGGCGATGCTGCCCGGCTGGACGATCGCCACGACGTCGACGCTGCCCTTCCTCAGGGGCGTGACGCGCAGCGGCATCCTGCGGCCCGGCCGGGAGCGCGGGGTCGCCGAGGCCGTCATCACGGACTTCGGGGTCGTGGCCACGGGTCCGGACCAGAACGTCGACGCCCTGTCGGGCGGGAACCAGCAGAAGGTCGTCGTCGGCCGGTGGATGCACGCCGGGCCGCGCGTGCTGCTGCTCGACGAGCCGTTCCGCGGGGTGGACATCGGGGCGCGCGGGGACATCTCCCGCCGTGCCCGCGAGCAGGCCGCCGCCGGCGCCTGCGTGGTGGTCCTGTCGAGCGACGTGGACGAGATCCGCGAGATCGCCGACCGGGTCCTCGTCATGGTCGAGGGCGAGCTCCGGCTCGACGCCTACACGACCGAGGTCGACAACGACGCAATCGTCGCGAGCATGTCGGAGGTGGCTTGACCGTGCCTGAAGCCCTGCGTTCCCCCGAGACCGTCGGCCGTGTGCGCGACGCCCTCGTCAAGTACGGCTTCATCGCCGTCACGGTGGTGCTGTTCGTGTTCTTCGCCGCGACGGAACCGGCGTTCGCGCAGTCCTCCACGATGTTCTCGATGCTGAAGTTCGCGTCCGTCACCGCGATCCTCGGCCTCGGGGTGACCTTCACGATGGTCGTCGGCGGGCTCGACCTGTCCATCGGCGCGACGGCGGGCCTGGCGGTCCAGCTGGCGGCGATGACGATGGTCTTCTACAACCTCACCGGACCGACGGCGGTCGCCGCCGTGCTGCTGGGGGGCGTGCTCGTCGGGCTCGCGAACGCGGTGCTCATCGTGGTCTTCAAGATCCCCGACCTCCTCGCGACCCTCGGGATGATGTTCGTCATCCAGGGCGCGAAGCTCATCCCCGTGAGCGGCCAGTCCGTCTCCAGCGGCATGGTGCTGCGCGACGGCAGCGTCGCGCCCGGCCGGTTCACCCCCGACTTCCTGCTCATCGACCGCGGCTTCGTGGGCCCCGTCCCGCTGCCGGTGGTCATCATGCTCGTCCTCGTCGTCGTCTCCTGGTTCGTGCTCAGCCGGACGTCGGCGGGCCGCATCCTCTACGCGATCGGCGCGAACCCCGAGGCCGCGCGCCTCGCCGGGGTCCGGGTCGGCCTCTACCGGGGCCTGGCGTACGTCATCTCCGGGCTCTTCGCCTCGGTCGGCGGCCTCATCCTCGTGTCGCGCATCGGTCAGGGCGACGTCAACGCCGGGGCCTCGAGCCTGCTGGAGGCCGTGGCCGTCGCCCTCGTCGGGACCTCCGTGCTGGGCCTCGCGCGGCCCAACGCGTGGGGCACGCTGCTCGGCGCCCTGCTCGTGGCGATCGTCCTCACCGGTCTGACGATGAAGGGCTTCCAGTACTACCACCAGGACACGGCCAAGGGCTTCGTCCTGATCGTCGCGCTGCTGTTCTCGTTCACGCTGTCCCGCCGCAAGGTCCGCTACACGCCGGCCACCTGACCGGCTCCGCTGGAGGTACGCACCATGAGTGCTGACTACGAGTTCCTCACCGTCGACACGGTCGCCGACTACGTCCGCAGCCGTCCCGCGCTCGCCGGGACGGTGGACCCCGACCGGCTCGCCTCCGTGGAGGAGATCGGCGACGGGAACCTCAACCTCGTCTTCCTGCTCAAGGACGAGCAGGGCCGGGGGCTGGTGCTCAAGCAGGCCCTGCCGTACGTCCGCATGGTCGGCGAGGGATGGCCCATGACGCCCGAGCGGGCGCGCTTCGAGGTCGACTCGCTCCGGGCGCACCACGCGCTCGTGCCGGAGCACGTCGTCGAGGTCCACGACTTCGACGAGCCGCGGCACATCATCGCGATGGAGGACCTCAGCGACCACCGGGTGTGGCGGCACGCCCTCAACGAGGGCCTCGTTCACGACGGCGCCGCGGCCGCGATGGGCCGGTACGTCGCCGCCCTGGCGTTCGGCACGTCCCTGTTCGCCCTGGACCGGGAGGAGCTGGCGCGCCGGCTGGCGGCGTCGGTGAACCCGCAGCTGTGCCTCATCACCGAGGACCTGGTGTTCACGGAGCCCTCGGTCGACGCCGGCCGGAACAGCGTCCTCCCGGCGAACGAGCAGGACGCCGCCGACCTCGCGGCCGACGAGGTCTTCGTCACCGCCATGGGCCGGGCCAAGTGGACCTTCATGACGCACGCCGAGGCGCTCATCCACGGTGACCTGCACACCGGCTCGGTCATGGTCCGAGCCGGCGACGGCACCACCGACTGCGACAGCGTCAAGGCGTTCGACTCCGAGTTCGCCTTCTACGGGCCGGTCGCCTTCGACCTCGGTGCGCTGTGGGCCAACTACGTCATCGCGGCCGCGCGCGCGTTCGCGCTCGGGGAGGACGACCGTGCGGCGTGGGCGCTCGGGCTCCCGGCGCAGACGTGGGACGCGTTCGAGACCGAGTTCCGCCGCCGCTGGCCGGACCGGGTCGACGGCCGGGTGTGGCGCGAGCCGTTCCTGGAGGAGCTCCTCACCCGGTGGCGCGAGGAGACATGGCTCTTCGCGGCGGCCAAGATGTCCCGGCGGATCGTGGGCGCGGCCAAGACGAAGGACATCGAGACGCTCCCGGAGGACCTGCGCGAGGGCGCGGCACGCGGGGTGCTGCGGACGGCGCGGCAGGCCGTGCGGTCCGCGGCGGCCGACGCCTCCCCGGCGGCGTTCGCCACGATGGCCGGGGACCTGCTCCGGTCCACCCGGACCGTCTGAGGAGGCGCCGTGCTCAAGGGCGTCGACCCGCTGCTCACCCCGGAGCTGCTGGCTGTCCTGGCGGAGATGGGGCACGGGGACCGGCTCGTCGTGGCCGACCGCAACTTCCCCGCCCACTCGTGCGGGGCGCGCGTCGTGGACCTGCCCGGTGCGGACGGCGACGCGGTGCTGCGGGCGGTCCTGGGCGTCCTCCCGGTGGACACGTTCCAGGACCCGCCCGCCTGGCACATGCGGCCCGACGACGGCTCGCGGGCGCCGTCGTGGGAGCCGGTCCGCGAGGCCCTGCGGGTCGCGGAGGGGCGCGACGTGGCGGTCGGCGAGGTCCCCCGGCCGGAGTTCTACGACCTGGCGCGGGCCGCGTACTGCGTCGTCCGGACCGGTGACTCCCGTCCGTACGCGTGCTTCGCGGTCGCCAAGGGTGTCCTCTGACCGTCGGGCGGGGAGCCGTTGCGCCGTCCGGGTGAGGTGTGCCCGACACGCCGGAACGGATGCCCCGGACGGCGCGACGGTGACCGGTGCCGCTGGGGGAACGGCCTCCTCGGACTGCTCGCTCCGACACCCCGAGGACCCCTCATGCGCCACTCCCGCTCCGTCCCCGTCGCCCTCCCGCTCGGCCTGGGCGCCGCGCTCGTGCTCTCCGGCTGCTCGCTCCTCGGGCCCGCGGACGCGGTCCGCGACGAGGAGTCGGGCGAGATCACGCAGGCCGCCGAGGCCAACGCCTTCTCCGTGCGGGTCGGCGACTGCCTCACGCTGCTCGGCAGCGCGGCCGAGGACGCCGCCGAGGTCGAGTCCCTGCCCACCGTGCCGTGCGGCGAGGCGCACGACAGCGAGGTCTACGCCTCGCAGCTCATGACGGACGCCGAGTACCCCGGCGAGGAGGCCGCCGCGCTCGCCGCCGACGAGTTCTGCTACGCCGAGTTCCCGGGCTTCGTCGGTACCTCCTACGAGGAGTCCGTGCTGGACTTCACCACGCTGTACCCGACCGCCCAGAGCTGGGACATGCTCGACGACCGCGAGGTGCTGTGCATGGTCATCGACGGCGAGGGCGGCGTGACCGGCTCGCTCAAGGGTGTCGCGCGCTGAGCGGGTCTCAGGGCACGCGCCGCTGGACCCAGTCGCGGACGGCCTCGAGGTAGGCCGTCCGCGCCGGCTCGGGGGACAGCGCCAGGTCGTGCACCCCGCCGGGGACCCGCACGACCGTGACGTCCGCACCCAGGCGCGGGGCGCGCTGCCACATGTGCTCCACGGCCAGCACCGAGTCGGTCCGGTCCAGGGCGTCGTGGACGCCCTTCGCCGGACCGCTCGCGTCGGACGTGCACACGAGCACCGGGACGTCGACGTCCAGCCCGCGGGCGACCGTCGCGTGCGCGCGCCGGACGGAGCGGAGCCACGCCGCGCGGGCACCGAAGCCCTCGTGCGGCTTCCAGGTCAGGTCGTACTGCCACGCGCCGCCCTCCTCGTGGGCCAGCCACTGCCCGTAGGCGGGGCTCAGGCTCCCGACGACGGCGGTCGGCGCGACCCGGGCGACCACGAGGTCGACCAGGTGCGTGGTGACCACCCGGTCGAACCAGGGCCGGTTGAGGTCCAGCCAGGGGGAGTTGAGGACGAGCGCGTCCATCGGCCGGTCCGCGCGTCCGCGCCGCCCGTCGGCCCACAGCGCCGCCACGAGCCCGCCGGTCGAGTGCCCGTTGACGACGACGACGTCGTGGCCGTCCTCCTCGCGGAGGATGCGCGCCGCCCGGTCGAGCTCCTCGGTGAACGCCGCGAGCCGCGGGGTGTAGTTCGCCAGGCGCCCCTCGCGGATCGACCGGCCGTGGTCCCGCAGGTCGATCGCGTAGAAGTCGTACCCGGCCTCCGCCCACGCGTCGGCGAGGTGGGTCTGGAAGAAGTAGTCGACATAGCCGTGGACGTACAGGACCGCGCGCCGGCGCACCCCGGCCTGCTCCGGGGCCGCGTCGGACGGCCCGTCGGGCAGCACCGACCCGGCCCGCCGGACCAGGGTCGCGACGGCGCCGTCCCCCTGCTCGTCGGGCGTCAGCGTCAGCGTGCGGGCCTGCCAGCCCGCGCCGAGGACGTCGGGCTGCCAGCTCTCGCGCTCCGGTGCGGCCATGCGCCGATCATGTCAGGGGTGACCTGAGCCGGCGCGGAGACGGGCCGGGTCGCCTCAGCGCTCCTTCTTCGCCGCCTTGACGGCGATGACCGGGCACGTCGCCTCGAGCAGGATCCGCTGGGAGTTGCTGCCCAGCAGGAGCTTGCCCACCGGGGTGCGGTGGCGCACGCCGATGACGATGCCCCGGACGTCGAGCTCCTTGGCCAGCCCGAGGATCTCCTCGGCCGGGTCCTTGCCGCGGACGAGCTGCCGCAGGCTGTAGCGGATGCCCTCGCCCTCGAGCCGGGCGCGGACGGCGTCCAGCTCGGTGTCGGTCGCGAACGTGGTGTCCGGCGGGTCCGACCGCGACGACACGTTGACGACGAGCAGCTCGTCACCGTGGTTGTGCGCCTCCTTGAGGGAGTGCTCCAGCGCTGCCTCGCCCTCGGGCGTGGGCGTGTACCCGACGATGATCGTCACGACGCTTCTTCTCCTCGTCCCGGCGGGTCCCCGTCGACCCGGCCGACCACCAGGATCGCAGGTCACGAGCCCGATCTGCCAGGGCCACCCGTGCTACCGCGCACGACCAGCGCGAAGTCGGCGACGTCGTCCACCGGGACGCCGACGTCGCGCCCGCCGATCCGGGCGACGAGGAGGTCCACGGCCCGGGACGCGATGCCCGCCATGTCGGGTGCGACCGTCGTGAGGGTCGGCACGGAGAAGGCGCCGTCCTCGATGCCGTCGATCCCGACGACGGCCACGTCCTCCGGGCACCGCAGGCCGTGGTCGGCGAGGGCGCGGATCGCACCCAGCGCCAGGAGGTCGTTGAAGCAGAAGAGCGCGTCCGGACGTGCGTCGGACCGCACCAGGTGGACGACGGCGTCGTAGCCGTCCTGGCGCGTGAACCACGGGGTGGCGACGACGAGGGAGTCGTCGCGGGCGACCCCCGCCCCGGCCAGCGCCTGGTGGTAGCCGTCGAGGCGGAGGTCGGCCATGCGGCTGTCGTGCTCCGGCCGCGCGCCGACGGCCGCGACCCGCCGCCGGCCCAGGTGGAGCAGGTGGGCGGTCGCCTCGCGGGCGGCCCGGACGTTGTCGATGGCGATGTGGTCGAGGGGCTCGTCGTACGTGCGCTCGCCGAGCAGCACCACCGGGACGGAGCGGCTCGGGCCGGTGAGGTCCTCCGCCTCCGCGGTCAGCGGGCTCAGGATCAGCCCGTCGATCGTGCTCGACCGGGACCCGGTCAGGAAGAGGACCTCGCGCTCGCGGTCCCCGTCGGTCTCCTCGATGAGGAGGGTGAGGTCGTGCCCCTGGGCGGCGCGCATCATGTACCCGGCCAGCTCGGCGAAGTACGGCACCGAGAGGTCCGGCACGGCGAGCGCGATCATCCCGGTGCGGCCGCCGCGGAGGAACCGCGCGGTCATGTTCGGCCGGTAGCCGAGGTCGGCGATGGCCTGCTGCACCCGCTCGCGGACCGCGGGGCGGACGTGGGGGAAGTCGTTGACGACGTTGGACACCGTGCGGACCGACACCCCGGCACGCTCCGCGACGTCCTGGAGCCGTACTGCCATGGCGTCATGTCCTCTCGCAAGGGCGTCCGCCGAGTCTAGGCGGCGAGCCCGGGCCCGACGGGGTCGGCCCTCCGTCCTGCGAGGGGAGCGCAGGACGGAGGGCCGGGCTTCAGTCGAGCTGGGAGGCGACCTGCGACTGGGCCGCGGCGAGCGCGTCCTCGACGGAGGCGCCCGTCAGCCAGACGGTCTCCAGCGCCCGGGCGAGGGCGTCCTCGGCCCCCTGCCAGCCGTCGACCTGCGGCACGAGGCTCGCGAACTCGGCGGTCGTGGCGTACCCCGCGCGCTGGTCGGCCTGCTGGTAGAAGTCGCTCTCGAGCACCGACGTCAGCGGGGACAGGTGGCCGGTGTTGAGCGCCCACGCCTCGTTGTTCTCGAGCATGAACGCGGCGTACTCCAGCGCGGCCCGGTAGCGGGCCGGGTCGGCGTCCTCCTGCGCCGGCACGACCCAGGTGTGGGAGTTCGCCCACACGCCGGGCTGGTCGTACAGCGTCGGGAAGTCGAGCGCCCGGTAGTCGAAGCTCGCGGAGCGGGAGTACTCGTTGACCACCCAGGTGCCGTTCACGAGCATGCCGACCTCGCCGTTGAGCCACGCCTGCTGGGAGGAGTCGTAGGTCTGCTCCGGCTGCGCGATCCCCCGGGAGTAGAGGTCCGCGATGACGCCCAGGGCCTCGCGCCCGGCCTCCGTGTCGACGGTCGCCTCGCCCTCGTCGGAGATGACGGTCTCGCCCTGCTGCGCGACGAGCGTCCAGAACATGCGGAAGGGGATGTTGAAGTCGTTCGCCCAGGCGATGTACTGCCGGCCCGTCGCCTGCTCGAACTGCTCGGCGTGCTCGACGAGCTCCTCCGGGCTCGTCGGCAGGACCGCCTCGCCCTCGGCCGTGACCAGGCCGGCCTCCGCGAGGAGGTCCATGTTGAGGTGGACGAGGTTGCCGTGGAGGTCGTGCGGGACGCCGTGCACGGCACCCTGGCCGTCGGTCACGCCGGCGAGGGCAGGCTCGGTGAGGTCGGCGGTGTCGATGCCGGCCGCCTCGAGGCTGTCGTCGAGCGGCAGGAGGAGGCCGCGGCCGGCGTAGTCGGGGATGTTCGCGGCGTGCATGAAGAGGATGTCCGGCGCGGTGTCGGCCGCGAACGCGGAGTTGACCGCGTCGTAGTAGACGGACCACTCCGAGCCGGCCTCCCGGTTCACCGTGATGCCCCAGGGGTTCTCCGCGTTGAACTTGTTGTTGAGGATGCGCATGGTCTCGCACTCGGTGGTGCCGACCGTCGGGTCGGTCTCGTCGCCGACGGCGTCCACGCAGTCGCCGAAGAAGTCGCCGACCGTGATGGTGAGGCCCTCGAGGTCGTCGTCGGTCACGGCGGCGAGGTCGGCCGTCTCCGCCGAGCCGGCGGCCGCGCCGCCGCAGGCGCTGAGGGTGAGGGCGGCCACGGACAGCGCGGACCAGCGCAGGAGCGCGGGTCGGGTGAGCGGGCGGGTCATGGTGATCTCCTTCGATCGGGTGGGGGTGGGGGCGGGGGAGAGGATCGGGTCGGGGGTCACTTCTCACCGCTGCCCAGGGCGATGCCCCGGACGAGGTGACGCTGGAAGAGCAGGAAGACGACGACGAGGGGCAGGCTGCCGAGGACGCCGCGGGCCATGAGGTCGCCGAGGCTGCGCGCGGCCTCGAAGGAGGCCTGCTGCTGGGCCAGCCCCACGGTGAGCGTGTAGAACTGCGGGTTCGTGCCGACGACCAGCGGCCAGAGGTAGTCGTTCCAGGACTGGACGAACGCGAAGATCGCGAGCGCGGCCATGGCGGGCTTGGCCAGCGGCAGCATGATCTGGAAGAACGTGCGCCAGTGGCCGGCGCCGTCGAGCCGGGCGGCCTCCTCCATCTCGGCCGGGACCGCCTTGAAGAACTGGGTCATGATGAAGACGCCGAGCGGCAGGGCGATGCGCGGCATGGACAGCGCCTGGTAGCTGTTGAGCTGGTCCGTCGTCGCGAACATCAGGTAGAGCGGGATGAACATCGCCTCGCGCGGGACCATGAGGCCGGCCAGCGTCAGCACGAACAGGGGCTTCTTGAACCGGAAGTGCAGCCGGCCGAAGGCGTACCCGGCGAGCGCCGACGTCAGCACGGTGCCCGCGGTCGTGATGCCCGTGACGACCACGCTGTTGAAGAACCAGCGCGGGATCAGGGACGTGCGCAGCTCGCCGACGACGTTGTCGAACGTCAGCCCCAGGGGGACCAGCGTCTGGCTGTTGCGCTGCAGGGCCTCGTTGTCGGACAGCGCGAGGACGGCCATCCAGAGCATCGGCAGGAGCCACAGCGCGACCGCGGTGCCCACCGCGACGTGGAAGGCGATCCGGGACCAGCGCCGACGGCGGCGCGGCGGGTCGGCCTGGGGCGCGGTGGCGGTGACCGGGGCCGGGGACGTCAGGACAGCCATGATCAGGACTCCTCTGACCGGAGCAGCTTCAGCTGCGCGAGGGAGACGACGAGGATGACGACGAGGAGCACGAGGGACAGGGCCGAGGCGTAGCCGAGGGCCGAGTCGCGGATCCCGGACTCGTAGACGTGCTGGATGAGCACGAGCGAGGAGTCGCCGGGGCCGCCGCGCGTCATGAGGTACACCTGGCCGAAGATCTGGAACGACGCGATGACCTGCGACACCACGACCAGCACCGTGACCCGCTTGAGGCCGGGGACGGTGATGTGGAGGAAGGAGTCCCACCGTCCGGCGCCGTCGAGGGACGCGGCCTCGTACAGCGACGGCTCGATGTCCTGCAGCCCGGCGAGGAAGAGGATCATCGTGAAGCCGACGGTCCACCAGACGGTGGTGAGGATGACCGCGGGGAGCGCCGTCGTCGGCTCGTTGAGGTAGTCGACCGCGCCCAGGCCGAGCCGCTCCGTCAGCCAGGCGACGAGGCCCCGGTCGGGGTTGAGGAGGTAGATCCAGATGAGGGTCACCACCGAGACCGGCAGCACGTACGGCAGGAAGAAGGCCGTGCGGTAGAACGCCGAGCTGCGGCCCTTGCGGTTCACCAGGAGCGCCATCGCCAGGCCGCCGACGACGAGCAGCGGTGTGGCGACCACCGTGAACTCGACGGTGTGCCGCAGTGCGGCCCAGAAGCGCGGGTCGTTCCACTGCCCGCCCGGGCCGGGGTGGATCCCGAGGGCGAGGACGAGGAGCAGGAGGGGGGCCGCGGTCACGGCCGCCGTCCGCGCTCCGAGGCGCCCCCGCCGAGCCGCGAGCGCCAGGGTGACGACGACCGCGAGCAGCACGAGCCGCCAGGAGAGCATCGACGTGAGGGACCACGTGAGCCCCGTCCCGCCGAGCATCCGGACGTAGTTGTCCAGCCCGAAGTCCGTGGCGGACTGGGTGAGCAGGTCCCAGTCGAAGAGGCTCATCGCCACGGCCTGGAGCACCGGGTAGAGGATGAACGCCACGAACAGCAGGAGGAACGGCGCCAGGAAGACGGCGGCCGTCCTCGCCTCACGACGGCTGCTCGCGGACGTGCGTCGCCCGCCGGCCGGTGGCGCGGGGGGCGCCTGGGTGGCCGGGATGCTCTTCGTCGAGCTGACCATGTCGTCCTCCGGGTGAGGTGAGGTCGGGGTTCGGGGGTTCGGGCAGGAGGCCCCGGGTGTGCCGGGGCGGACGCTCAGCCGGCGCGGCCCGCCGGGCCGAGTCGCAGCACGTTCCAGGACAGCGGCGGCAGGGTGGCGCGGAGCTCGCCGTCGACGACGCGGGAGCCGTCGACCCGACGGGGGAGGACGGCCTCCGGGTGCTCCTCGGTGTTGGTGCGCCGGGGGTCGCCGTCGGCCGCGAGCGTCAGGTGCTCGACGAGCTCCAGGGGCCCCAGTCCGTGCAGCGCGCCGGTGAGCTCGAGGGGCTCGGTCAGTCCCCGGTTCACCGCGAGCACCGTGACATCGCCCGTCTCGGGGTCGTGCGTGGCCACGGCGTCCAGGACGGGCACGTCCCCGTAGGGCTCGGCGGCGTAGGTCGGCGACGCGACGGCGAGGCGCAGCACCTCGCCCCGGGCGAACCGGGCGGCGTGCGCGAAGGGGTGGAAGATCGTCTGCCGCCACGCCGACCCTCCGGGCTCGGTCCGGATCGGCGCGATGACGTTGGCCAGCTGTGCCTGGCACGCCACCGACACCCGGTCGGCGTGGCGGAGCAGGGTGATGAGGTACGTCCCGACGACGACGGCGGCGGCCACGTCGTAGGTGTCCTCGATGAGCCGGGGCTCGTCCTCCCAGGTCTGGGCCTCGGGGCCCGCGAACGCCCGCTGGAACCACACGTTCCACTCGTCGAAGGAGAGCTTGAGGCGCTTGCGGCTGCGCTTCTTCGCGGCGACGTGGTCGACGGTCGCGACCACCTCGTCGATGAAGGCGTCCATGTCCAGCGACGTCGCCAGGAAGCCGGCCAGGTCCTCGTCGTGCTCCTCGTAGTACGCGTGCAGCGAGAGGAGGTCGACCTGGTCGAAGCAGTGGTCCAGGACCGTCGCCTCCCAGCCGCCGAAGGTCGCCATGCTTCGCATGGAGCTCCCGCAGGCGACGAGCTCGATCGTCGGGTCCACGAGCCGCATGACCTTGGCCGTCTCGGCGGCCAGCCGGCCGTACTCGTCCGCCGTCTTCGCGCCGAGCTGCCACGGGCCGTCCATCTCGTTGCCCAGGCACCAGAGCCGGATCCCGAAGGGGTCCGGGCTGCCGTGGGCACGGCGCAGGTCGGACAGCCGGGTCCCGCCGGGGTGGTTGGCGTACTCCACGAGGTCGGCGGCCTCCTGCGGCCCGCGCGTGCCCAGGTTCACGGCCATCATCGGCTCGACCTGCGCCTTGCGGGCCCAGCCCAGGAACTCGTGCAGCCCGAAGGCGTTGCTCTCCACCGACCGCCACGCGAGGTCCAGGCGGCGGGGTCGGTCCTCGACAGGGCCGACGCCGTCCTCCCAGCGGTAGCCCGAGACGAAGTTCCCGCCCGGGTACCGGACCAGGGTCACGCCCATCTCCCGGGTCAGCTCGAGCACGTCCTCCCGCAGGCCCGCCTCGTCGGCCCGGGGGTGCCCGGGCTCGAACACGCCGGTGTGGACGCAGCGGCCCATGTGCTCCACGAAGGACCCGAACAGGCGCCGGTCGACGGTCCCGATCGTGAAGGCCGCATGGGCGGTGAAGGTGGCCTGCATGGCGAGTGGCTCCTTTGCCGGGTCGACGGCCGGGGGAGGAGAGCCCACCGAAGGGCGGGTCTGGCCGTGTGATCTTCCTACCCTTTACTTGCAACGTTGCAAAGCATCCGTTCCGACTGTCTCAGCACCTGAAATCGTCCGATGATCGACGTCCGTGGGTCCGCAGGCGGTGACGTGGTGACGTTCGCGCAGGTGGGGCAGGCTGTCGCTGCCCCTCGCGCAGACAGACTTGAGCGGAATAGACTCAACTTCGGCCCCGTTGCCCTGAGCAGTCCCGTCACGTGCCCCGCGGAGGAACCGTCCGATGGAGTCCAAGTTCACGACCAAGGCGCAGGAGGCCCTCGCCGCCGCCATCCAGTCGGCGTCCGGCGCCGGGCACCCGCAGATCGAGCCCGTCCACCTGCTCGAGGCGCTCCTGGCCGAGCCCCGGGGTGTCGCGGCCGGCCTGCTGGACGCCGTCGGCGCCGACCGTGCCGCCCTCGCCCGCCGCGTCGGCGCGG
>NZ_AXCW01000095.1 GCF_000603945.1 Actinotalea ferrariae CF5-4 | reverse complement strand
CGGGCGCCGCCCGCGCGGCGGCACACCGGCAGGACCGCCCTCCGGCGACCGGCCCGCCGGCGGGTGCGGGCTGCGCCGTGAGCGAAGTGCCGTCCCACCACGGCCCGCGGCAGCGCCGAGGTGTCTACCGTGGGAGTCCGGCCCGACCGAGGGAAGGACCACCGATGAGCATGCCCCCCGACCGTCCCGACGAGCAGCCCGGGGTCCCGCCCCAGTGGGAGGCGCTCCTGCGCCAGATGCTCGGCGACGACGCCGACGCCGTGCTGCGCGAGATCGCCGAGCGGGGTGGGCTGCCGGGCATGGCCGACGCGCAGGGGAACCCCGTCGACCTCGCCCAGATGGCGGCCGCCGCAGGTCTGCCTGCGGACCCGGCGGCGCTCAGCCAGGTGTTCGGCCAGGTCCAGCGCCTCTTCGCGGCCGCCGGGGACGAGCCGGTCAACTGGGAGATCGCCCATGACCTGGCCCGTCAGGCCGCGGTCGCGGAGGGCGACCCGTCCGTCAACGCGGTGCAGCGCCGCGAGGCGACCGAGGCCCTCCACGTCGCCGAGCTGTGGCTGGACCAGGCGACGGAGCTGCCCGCCGGGGGCGGTCCCGTGCAGGTGTGGAGCCGTTCGGAGTGGGTCCACAGCACGATGCCGGCCTGGCGCACCCTGGCCGAGCCCATCGCCGAGTCGGTCGCCGAGGCGCTCTCGACGGTCCTGGCCGCCCAGGCCGACGACGTCACGGGCACGGACCCGTTCGGCGGCGCGATGGGCGACATGAGCGGGCTCCTCGCCGGGGCCGGTCAGATGATGCGGAAGGTCGGCGGCGCCGTCTTCGGCATGCAGGTCGGCCAGGCGGCGGGCACCCTCGCCCGGGAGGTCTTCGGCGGGACGGACATCGGCCTGCCGCTGCTCCCGGGGGCCGGCACGGCGCTCGTGCCCCGCAACGTCGCCGCGTTCGCCGAGGGACTCGACGTGCCGGTGGACGAGGTCCGGCTCTTCCTCGCGCTCCGCGAGGCCGCCCACGCGCGCCTCTTCGCGCACGTGTCCTGGCTGCGCGGGCACCTCCTCGGGGCCGTCGACGCCTACGCCCGCGGCATCACGATCGACATGGAGACGCTCGAGGAGTCCGTGCGGTCCATCGACCCGACCGACCCGGCCGCGCTGCAGGAGGCGCTGTCCGGCGGGGTCTTCGCGCCGCAGACCACCCCCGCCCAGCAGGCGGTGCTCGCGCGCCTGGAGACGGCGCTGGCCCTGGTCGAGGGGTGGGTCGACGAGGTGACCGCCGCGGCGGCCGAGCCGCACCTGCCGCACACCGCGGCCCTGCGCGAGATGCTCCGGCGCCGCCGCGCGGCCGGCGGCCCGGCCGAGGACACCTTCGCGACCCTCGTGGGCCTGGAGCTGCGGCCGCGCCGGTCGCGCGACGCCGCCCGGCTATGGGCGCAGATCGCCGCCGACGGCGGTCCCGCGGCACGCGAGGCCGTGTGGGACCACCCGGACCTCATGCCGACCGCCGAGGACCTCGACGACCCGTCCGGCTACGCCCGGCGTCGGGCCGAGGACCGCACGGAGCACGCCGACCTCGACCGGGCGCTGGCGGAGATCTTCGAGGAGAGCGACGCGGGCACCCCGTCGTCGCAGGAGCTCACGGCGTCCGGGGAGGGCGCGTCCGAGGGCGACCCCGAGGAGGGCAGGTCGGACGACAGCCGCCCCGGCGAGGACGGCTCCGACGACGACGGCTCAGCCGGCGGCGCCCGTCCCTGACGCGGGGCCGGGTACGCCCGGGCCGTCCCGGGCGTCGTCGGACGCGCCGTCATGCTCCAGGGCGTCGTCCGGCAGACCGTCGTCGTCCAGGTCGTCGGGCGCGCCGTCGTCGTCCAGGTCGTCCTCGCCCTGCGGGAGGTCCGCCGCGTACGCGTAGCCCTCGAGGAACCCGCGGGCCCGCTCGGTGCGCGGGTACGCGGCGACCGCCGCCCAGAAGTCCTGGCCGTGCCCGTGGTGGATGAGGTGCGCCAGCTCGTGGACCAGCACGTAGTCCAGGACCCATCCCGGCATGCCGCGGACGCGGTCGGAGATGCGGATCGTCCCGTCGGACGGGGTGCACGAGCCCCAGCGCCGGCCCTGGTTGGTCGACCACGCCACGCTCGTGGGACGGGCCTGGCCGCCCAGGTACCGGCGGGAGAGCTCGGCGGCGCGGGTAGCGAGACGGTCGTCCGACGGCCGTCGGCGCCGGTCCTGCGCCTCCAGCTTGGAGACCATCCGCCGCACCCACTCGCGCTCCTGCGCGACCGTGAAGCGCGCGGGGATGGCCACGACCGTGCGCCCGTTCTCCCGGAAGGCCGTGACGGTCCGGACGCGTCGCGCGCTGCGGCGGACCTCCACCGGCGCCTCCGCGCCCTCCCGACCCGCGGGAGCGTCGCCCGGCTCCGCGTCCGGTGACGCCGCCTGCCGCCGGCCCATCGCTGCGGCGACCGCTCGGCGCGGGGGCGCGCCCGGAGCTGCGGCAGGGCGCAGGTGCGGTCCGGACGCGGGTGCGACCGGCACGTCGTCGTGGGGCACGGGCCCACCGTAGCGCGCGGCACCGACACCACCGGTGACCCGGGAGCGGCCGCGACACGCGTGGACGCGCCGAGCACGCCCGATCGGACATCCCCGCACGCGCGCACTACGCTGTCGGACGCGTGAGGACACCGGGGGCAGGATCTGCCCCCGGGCTCACGACCGGCCGGGTGATTCCACGTCCGGTACGCCAGATGTCGAAGGAGAACCTCATGGCCGAGACCTACAAGGGCGAGTTCTACTGCGTGAAGTGCAAGGAGAAGCGCGAGGCCGAGGGCGATGTCGTCGTCGCCAACGGGCGCCGGATGGCGAAGGGCACCTGCCCCGTGTGCAGCACCAAGCTGAACCGGATCCTCGGCAAGGCCTGACACGAGCTGACACCAGCGCTGCAGAAGGCGGCCCCCGTCCGCGGGTGGGCCGCCTTCTGCATGTCCGGCGCCCTGGACAGCGGGCACGCCGCACGTCCGGCACCTGCACGTCCTGCAGCTGCACGTCCGGCCCTCTGCGCCGTGGGCGACCCGCGAGGTCTGCCGCTGAACGCCCGGCCCCGCACGGGTCGGCCACCCGCACCTGTGGACAACCGGGGCGAGCGGTCTCCGTGAGCCACCCTGGTCCCCGACGGAGGGGGACACGGTGCGACTACGAGGCGGGCTGCCGGTGCTGTGGCGCGGGCTCACGGAGCTCCAGGTCGGCACGGACCCCCGGTGGAGCACCGCCCTGACCGACCTCAGCCCCGCGGCCGCCCGCGCGCTGGCCGGCCTGCCCTCGGGCAGCGACGTCCGGCTGCTTCGGAGCCGCCTCGATGCGGCCGGCACCCCGACGGACGAGGTCGAGGCCGTCATCGGTCACCTCCGGCGCGCGGCGCTCCTGGTGGACCCGGCAACACCCCGCCCGACGACGCCGGACGCGCTGGCCTGGTCCCTCGTGGACGGACCGGGCGCGGGACCCGACGAGCGCACACGGGAGGCCGTCCGCGTGGAGGGCCTGGGTCGCGTCGGGCTCCGCATCGCCGCGGCGCTCGCCACCGGCGGCGTCGGCAACCTGGACCTCGTGGACCCGGCACCCGTCGCCCCGGGGGACGTCGAGGTGGGCGGCTACGGCGCGCAGGACGTCGGCTCGTCGCGGGTCGGTGCGGCGGCTCGCGTCCTGCACGACGCCGTCCCCGGGGTCCGACTCACGCGCACCAGCCGGCCGCCGGCACTGGTGGTCCTGGTCGAGCACCACGTCGCGGACCCGGTCCGCCACCGCGACCTCCTCGCGGACGGCGTCCCCCACCTGTCCGTGGTGATCCGCGAGGCGTCGGTGCTGGTCGGGCCCCTCGTGCGTCCCGGTGACGGGCCCTGCCTGCGGTGCCTGGAGCTGCACCGGGCGGACCGGGACGAGCGCTGGCCGGCCCTGGCCGCCCAGCTCGTCGCGAGCC
Source organism: Actinotalea ferrariae CF5-4 (assembly GCF_000603945.1). Taxonomy (GTDB): domain Bacteria; phylum Actinomycetota; class Actinomycetes; order Actinomycetales; family Cellulomonadaceae; genus Actinotalea; species Actinotalea ferrariae. The sequence continues at coordinate 13,188 of NZ_AXCW01000095.1, read as the reverse complement.
GGTCGTCCTTGCTCGGCGGCGAGGAGGTCACGCTCGCCGCCGTGGGTGCCGGCCTCGCCGCGGCCCAGTGCCTCGCGCACCTGGACCGCCGCGGCACCGCCGCGACGGGGACGGCGCTCGAGGTGCGCCTGCCCGACGTCGTGCCCCGCTCCCTGACCTGGGGCACGCACCCGGGGTGCGGCTGCACGACGCTCCCGCCGTGACACGACGGAGCCCCCGACCGTCAGCGGTTCGCTGACGGTCGGGGGCTCTCCTGGGCGTCACGCCGCCGGGGCGGCGGACTCGTCCTTGCGCGGTCGGCCGCGGCCCCGCTTGCGCGGGACGACGACACCGCCGACGAAGACCTCGCCACCCCAGACACCCCACGGCTCCTCGCGGTCGACGGCGCCGGCGAGGCAGCCCTCGCGCAGCGGGCACTCCTGGCAGAGGGACTTCGCGAGCTCCACGTCGGCCGTGGACTCGGCGAACCACAGCTCGGCGTCGTGCTCCCTGCACGGGATGAGGGTCGCGACCAGCTGGTCGAAGGTGTCCGCCTCGGTGGCGGTGGGCGTCGGGGTGGGCCAAGGGCCGGATCCGCCCTGGTTCAGCGTGTCGAGCAGCGTGGTGAGCCGCACGAGGTCCTCCCGGGTGTGGAGATGGGTCAGCTGGTTCTCGCCGGGACGGCGGACCCTCGTGACCACCCCTGGGGTGGGAAGACGAAGGCCGCGGGTCCCGAGTGGACTCCGCGGCCTGTGCTGCTCGGGTCGGTCAGACCCGGTGAGCCCTGGGTACGGAGTCGGTCGTGAAGGTCGGGGTGCCGAGACGGCTGGCGCCGCCGGCAAGGCCGCGGAGGCGGGACGCGTCGCGTCCGGCTGCGGGCACACCCGTCCCCTGGATCGAGGCGGCGGTGGGCGCGATGCGCACGTCGCGGTACCAACCGGTCATCGGGATCTGCTTCTCCATCACTGCCACCTCCTCTCGATCCGGGCCCGGCCTCTCGGCTGGACCGCTCCTGCAAGGACGGGAGAAACCCTAGGACCGCCGCGACAGGCGGCACAAGCGATTATTCGATCGGATTCCGGAACGGCCGCTGCCGCTGCCCTGACACGCCACTGACCTGCATCGATGCGTCGAGGGCCGGATCGCCCGCCGTCGGGAGAGGGCACGCGGTCCCACCACCGTGTGCGACCGGGCGAGCGGCACGGGGCGCGCGGGCGAGCGCACGGGGCGCGCGGGCGAGCGGCGCGGTCAGACCGGGGTCGCGGCGCCGCCGTGGCGCGCCACGATCGCCAGGAGCGACGGGCCGTAGCGGTCGATCTTGGCGGGTCCGATACCGCGGACGCGCGCGAGCTCGCTGGTCGATGCGGGTCGGGTGGCGGCGACCTCGGCGAGGCACCCGTCCGGGAGCACCGTCCACGCCGGCTTGTGGCTGTCGACGGCCACTCCGCGCCGCCACTCCTTCAGGGCGTCCAGCAGGACGGGGTCCGCGTCGGCCCGGTCGACCGGGCGCTCGACGCGCGCCGCCGACGGCCGGCGCCGCCCCCCGGCGTCCCCGTCGGGGAAGATCCGGTCCAGGAATCGGGTGCGTGTCCGGCTCGCCCGGCCGCCCGGCGTGCGCGCCCGAGCCCACGAGAGCTCCAGGTGCTCCCGCGCCCGGGTGATGCCGACGTAGAGCAGGCGGCGCTCCTCCGCGACCGCCGCGTCCGTCTCCGCCAGGGAGATCGGGACGAGCCCCTCGCTGAGCCCCGTGAGGAACACCGCGTCCCACTCCAGCCCCTTCGCCGCGTGCAGGGACGCCAGCGTGACCCCGTCCACCGCCGGGGCGTGCTGCGCGGACGCGCGCTCGTCGAGCTCGGCGACGAGGTCCACGAGGGTCGCGCCCTCCCGGCTGCCGACCTCGTCGGCCAGGGCGACCAGTGCCTGCAGGGAGTCCCAGCGCTCGCGGAGGGCGCCCCGCGCGGCCGGGGCCTCGGCGGACCAGCCCGCCGTGGCCAGGACGTGCCGGACCGCCTCGCCGACCGGCTCGTCGGCCGTCGAGCGGGCGGCGCCGCGGAGCAGCACCATCCCGTCGCGGACCTCCTTGCGGGCGAAGAACCGCTCGCCGCCGCGCACGAGGTAGCCGATCCCGGCGTCCGCGAGGGCCTGCTCGAACGCCTCGGACTGCGCGTTGGTGCGGTAGAGGACCGCCACCTCGCGGGCGGGGGTCCCCGCCTTGATCAGGCGGCCGACGCGGGCCGCGACCCCGGCAGCCTCCGCCTCGTCGTCGTCGTACGCCGTGAGGCCCACCGGGGGACCGGGCGGACGCTGGGCGACGAGCTCGAGGCCACCGACCTGGTCCCGCCCGGCCGCCCGCAGCGTGCGGTTCGCCAGGTCGACCACCTGCGGTGTCGAGCGGTAGTCGCGCACGAGCCGCACGACCTGGGCGCCGGGGTGCCGCTGGCCGAACGTGAGCAGGTGGTACGGGGTCGCACCGGTGAAGGAGTAGATCGTCTGGCTCGGGTCGCCCACGACGCAGACCTCGTGCCGGTCGCCGAGCCACTGGTCCAAGAGGTGCTGCTGGAGCGGGGACACGTCCTGGTACTCGTCGACGACGAAGTGCCGGTACTGGCGCCGTACCTGGTCGGCGACATCGGGACGGGACTGGAGGATGCCGGCCAGGACGAGCAGGACGTCCTCGAAGTCGATGACGCCACGGTCGGACTTCGCCTCCTCGTAGGCCGTGAGCAGCCGCGCGACGCTGGCGGCGTCGAACCCCGCGGGCGGCGGGCGGTCCGCGGCCGCGGCGGCGGCCACGTAGTCGTCCGCGGGCACCAGGCTGACCTTCGCCCACTCGATCTCCGACGCCAGGTCCCGCACGCCGAGGCGGTCGACCGACAGACCGATCCCGGCCGCCGCCTCCGCGACGAGCCGCGCCTTGTGGTCGACGAGGCGCGGCACCGCGCCGCCGACCACCTGCGGCCAGAAGAACCCGAGCTGGCGCAGCGCGGCGGCGTGGAAGGTGCGGGCCTGCACCCCCACCACGCCGAGGTCGCGCAGGCGCGTCCGCATCTCCCCCGCGGCGCGGGCGGTGAACGTCACGGCCAGCACGTTCGTGGGCGCGTACGTGCCGGTCCGCACCCCGTAGGCGATGCGGTGGGTGATCGCCCGGGTCTTGCCGGTGCCCGCTCCCGCGAGCACGCAGACGGGACCCGTGAGGGCGAGGGCCACGGCGCGCTGGTCGGGGTCGAGGGCGTCGAGGAGGGCGTCGGCGGACATCGGCACGAGTGTCGCAGGCACCGCCGACACGGCCCGCGTCGGACCGTCCGGCCAGGGGACGGGAAGCAGGACGTGGGCCCCGTGGTTACGGTGACGACAGACCCGGCGCCCGCGCGGTCCGGGACCGCGACAGCCCGTCGCGGCCGCCGCGCGGCGCCCCACCGTCCAGAAGGGACCACGACGTGACGACGACCCTCCCCGAGACCGGCACCGTGACGATGTTCTCGACCACCTGGTGCGGCTACTGCCGTCGGCTGAAGTCGCAGATGGACGACGCGGGGATCGCCTACACCGAGGTGAACATCGAGGAGCAGCCCGACGCCGCCGCGTTCGTCGAGCAGGTCAACGGCGGCAACCAGACGGTGCCGACCGTGCTGTTCCCGGACGGGACCGCCGCCACGAACCCCTCGCTGGCCGACGTCCGCGCGCGCCTGTCCTGACCTCACGCCCTCCGCCCGGGGTGCCCCGCACCCCGGGCGCGGGTCCGCCGTCCCCGGGCCGAGCGCTCCCGGTCGGCCCGACGGTCACTCGCCGCCGATGCGCTCCCCCAGCCAGTCCTCGATGAGGGCCCGCGCCACCGACGTGCGCATCGGCAGCAGCACCTCGCCGGTCCGGACCGCGGCGGTCAGCTCTTCCCGGGTGAACCAGCGCGCCTCGGTGATCTCCTCGTCGTCCAGACGGAGCTCGGTGGTGGTCGCCCGGGCGACGAACGCGAGCATGAGCGAGGCCGGGAACGGCCAGGGCTGGCTTCCCCGGTAGGCCACCTCGCCGACGACGACGCCGACCTCCTCCGCGACCTCGCGGCGGACCGCGCCCTCGAGGGACTCACCGGGCTCGACGTAGCCGGCGAGCGTCGAGAAGCGGCGCTCGGGCCAGTGCGGCGCGTGGCCGAGCAGCAGCCGGTCCTCCGCGTCGATCACCGCCATGATCACGGCGGGGTCGGTGCGGGGGTAGTGCTCGCTGCCGTCCTCGGTGCAGCGCCGCGTCCAGCCGGACAGCTCCGCCTCGGTGCGAGCGCCGCAGCGGGCGCACCGGGGGTGGCGCTCGTGCCACGCGGCCAGCCCGACGGCCGTGGCCGCGAGCCCGGCGTCCCGGTCGCCGAGCGCGTGCCCGACGTCCCGCAGGGTCGACCAGACCAGGCGTCCGACCAGGTCGTCGGCCGACGTCGGGACACCCTCGATGTCGACGGTCCCTGTCCCGGCCCACGCGGTGTCGGGCAGGACGACCGCCTGGTACGCGGCCTCCTCGTCCTCACCGAGGTAGAGGCGCAGGACGCCGTCGGGGGCGCGGTCCGGGGCGAGCGGGCCCAGGTCGGCCGGCCGGCGGAGGTCCAGGCGGACCTCGTCGCCGTCGCCCACGACCGCGAGACGGCCCTCGTGCAGGAGCAGGACACGGGTGCGCGGGTCGGACCAGCCGTCGACCAGCGTGCGCGCGTCCGCGCGGCGCAACGCGGCGCGGTCGACGGTCGCGCGGGACAGCGGCAGCCTCGTCCAGTCCACCGGATCACGGTACGCCGTGCCGACGTGTGTCCTCGGCGACGGTCGAGGGGTCCTCGCAGGTAGCGTGGGCGCGTGCCGCGCTCTCCCCTCGCCCTCGCCGCCCTGGCGACGGTCGCCGTCCCCGGTCTCGACGCGTTCGACGTGCGTCCGGCCGGCCAGACCGGTGGGGACGTCGACGCCGCGGTCGTCCTCGGCGCCGACGGACGGCGGTGGGTCGTGCGCGCCCCGCGGACCGCTGCCGCGGGTGCGGCGCTCGAGGCCGAGGCGACCCTGCTGCGTGCGCTGGTCGAGCACGTCGACGCGGACCGGCTGCCGTTCGAGGTCCCTCGGCCGACCGGCTTCGTCCACCTGCCCGAGGGTGGCCGGGCGATGGTGCACCCGCTGCTGCCCGGGCGGCCGCTGCCGCTCGAGCGGCTCGGCCCCGGGCCGGGTCTGGCCGCCGACGTCGGCCGCGCTGTCGCCGCCCTGCACCAGCTGCCGCTGTCGACGGTCGAGGACGCCGGGATGCCCGTCTACGAGGCGGAGGCGTACCGGCAGCGGCGACTGGCCGAGGTGGACGAGGCGGCGCGCACCGGTCGCGTGCCGGGCGGGCTGCTGCGTCGGTGGGAGCACGCCCTGGAGGACGTCGCGGTGTGGCGCTTCCAGCCGACCGTCGTGCACGGGGACCTGTCCAGCGAGCACGTGCTGTGCCGCGGCGAGCGGCTGACCGGCGTGCTCGGCTGGTCGGATGCCAAGGTGGCGGACCCCGCCGACGACCTCGCGTGGCTCCTCGTCGCCGCACCGCAGGAGGCGGTGGACCCGATCCTCGAGGCCTACAACCTGCACCGGACGGAGCTGCGCGACCGGCACCTCGCCGACCGCGCGCTCCTGGCCGGTGAGCTGGCCCTGGCCCGGTGGCTGCTGCACGGCGTCCGGACGGATGACCCCGAGATCGTCGACGACGCGACCGCGATGCTCGTCGAGCTGGACGAGCAGACGTCCGTAGAGGACCCCCCACCGCCGCCCGTGAGCGGTTGGGCGCTGCCCGCGCCGGCGGACGATGCGGGCCCCGAGCCGGGGGACGCGCCGGAACCCGACGCGGCCCCGCACGGGGACGGGGACGCGGTCACGGACGCGACCCCGGAAGCGGACGCGGAGGCGGACGCGGACACGGACGCCGACTCCCTCCCGAGCGAGACGTCCGAGACCTCCGACGACGACCTCCGCCCTGTCGGCCCCGATGACGACGGCGACGTCGCGGGCGGGTCGACCCGCGCCTGAGTCACGGGGTCCAGGTCCCGCCGCGGATCACCTCCTCGAGCTCGTCCACGTCGGGCAGTGCGGCAGGCCGGAGCGTCTCCCCGCTGCCGACGTAGTAGAACCCCGCCCGGACCTGCTCCAGCGGCAGCCCGCGCCACCTCGCCCATGCCAGCCGGTAGAGCGCGAGCTGGAGCTCCCGGGTCCGGAGGGCAGCCGGGTCGGTGGGCGGTCGTCCGGTCTTCCAGTCGACGACGACGACGCCACCGTCCGGCTCGGGGAAGACGGCGTCGATCCGCGAGCGGACCACGAGGCCGCCGACCGGCGTCTCGACATCCACCTCGATGGCGAGCGGCGTCCGTCCGGCCCACTCGGACTCCAGGAAGGTGCGCTGAAGGTCGGCCAGCACCGGGTCCAGCGGCGAGGAGTCGTCGTCCGCGCCCGGCAGGGCGTCGAGGTCCACCAGCGCCGCCCGGCCGTACCACTGCTCCACCCAGGCGTGGAAGGCGGTGCCGCGCCGAGCGTGGACGGAAGGCGCGGTCGGCACCGGCCGCCGCAGCTGTCGGGCGAACTGCTCGCGGTCGTCGGCGAGCCGGACCACGGCGGAGGCGGACAGATGGGCAGGCAAGGTCACGGAGGACCGCTCCGCCCGGCGTCGGCGGCGCTCGGCCAGCAGCACCTCGACGAGGCCCTCGAGGTGGGCGAGGTCGCCGAGGTCGTCGAGATCGGCGGTGCCGTCGCCGTCGCCCCCGGCCTGTCTGCCGGGCCCGGCGGTGCCGTCGCCGTCGGCCCCGGCCTGCCTCCCGGGCGAGGAGCCAGGTAGCTCCTGGGCGTCGCGCGCCAGGGCGGCGAGGACCGCCCTGGCAGCCCGGCCTACCCGTGCCGTGCGCTCGACGCCCAGCGGCGCGACGATCGGCCACGTCGGCGGGTCGACCTCCGGCACCTCCGGCTTGACGGGTCGCTGGCCCGCGGCGTCGTCGGTCGGCGACGGCGCCCAGGCGAGGCGCTTCACGCGGATCGGCTCGGCCGCGGCGACCGGCTCGGACTCGGCGACCTCCTCGAGGAATGGCGCGGACGTCGTCGGCCTGCTGCCGTCACGCCACCACGAGCCCGTCAGCAGCAGGTGGGAGCGCGCGCGGGTGACGGCGACGTAGGCGAGGCGACGCTCCTCCTGACGCAGGTGCGCCGCGTTGTCGACCTTGAAGGTCTCGAGCCGGCCGTGGAGGTCGGCGAGGTCCTGGACGCCGCTGAGCCGCAGCTCCGGGAGGTTGTCGCGGTCTCCCCGCAGCGTGGTCGGCAGGCTCCCCCGCTCGGTGATCCACCCGTGCGTCTTGGGCTTGTCGGGGAAGGTGCCCTCGACGAGGCCGGGGACCGCGACGACGTCCCACTCCAGGCCCTTCGACGCGTGCACGGTGAGCAGCTGCACGGCGGCAGGGTCCATCTCCGCGACGGGCGCCTCGAGGCCCCGCTCCTCGGTCTGCGCGGCGTCGAGCCAGGCCAGGAAGGCGCCGACGCCGGTGACGTCGGCGGAGTCGCTGAACGAGGCCGCGACCGCGCGGAACGCGTCGAGGTTCGCCCGCGCGGCGGCAGCGCCCCGGCCCGGGACCGCCGCGACCTCGATGTCCAGGCCCAGCATGCGTTCCGTCTCGGCGACGAGGTCCACGACGGGGAGGAAGGCCTGCTGGCGGAGCGCGCGCAGAACGGCGGAGAGCTCGGCCAGCCGCGCACGCCCCGGCCCGGACAGCGACCGACCCCGAGCACTGGTCCATCCCGCCGGCGGCAGCTCGTCCAGCGCGTCGACGATGCTCCGGTCGTCGACGACGTCCGGCTCCGGGGCGGACCCGCCCGGGGAGCCGTCCCGGTCGTCGACCGCGCGCCCCGCCTCCGGGTGCGGGGGGTCCTGGGTCGGCGCCGTCGCGGTCGAGCCCTCGGCCTGCCCGGACGCTGCCGGCTCGGTCGAGCGGTCCCGGCGCTCCGCAGCGCGCCGCGACCGGCGGACCTGCTCGCCCGCCCAGTCCCCCAGTGCGACGAGGTCCGCCGCGCCGAGCCGCAGTCGCGGTCCGGTGAGCAGGCGCATCAGCGAGTCGCCGCGCGCCGGGTCGTGGACGACCTCGAGCGCGGCCACGAGGTCGACCACCTCGGGCGTGCTGAGCAGACCACCGAGGCCGACGACCTCGACCGGCAGCCCCGCCTCCCGCAGCGCCGCGTCCAGGAGCCCGAACTGCGAGCGCTTCCGGCACAGCACCGCGGCGGTCACGGGCTCGGGGCCTCCGTCGTCGGGTGCGGCCTGTCCCTCGCGGCGCGCGGTGAGGAGGGCGCGGCGGGTCGCCACGAACTCGGCGACCGCACGCGCCTCCTCCTCCACGGTCGCGTGCATCGCCACCGCGACCTCTCCGCCCCTGGCGCCGGGCCGGGCTGCCAGGACCGGCAGGTCGACGGCCCGGGAAGCGTCCCGCAGCGGACCCGCGACGACGTTCGCCGCGGCGAGCACCGCGTGGTCGTTGCGCCACGACGTGGACAGGGCCAGGACGCGGGCCGGCCTCGTCCCGTCGGCGGTGCGGGCGGGGAACTGGTCGGGGAACCGCTCGAGCCCTCCCGCACTGGCTCCCCGCCAGCCGTAGATGGACTGGTGGGGGTCGCCTACGGCGGTCACGGCATGACCGAGGCCGTCGCCGGCACCGCCGAACAGGTGCCCGAGGAGCTGGAGCTGAGCGACCGAGGTGTCCTGGTACTCGTCGAGCAGCACGACGGCGAACCGGTCCCGCTCGGCCCGTCCCACCTCGGGCACCTCCTGCGCTAACCGGGCGGCGATCGCGACCTGGTCGGAGAAGTCGACGAGGTCGTGGGCCCTCTTGCGGGCGGTGAACTCCACCACGAGGTCGACCAGGGCCGCCCGGTCCCGCAGCGAGCCCACCACCTTGTCCACGTCGGTGCGGTGACCGGCGCGGGGCCTGTCCCCGGGCGGGACGGACACCAGGACCTCGACCAGACGCTCGGCCTCGGCACGGAGCGCCTCCGGCTCGCACAGGTGCTCCCCCAGGGCGCCGGCGAGGTCCAGGACGGCGGCGGTGACGGTCGAGGGCGCGAGGTCCAGGCCGAGGTCGACCGCCCAGTGCTCGACGACGTCGTAGGCGAGCTGCCAGCGTGCGGCCTCGCCGAGGAGCCGGGAGCCCGGCTCGATGCCGAGCCGCAGCGCGTGATCACCCACCAGGCCGGAGGCGTACGAGTTGTAGGTGGAGATCGTGGGGGCCACGAGGGCGGAGCCGTCTGCCCCGATGCCCCGGCGCCGCAGCATCCGCAGGCGCCGACGGACCCGGTCGGAGAGCTCGCCCGCCGCCTTGCGGGTGAAGGTCAGACCCAGGATGCGGTCCGGTTCGACCAGACCGTTGGCGATGAGGTGGACGACGCGCGCGGACATGGTCTCGGTCTTGCCCGAGCCCGCGCCGGCCACGACGAGGAGGGGTTCCAGCGGTGCCTCGATGACGGCGGCCTGCTCGGGGGTCGGGGCGTGCTGGCCGAGCCGCGCGGCGATCTGGGCAGCGCCGAGGAGCTCGGCCGTGACGCTCATGCCCCCACCGTCCGACCCTCGTCCTGGACGGGGCACGACCGACGGACGGGGCAGACGCGGCACAGCGCGTTCTCTCGGGCGGCCATGACCGATCGGCTCACCGTGGCGGCCACCTCCTCGACGAGCGCCTCGGCCCAGCCGGGCTCGGCGTCGTCCCGCAGGGCCGTCTGCTCCTTCACGGCGGGGGACTTGTTGACCGTGCCGACGTACACCAGCGAGGCGCCCGCACTGCGGGCGGGGCCGCCGAGGACCTCCTCGAAGGCCCCGGCCTCGATGGCAGCCTGGTACGCGCCGAGCTGCGCGTGCCGCTCGGTCTGGGCCTGGGTGGCAGCGGTGCGGCCGGTCTTGAGGTCGACCACGCGGACCAGCGCGACGCCGTCGTCGTCGGTCCCGACCCGCTCCAGGCGGTCGACCGCTCCACGGAGGACCACGCCGCCCAGGTCCACACGGAACTCCTGCTCGACGGCGGCGACCTCGTGCCCGGCGCGCAGGTACCGGCCGAGGTGGTCCAGCATCTTCTCGGCCCGCCGCCGCTGGGCGGCACCGATCCAGCCCTCCGCGAGGCCGAGTCGCGGCCAGAGCCGGTCGAGCTCCTGACGGAGGCGCTCGGCGTCACCGTCCGGTACCGCCGCGGCGACCTCGTGCAGCAGGGTCCCGAGGGACTGCTCCCCCGACTGCCCCGGCCGACCGCCGGCCTCCTCCAGCGCCCACCGCAGCGCGCAGGTGGAGACCGACTCCAAACGCGAGGGCGACAGGGTCACCGTGGCACCGGGCTCCCACAGCGGGGCTTCGGTCGAGAGGGCTCGCACGCCGATCCACTGGTCCGGGTGGGCTCCGGGGACCTCCTCCCGCGCCAAACGGGCGAGCAGCGCGGCAGCTCGATGGTCCGCTGCGGCGTCGCCGTCCGCCTGCTGCTCGAGAACCGCTCGGCACCGGGCGACGGCGCCGCGCAGGTCGAGGGCCCCCGGGACGGTCACGTGGCGGTCGCGGTCGACCTCGTCATCCGGCTCGGGGTCCACCAGGTCGAGGAAGGCGGAGGGCTGGTGGTCCGCGTCATCGACCGCCGTGACGACGAGGCGCCGGGTCGCGCGGGACACGGCCACGGCGAAGGCCCGCAGCTCGTCGTCGAGGACTGCTGCGCGTGCGGCGGTGGCGTCGTGGGTGCCTGGTGTCGCACGGCCGGCCAGGACGTCCACGAGCTGCTGGGCGCCGAGCATCGAGTCACGCAGGCGCAGGTCCGGCCACGTCCCCTCCTGGACGCCGGCCACGACCACGAGGTCCCACTCCCCGCCGGCGGCACCTGCGGCGGTCAGCAGCGACACCGCCTGGGTGGCGTCGCCCTGAGCTGCCAACGTGTCGGCGGGCAAATCCTGCGCCTGCAGGTGGTCGAGGAACGCGGTGACGGGCGCCTGCGGGAGGCGGTCGACGAACTGCTCCGCCGCCTTGAAGAGCGCCAGCACGGCGTCGAGGTCACGGTCAGCGCGTGCCCCGCCCGGGCCGCCCGCCAGCGCCGTGCGCCGCCAGGGCTCGGCCGAGCCGCAGGTCTCCCACACGGCCCACAGCACGTCCAGCACCGTGGCCCCGGGCGACCGTGCCGCACCGGCGCCTGCCTGGAGGACGTCGACGACCCGTCGCACGGGACGACGCACCGCAGGCGGCAGGGCGTCCACACGGTCGGCGTCGGTGAGCAGCTCCGCCAGCAGGGCGTCGCTGGCCCGCCCACCTCCCAGTGCGACCTCCTCAGCCCGCAGCGTCCGCCTCAGCCGGCGGAGCCCGACGGAGTCCAGCCCGCCGATCGGCGAGGTGAGGAGCGCTGCGACGTCCTCCGCGGCGGGCGCCGTCTCGGCGACGGCGCACGACGCCGCGAGCAGCAGGGGTCGGACGGCAGGCTCGGCGCGCAACGGCACGTCGCTGCCGGTCACCGTCACGGGGACCTGGGCACCCAGCAGGGCGCGACGCAGCTCCCCGACCTGGGCACCGGAGCGCACGACGACGGCCATCCGGTTCCACGGGAGGTCGTCGTGGAGCCGGGCGGACCGGAGGAGGTAGGCGACGTAGGCGGCCTCCTGCGCCGGGGACCGCAGCAGCGCGACCCGGACCTCGCCGGGCGGCCGGTCGTCGGGAGCCGAGGCCGACCGGGTGGCGCGGTCGGGTCCGTGGATGTGCCGGGTGACGGCGCCGACCGCCGCACGCACGGCGGCACCGTGCCGGTGGACGTAGGGCAGCGTCAGCTCCTCCGCCGCGAACGCCCCGAGCTCACTGGCGACCGGACCGATGGACGCCCGGTCGACCAGCCCGGGCGTGGCGCCCCGGAAGGTCTGGACGGCGCTGTCCGGGTCGGCCAGCAGGACGAGGTCCGCCCCGTCCTCCACCACGGCGTGCAGCAGTCGGGCGGTCGCCGCCGTCGCCTCCTGGTAGTCGTCGACGACGACGAGGGACCAGCGAGGACGGGCGGACGCGGGGACCTCCGACTCCCACGCACGCAGGGCTTCCGCCGCCTCGTCCACGACGACGGCCGGGTCGAATCGACTCCCGAGGTCCGGTGTGCCCGTCCTCAGGCGCGTCACGGCCAGGTACTCGGCGTAGACGGTCGCGGCGGCCACCCACTCGGGCCTGCCGTGGCGCCGACCGAGGCGCTCGAGGTCCTCCGGTCGGAGCCCTCGCTCAGCGGCACGCATCAGCAGGTCACGCAGCTCGTCGCGGAAGGCACGCACTCCCAGCGCCTCCGCCGGGACCGACGGCGGCCACCGGACCGCCGCCCCCTCACCCGCAGCGTGGCCCTCCAGCAGGTCGGCGAGCACCTGGTCCTGCTCCGGACCGGTGATCAGCGCCGGCGGCGGCTCGCCGAGCAGGGCGGCCCGGGCCCGCAGGATCGAGAAGGCCGCCGACGGGGCGGTCCGGACGACCGGTTGTCCGGTGGTCCGTGCCAGCCGTGCCGACAGCTGGTCACGCAGGCGCGCCGCCGCCCGACGGGTCGGCGCGATGAGCAGCACGTCCTCCGGGGCAAGCGCACCGGACGACACCCGGTCCGCCGCCAGGGCGAGCGCCGTCGACGTCTTCCCGCTGCCCGCCGCCCCGCGGACCAGGAGGGCCGGGCCCCGGTGCGCGAGCACCACGCGCTGCACATCGTCCAGCACGGGTGACCGCGGCGCGGGCGGCGGCGGGAGGAGGGTCAGCGGCACGGCGACGATCCCATCACAGGCCACCGACACGACCTGACCGCCTGCCCGCGGCCCTCGAGCCGCCCGCGGCACCGCTGTGGAAAGCCCCTTCGCAGCGAGCACGCGTCCCGCTAAGGTCCGAGCGCATGAGACAGGGGGCGTTTCACAGTGGTCCGCGCGCGCACCGACCAGGACGAGGTCGGCTCGCACTACTGGCCGGACTCCTTGCCCTGACCGGCTGCACCACCGGGGCCGACCAACCCGAACCGGCCGCCAGCCCCACAGCCGAGCGCACCGAGACAGCCGCGCCGACAGCTACTCCCGTCCCCACCGCCGAACCCGTCATCGCACCGGTCCGGCCTCCCGAGATGAACCAGGCCGACGAGGCAGGCGCCATCGCCGCAGCGGAGTACGCACTGCTGCTCGCCCACTACACAGTCGCGACGGGGAACCTCGAGGAGTGGGATCCCTGTGCGTCAGGCTGACGTGA